>NZ_JAHPJG010000014.1:0-186478 GCF_020515755.1 Pseudomonas sp. B20
TCATGCCCAAACGTAGGAGCGAACTTGTTCGCGAAAGGGCCAGTACAGTCGCAGAAGATTCGTCGTTTGAAACAATGCCTTCGCGAACAAGTTCGCTCCTACAAAAGCCATCTGGCTCCCATGCCCAAACGTAAGCGAACTTGTTCGCGAAAGGGCCCGTACAGTGGCAGAAGATTTGGCGTTGAAAACAAAGCCTTCGCGAACAAGTTCGCTCCCACAAAAGCCATCCGGCTCCCATGCCCAAACGTAGGAGCGAACTTGTTCGCGAAAGGGCCAGTACAGTCGCAAAAGATTCGTCGTTTGAAACAATGCCTTCGCGAACAAGTTCGCTCCCACAAAAGCCATCCGGCTCCCATGCCCAAACGTAGGAGCGAACTTGTTCGCGAAAGGGCCCGTATAGTCGCAGAGGATTTGTCGTTCGAAACAATGCCTTCGCGAACAAGTTCGCTGCTACAAAGGCCCGTTCTCATGCCCGAACGTAGGTAGAGAGAGGCCATTGAAACCGAGCGCAAACATCACCACCGACGGCTGCTGTTCAGCCCCTGCAGATACTCATCCCCACCCAACTGACGCATCTGCTGACGAATCCAGCCGGCGCGGCGAGAGACGTAGCTGCTCGGGTGGCTGGCGCTCCACTGCCGCGGGTTGGGCAGGACGGCGGCGAGGTAGCTGGCCTGCTGGGCGGAAAGCGCGCTGGCGTTGGTGCGGAAGTGGTGTTGCGCCGCAGCCTGGGCGCCGAATACGCCTTCGTCCCACTCGACACTGTTGAGGTACACCTCGAGTATGCGCTCCTTGGACCAGAGCAGCTCGATCAGCATGGTGAACCAGGCTTCCAGCCCCTTGCGCAGGTAGCTGCGGCCGGACCACAGGAACAGGTTTTTCGACACCTGCTGGCTGAGGGTGCTGGCGCCGCGTATCGAGCCGCCACGCTCGTTATGCAGAATGGCCGCTTGAATCGCGTCGACGTCGAAACCCCAGTGCTCGGCGAATTTCTGGTCTTCGCCGGCAATGACTGCGATTTTCAGGTTGTCGGAGATTTTGTCCAACGGTTCCCAGTCGCGTTGCAGGTCGATAGGCTCGCCGTCGAACCAGGATTCTACCTTGCGTTCGACCATCAGCGCGGTGCCCGGTGGCGGTACCCAGCGCAGAACCAGAACCACGAGAACACTGCCTGCGGCGAACCACAGCAGGGCTTTGAAGAGGCGACGAAGAATAGACTGCAGCATAGAGATGGCTTGGCCGAACCCGTTGAGCGGGCCATTATACAGACCGTGCGCCTTCCGACGATTTTTCTGGAGTTCCTGATGCTTCGTAGTTTTTTGATGCTGGCCGCCTTCTTCGGCTTCACCGGTGTGGCTTTGGGCGCATTTGCCGCCCACGGCCTCAAGGAACGCCTGAGTGCCGAGTACCTGGCGGTGTTCCACACCGGTGTGCTTTATCAGCTGATTCACGCGCTGGCCCTGCTCGGCGTGGCGATACTGGCGACGCACATTCCCGGACGCCTGATCACTTGGGCCGGATTCTCCTTCGCGGTCGGTATTCTGCTGTTTTCCGGCAGCCTCTACGCCTTGACCCTTACCGGGTTCAGCAAGCTGGGCATCATCACGCCGTTCGGTGGTCTGGCATTTCTGTTCGGCTGGTCGATGCTGGGTCTGGCGGCGTGGAGGCTGGGTTCGCCTCCTTGAGTGTCTGCTCCCCGCAAAGCAGGCGCGCTTGAGACGAATGGCGTGGCTTTGCCTTGGTCATACTGGCTGATCGGGCTAGAATGCTGGCCCCCCAAAAATGATGGCTGCTCTCGCATGCACATTCAGTTGAACGGCGAACCCCATGAATTGCCCGATGGTGAAACCGTCGCGGCATTGCTGACCCGTCTGGACCTTGCAGGGCGCCGGGTCGCGGTGGAACTGAACCTGGATATCGTGCCGCGCAGTCAGCATGCGACGACCGTCCTGAGCGAAGGCGATCAGGTCGAAGTGGTTCATGCCATTGGCGGTGGCTAGTTCGCAATCCGCACTGCGCCCAACCCAATCTGCACGTTATGAGGATTTCCGATGAGCAATGTTCGCAGCGACAAGCCCTTCGTCCTGGCCGGTCGGACTTTCGAGTCGCGCCTGCTGGTAGGCACCGGCAAGTACATCGATATGGAACAGACCCGTCTGGCCATCGAAGCCTCGGGCGCCGAGATCGTGACTGTTGCCGTGCGCCGTACCAACCTGGGCCAGAACCCCGGCGAGCCGAATCTGCTGGACGTGCTGCCGCCTGATCGCTACACCATATTGCCGAACACCGCTGGCTGCTTCGATGCGACCGAGGCCGTGCGCACCTGCCGCCTGTCCCGCGAACTGCTCGACGGGCGCAATCTGGTCAAGCTCG
Source organism: Pseudomonas sp. B20 (assembly GCF_020515755.1). NCBI lineage: Bacteria > Pseudomonadati > Pseudomonadota > Gammaproteobacteria > Pseudomonadales > Pseudomonadaceae > Pseudomonas > Pseudomonas sp. B20. The sequence continues at coordinate 2,374 of NZ_JAHPJG010000014.1, forward strand.
AAGTGCTGGCCGATCAGAAGACCCTGTTTCCGAATGTGATCGAAACCCTCAAGGCCGCCGAGATCCTGGTCAAGGACGGCTTCGACGTGATGGTCTACACCAGTGATGACCCGATCATCGCCCGCCAGCTGGCCGAAATCGGCTGTATCGCGATCATGCCGCTGGCCGGCCTGATCGGCAGCGGTCTGGGCATCTGCAACCCGTACAACCTGCAGATCATTCTTGAAGAAACCAAAGTGCCGGTGCTGGTCGATGCCGGCGTCGGTACTGCCTCCGACGCCACCATCGCGATGGAGCTGGGCTGTGAAGCCGTATTGATGAACTCGGCCATCGCCCACGCCCAGCAGCCGGTGATGATGGCCGAAGCCATGAAGCACGCCGTAATTGCCGGTCGTCTGGCCTACCTCGCCGGGCGCATGCCACGAAAACTCTATGCCAGCGCGTCTTCGCCGCTGGATGGCCTGATCAAGTAAGAGCCCGTTGATGACTGATTCGCACGTTCCGCACCCAGAGTCGCCTGCTGTCGAAGAAGGCGAAGAGCGCCCACACCGCCGCATCAAGAGTTTCGTGATGCGAGCCGGCCGTATGACCGAAGGTCAGCAGCGCGGCCTCGATCAAGGCCTTCCGTTGTACGGCCTGTCGCTGACCGACACGCCGGTGGATTTCGATCAGGTGTTCGGTCGCTCTGCGCCGCGTACGCTGGAAATCGGCTTCGGCATGGGCCACTCGCTGCTGGAAATGGCCGCTGCGGCCCCCGAACACGACTTCATCGGTGTCGAGGTGCATTCTCCAGGCGTAGGCGCGCTGCTTAACGGCGTCCTGACCCAGGGGCTGACCAATGTGCGCGTCTATGATTGCGACGCCATTGAAGTGCTGAACCGCTGCGTTGCGGACAACAGCCTGGATCGTCTGATGCTGTTCTTCCCGGACCCGTGGCACAAGAGTCGTCACCACAAGCGCCGCATCGTGCAGCCTGAATTCGCCGCACTGGTGCGCAGCAAACTGAAGGTCGGCGGGGTGTTCCACATGGCCACCGATTGGGGCCCTTACGCGGAATACATGCTGGAAGTGATGAGCGTTGCGCCCGGTTATCGCAACCAGGCCGAAGACAACCAGTACGTCCCGCGCCCTGCGGAACGGCCGATCACCAAGTTCGAGCGCCGTGGCGAGAAGCTCGGGCACGGCGTCTGGGATCTGAAGTTCGAGAAAGTCGACTGATTGTGCTTGCGGGTTGCTGGCAACCCGCAATGTTGTGTCGCTTACTGAATCTCGTCCGGCTTGACGATCACCCAGTTCTTGTCCGCCGTGACCGGCAGCTTCTCCTTGGCCTGAGCTTCGGCATTGTTCTTGATCATGCCGTTCAGCTGGATCATGTACTTGTCCTTGCGGTTGATCCACAAGTGCACGCCGCCCTTGCTCACGTCGACGCTGTGAAACAGCATGTAGCCGTCGCTGGTCGGGGTATCGCCGCCGACCAGCACCGGTTTTTTCCACTGATCGATGTAGGTCAGAATGGCCGCCTGCTTGCCCGCCATCCAGGTTGCCGGCGTCCACAGGTATGGCGTCAGCTCCAGGCCCATATTGCTTTTCGGATCGTATTTGCCCGCCGTGATCTGCTTGCGTGCGGTGGTCAGTTCGCCTGTCTTGCGGTCCTTGAGCAGCGTACTCACGCCTATCACATTCTGTGGTTTGACGTTGTAGCCGTACTTGGGATCGGCAGCGACCATACGCACCAGCTCTTCGGACGCGGCGGTCATCACATACACCTCGATGCCGTTTTCCATCAGCTTGTTGTAAAGCTCGGTCTGCCCGGTGAATACCCGCGGCGGTTCGACATTGAGCTGCTTGACGGTGTCGCCGTCGTAGTAGGTCGCAGGGATCGGCTTTTTCAGGGCCATCAGCTCATCGACGTAGCCCTTGAGCTCCTGAAGCGTAAAGCCGGAAAACACCTGCGCGACCCACGGATAGCAGACCATGTCGTCTATTTCGCAAAGACGATAGTAGTAACTGAACAGGCTTTCCTTGTGCTCGGCGGTGTCTTTGAAGGGGATCAGCTTCAGCGAGGGATCGAGTGTTTCGCGGGTGATCAGACCTTTGTTTTCCATGTACGGCAGCAGCGACTCTTCGAGGTCGAAGCGGTAGCTGGTGTTGTCCATGTCGAAGACGGCGTAATTGCCCTTGTTGGCATTCGCCGCAATCATCGCGTCGAGCGCCTTGGCGGCAGGCTCGGGCCAATGCTTCAGTTCGGTGGCCGCGATAGCCTGGCTGGCAAGCCCGAAGCAGACGGCCGCGGCCAACAGTTTTGGCACGAGTTTCATAGGCGATTTCCCCTTGTCGAAAAAACGAAGGGGCAGACCGTAACAAATTATTGTGAAGGCAAAAGTACGTCAGCGACCCGAAAAAGGCCAAATGACGCCGTTTGCCCCTTTATTTGCGACAGTGAAACCAAAAACGACACTTTTATTGCAGTTTTTCGTCAGCGACCGCAGTTGCGCCGAAAATTGCTGATCAGACCCGTTCCCACACTTCGAAGTTGTAAGCCGGTTTGTCATCGACGGCGGCGTTTTCGGTGTTGGATACCAGCGCCCACTGCGCCGTATCGAATTCCGGAAACCACGCGTCGCCATCAGGGCTCAGCGCCACGCGAGTCAGGTACAGGCGATCTGCCTGAGGGAAGCCTTGAGCGTAAAGCTGCGCGCCGCCGATCAGCATCACCTCGTCGACACCCTGTTCCTGCGCCCACTGCTCGGCCCGCACGACGGCGGCGTCCAGCGAAGCGAAGACTTCTGCGCCTTCAAGCTGCAGGTCGGTCTGGCGGCTGACCACCAGATTGAGGCGGCCGGGCAGCGGGCGGCCCAACGAATCCCAGGTCTTGCGACCCATGATGATCGGCTTGCCGAGCGTCGTTGCCTTGAAATATTTGAAATCCCCCGGCAAATGCCAGGGCATGGAATTGTCGACGCCAATCACTCGGTTTTCACCGAGGGCGGCAATCAGGCTGAGGGGCAGATGAGTTTTCATGTCGCGAGGATATCAGAGGTCGCAGGGCAGGCGAATGAACTGACATGCGCCGTGCTCAGTCCCATGACTGCGGTTATGCTCACCGCTGAATTCAATCAAGAGACACTGTGTGACTGCACTGACCCCCCTCGATACCCTCTGGCTGACCGAAGCCGTGCGCCTGCGTGAACAGCAGGCTGGCGTGCTGGATGATCTGGAAGCCAATCGCCGTGCCCGCGCTGCCGGAGGCGACCTGACTGCGCGCATTACCCACCGCGCCTTGGGCCTTGCGCAGCGCGACGGCATGCTTGGCGCACTGCACCACTGGAAGCAGGGCGCGCGGCTGGCGTTGATTGCGCTGGCGGTGCTCTCGGTCATCAGTGGCGCGGGCCTGGCGTTCGCCGCAATGGGCGACGGGCAGGCACCGGTCAATGTGTTCTGGGCGCTGGGCAGCCTGCTGGGGCTGAACCTTTTGCTGTTGCTGACCTGGGCGCTGGGCCTGATTTTCGCCGGGCGCAGTAATACTGGGCTGGGCCGTGTGTGGCTGTGGCTGAGCGAAAAGCTCGCCCGTGACGCCCAGGCCGCACAGCTCGCCCCGGCGCTGGTTTTGCTGCTGCAACGCCAGCGCCTGAATCGCTGGGCGCTCGGGCTGGTGGTTCACAGCCTGTGGCTGCTGGCGTTACTCACTGCGCTGGTGTTGCTGTTGATGCTGATGGCTACCCGACGTTACGGGTTTGTCTGGGAAACCACCATTCTGAGCAGCGACACGTTCGTCAGCCTAACCCAGACGCTCAGTACGATCCCGGCGTGGCTGGGGTTCAGTGTGCCGGACGAAACCATGATTCGTGCCAGCGGCAATGGCGCGTTGAGTATCGAGAATGCGCGTCAGGCCTGGGCGGCGTGGCTGGTCGGTGTGCTGCTGGTCTACGGCATCGTGCCGCGGCTGTTGCTGGCCGGGTTCTGCCTGTGGCGCTGGAAGCAGGGCAGGGCGGCGTTGCGCCTTGATCTGGATTTACCCGAATACCTTGAATTGCGTGAGCGCCTGATGCCCAGCAGCGAGCGTCTGGGTGTCAACGATGCCGAGCCTGCTGCGTTGCATCAGGTGCAGTCCGGTGCAGGAGCAACCGAAAGCAACGGCGCGCTGCTGGTGGCCATCGAGCTGGATGATCAGCAAGTCTGGCCGCCAGCGCTGCCGTCGGGTGTTGCCGATGCAGGCATTCTCGACAGCCGTGAGTCGCGCCACAAGCTGCTGGAGCAACTGACCCAGTATCCGCCTGCGCGCATGGTGATCGCCTGCGACCCGCGCCGCTCGCCGGACCGTGGCAGTCTGGCGTTGATCGCCGAACTGGCACGCTGCGCCGGGGCAGCGCGCATCTGGCTGTTGCCCGCGCCTGCCGGGCAGAGGCTTGACCCTGAGCGCCTCGGCGACTGGCACGTCGCGCTGGATCAATTGCAGTTGCCGCACGCCGACAGTGCGCCCTTGAACTGGCTGGAGACAGGCCATGACTGAAGCAGACAGCACTCGTGCGATCAGGCTGGCGGTGGTCGGTCATACCAACGTCGGCAAGACCTCGCTGCTGCGTACCCTGACGGGTGATGTCAGTTTCGGCGAAGTGTCCCATCGTCCCAGCACGACGCGTCATGTCGAGGGCGCACGTCTTTCTGTGGACGGCGAAGCGCTGGTCGAGCTGTACGACACGCCTGGCCTGGAAGACGCTATCGCGCTGCTCGATTATCTGGAACGCCTGGACCGTCCCGGCGAGCGTCTGGACGGACCGGCGCGACTGGCACGCTTTCTGGAGGGCAGCGAGGCACGCCAGCGTTTTGAGCAAGAGGCCAAGGTCATGCGCCAGTTGCTCGATTCGGACGCCGGTCTTTATGTGATCGATGCGCGTGAGCCGGTGCTGGCCAAATACCGTGACGAACTGGCGGTATTGGCAAGCTGCGGCAAGCCACTGCTGCCGGTGCTGAATTTCGTCAGTGCGCAGCAGCACCGCGAGCCTGAGTGGCGCGAAGCGCTTTCACGGTTGGGCCTGCATGCGCTGGTGCGTTTCGACAGCGTGGCGCCCCCGGAAGACGGCGGCCGTCGTCTGTATGAAAGCCTGGCACTGTTGCTGGAAAGCGCGCGGCCGCGGCTTGAGCGGCTGATTGACGATCAGGAAAAACAGCGCACAGCCAAACGCCACAGCGCTGCTCGCCTGATCGCCGAACTGTTGATTGATTGCGCAGCTTGTCGACGCAGTGTCGAAACCACCGCCGACCAGGAGCAGCAGGCGGTGGAAGCGCTGCGCAAGGCGGTTCGCCAGCGCGAGCAGCAGTGCGTCGAGGCGCTCCTCAAGCTGTATGCGTTTCGCAAGGATGATGTATCCAGCAGCGATTTGCCGTTGATGGACGGCCGCTGGGGCGATGACCTGTTCAACCCGGAAACCCTGAAGTTGATGGGCGTGCGCGTTGGTGGCGGTGTAGCCGCTGGTGCGGCGGCCGGAGCAGGGGTCGACCTGATGGTCGGCGGTGTGACGCTGGGTGCGGCGGCGCTGGTCGGGGCGATTGCCGGTGGTGCGTTATCCACAGCGCGCAGCTACGGGGGCCGGTTGCTCGGCAAGCTCAAGGGGCGCAGAGAGTTGACCGTCGACGATGCGGTACTGCGCCTGCTCGCCCTGCGTCAGCGCCACTTGCTGCTGGCGCTGGGTGTCAGGGGCCACGCTGCCCTGCACAGCATCGAACTGACGACACCGCAGGACAAGACCTGGCGCAAAGGCAAAATCCCCGAACCCCTGTCACGCGCCCGCGCCCACCCGCAGTGGTCGACACTCAACCCGCAGCCCAAACCGAATCAGGCTGAGCGGCAGGAAGCGATTGATGAGCTGGCAGATGTGGTTTTGCAGGATTGAGCTATTCGGGCACTGAGGACCGGACGCGGAGCGTTCAGAACGGCATACCCACGCGGAGCATGGGCACGATAGTTGTAGATCCTATCGTTCCGCACGCTCCAGCGTGGGAATGCCTTGCGTGACGCTCCGCGTCACAGATCTGTGCCTTTGCGCAAAGTGATGGCTGGACGGATTCAGACTGCCCGACAGGCAGTGAAAACGCGCTTCCGATTTTTTATTGATTGATCGTTCAATAAAAAATCTTTAGACTGGTCTCGTCTTTTCGTTACAACGATCACTGCAGACACCCGGGAGAATCGCGCCAATGCCCAAGGTCGGAATGCAACCCATCCGCCGCCAACAGTTGATCCAGGCCACGCTGACTGCGGTCGATCAGGTCGGTATGGGCGATGCCAGCATTGCGCTGATTGCGCGACTGGCAGGCGTGTCCAACGGCATCATCAGTCACTATTTTCAGGACAAGAACGGCCTGATCGCCGCCACGATGCGGCATCTGATGAACGCCTTGATCCAGAACGTCCGCGAACGCCGTCAGGCGCTGACCGAAGACAGCCCCAGGGCTCACCTGCAAGTGATCATCGAAGGCAACTTCGACGCCAGTCAGGTCAGCGGCCCGGCCATGAAAACCTGGCTGGCCTTCTGGGCGACCAGCATGCATCACCCTTCGCTGCACCGATTGCAGCGTATCAACGACCACCGTTTGTATTCGAACCTGTGCTGTCAGTTCCGCCGCACCTTGCCACTGGAACAGGCACGCAGCGCCGCCCGCGGGCTGGCAGCCCTGATAGATGGGTTGTGGCTGAGAGGCGCGCTGTCAGGCGATGCATTCGACACCGAGCAAGCGCAACGGATCGCTTACGAGTACATGGACTTTCAATTGGCGAAATCGGCGAGCTGAAGCTTTCGAAGCTCCTCACCGAACGACTGTAGAAGCCTGTTGCCGAACCAACCCGGCACACTGAAAACAGTCATCGCCCCCCACTGAATTTGCGAGGACTTTATGGCCCGTTTTGAACTGCAGAAACTTTACATCGATGGCGGTTATGTCGATGCCAGCAACCCTGAAACCTTCGACGCCATCAACCCGGCGAACGGCGAAGTCCTGGCGCAGATCCAGCGTGCCGGCAAGGACGATGTCGAGCGCGCCGTCGTCGCGGCCGAAAAGGGTCAGAAAATCTGGGCCGCCATGACGGCGGTCGAGCGTTCGCGCATCCTGCGCCGTGCCGTCGACATCCTGCGTGAGCGCAACGATGAACTGGCTGCTCTGGAAACGCTGGACACCGGCAAGGCCATCTCCGAAACCCGCTACGTGGATATCGTGACCGGCGCCGACGTGCTGGAATACTACGCAGGTCTGGTGCCCGCCATCGAAGGCGAGCAGATCCCGTTGCGCGATTCTTCCTTTGTGTACACCCGTCGCGAGCCGCTGGGTGTGGTAGCCGGTATCGGCGCCTGGAACTACCCGATCCAGATCGCACTGTGGAAATCCGCCCCGGCACTGGCGGCGGGCAATGCGATGATCTTCAAGCCGAGTGAAGTCACTTCGCTGACCACCCTGAAGCTGGCAGAAATCTACACCGAAGCGGGCGTACCGAACGGCGTATTCAACGTGCTGACCGGCAGCGGCCGTGAAGTCGGCACCTGGATCACCGAGCACCCGCGCATCGAGAAAGTCTCCTTCACCGGCGGCACCGACACCGGCAAGAAAGTCATGGCCAGCGCCTCGAGCTCGTCGCTCAAGGAAGTGACCATGGAGCTGGGCGGCAAGTCACCGCTGATCGTGTTTGACGACGCCGATCTGGACCGCGCCGCTGACATCGCGATGATGGCCAACTTCTACAGTTCCGGCCAGGTCTGCACCAACGGCACCCGCGTGTTCGTGCCGAACGCCCTGAAAGCCGAGTTCGAAGCGAAGATCCTTGAGCGTGTGAAGCGCATCCGTGCCGGTAACCCGGAAGACGAAAACATCAATTTCGGCCCGCTGGTCAGCTTCGAGCACATGGAAAGCGTGCTGGGCTACATCGCCAAGGGCAAAGAGCAGGGCGCACGTCTGTTGTGCGGCGGCGATCGCCTGACTGGCGGTGTGTTCGACAAGGGCGCGTTCGTTGCGCCGACCGTGTTCACCGACTGCACCGATGAGATGACCATCGTGCGTGAAGAAATCTTCGGCCCGGTGATGAGCATCCTCGGTTACGACACCGAAGATGAAGTGGTGCGTCGCGCCAACGACACTGACTTCGGTCTGGCTGCAGGCATTGTGACTCGCGACCTGAACCGCGCCCACCGCGTGATTCATCTGCTGGAAGCCGGTATCTGCTGGATCAACGCCTGGGGCGAGTCGGCGGCACAAATGCCGGTCGGCGGTTACAAGCAGTCGGGCGTCGGTCGTGAGAACGGCATCAGCTCGCTGGCCCAGTACACGCGCATCAAGTCGGTACAGATCGAGCTGGGCGATTACGCCTCGGTTTTCTAAACACGGTTTCAGTGGCACGCGGCAGGCCTCAAGCAGACGCACTCAAAAGCTGCCTGCCGCACCCCATTTTCACGAGTATCGCCTGGCTGCTTCTGCTTGCGGCCCAGGCTTGAAACTCGCAGCTCTATGAGGGAGCCTCTATGACAACTCAATCCGAATACGACTACATCATCATTGGTGCCGGCTCGGCCGGTAACACCCTGGCAGCCCGTCTCACCGAAGACGCAGGCGTCACCGTTCTGCTGCTCGAAGCCGGTGGCCCGGACTACCGCCTGGATTTCCGTACCCAGATGCCTGCCGCCCTGGCATTCCCGCTGCAGGGCCGTCGCTACAACTGGGCCTATGAGACCGAGCCAGAGCCGCACATGAACAACCGCCGGATGGAATGCGGTCGCGGTAAAGGCCTGGGCGGCTCGTCGCTGATCAACGGCATGTGCTATATCCGCGGCAACGCGATGGACTACGACGGCTGGGCCAAGGAGCCAGGTCTCGAAGACTGGAGCTACCTCGATTGCCTGCCGTACTTCCGCAAGGCCGAAACCCGCGACATCGGCCCGAATGACTACCACGGTGGTGAAGGTCCGGTCAGCGTGACCACGCCCAAGGCGGGCAACAATCCGCTGTTCCACGCGATGGTCGAGGCGGGCGTGCAAGCCGGTTTCCCGCGCACTGACGACCTCAACGGTTATCAGCAGGAAGGTTTCGGTCCGATGGACCGCACCGTGACGCCTAACGGTCGTCGCGCCAGTACCGCCCGTGGTTATCTGGACGAGGCCAAGAAGCGCTCGACCCTGACCATCGTCACTCACGCGCTGACCGATCGCATCCTGTTCGAAGGCAAGCGTGCCGTCGGCGTGGCGTACCTGGTGGGCGACAGCGACACGCGCATCCAGGCCCGTGCCCGCAAGGAAGTGCTGCTGTGTGGCGGCGCAATCGCTTCGCCACAGATTCTCCAGCGGTCCGGCGTCGGTCCGGCCGAAGTGCTGAACAAGCTGGATATTCCGGTGGTTCATGACCTGCCGGGCGTTGGCCAGAACCTTCAGGATCACCTGGAGATGTACCTGCAGTACGCCTGCACCCAGCCAGTGTCGCTGTATCCTTCGCTGAAGTGGTGGAACCAGCCTGCCATCGGTGCCGAGTGGATGTTCCTCGGTACAGGTATCGGTGCCAGCAACCAGTTTGAAGCCGGTGGTTTCATTCGCTCCAGCGAAGCGTTCGAATGGCCGAACATTCAGTACCACTTCCTGCCGGTCGCGATTAACTACAACGGCACCAAGGGCGTTCAGGAGCATGGTTTCCAGGCTCACGTCGGCTCCATGCGCTCGCCGAGCCGTGGTCGTGTGCAGGTCAAATCCAAAGACCCGCGCGAGTACCCGAGCATCCTGTTCAACTACATGGCCAGCGAGCAGGACTGGCAGGAGTTCCGTGACGGCATCCGCCTGACTCGCGAGATCATGCAGCAACCAGCACTGGACCCGTACCGTGGCCGCGAAATCAGCCCCGGCATCGACGTGCAGTCCGACGAGGCGCTGGACCAGTTCGTGCGTGAGCATGCCGAAACGGCTTATCACCCGTCCTGCTCGTGCAAGATGGGCACCGACGAGATGGCGGTCGTCGATGGTCAGGGTCGCGTGCATGGCCTGCAGAGCCTGCGCGTGGTCGATGCCTCGATCATGCCGATCATCACCACCGGTAACCTGAATGCACCGACGATCATGATCGCCGAGAAAATCGCCGACAAGATCCGTGGTCGCCAGCCGCTGCCACGCAGCACGGCCGACTACTTCGTCGCAGGCGACAAGCCGGCACGCGGCAAGCCGCTGCGCGAGATCAGCCACCAGGGTTGATCCGACGACCAGGCGTCCTCCCGGGACGCCTTTGGTTGTGCATGCTCCAGCGTGGAATGCATTTCACACTGGAGCATTGGCACGATAGTTACGAGATTCTCGTTCCTCACGCTCCAGCAATGCATTTCCCTACGTCCCGCGTCGCAACGGGCGCGGAGCATAGTTACAGCGCCGACTCGATTCAGACCCTCCTCCCGACAGACGCGAATTGCCACTACCCCTCCGCTCTGCCACAATCGCGAATGATTCTCTTTAGTTAGAACTTTCTCATCGAGGCCATTCGTGTCGTCAGTCCCAAGCACTCATAGCGAGATCGTTGGTGCGCTGTATCGCGATCATCGCGGCTGGCTGCTGGCCTGGCTCAGACGCAATGTCGCCTGTCCGCAACGTGCTCAGGATTTGAGTCAGGACACGTTCGTGCGCTTGCTGGGGCGCCATGAATTGCTTGCGCCCAGAGAACCGCGTGCTTTCCTGGCAACCGTCGCCAAAGGGTTGATGTTCGATCACTTCCGACGCGCTGCGCTGGAGCAGGCTTACCTCGGGGAGTTGATGCAGGTGCCCGAGGCCGAGCAGCCCTCTCCGGAAGAGCAGATGCTGATTCTGGAAGACCTCAAGGCCATCGACCGCATGCTCGGCACGCTGTCCAGCAAGGCGCGGGCAGCCTTTCTGTACAGTCGCCTCGACGGCATGAGTCACGCCGAGATTGCCGAGAAGCTGGGCGTTTCGGTCTCGCGCGTCAGGCAGTACCTGGCTCAGGCCATACGTCAGTGCTACGTGGCGCTCTACGGTGAGCCGACGTGAACACCAGACCGGTCTCTGCCCGTGTGCTCGATGCGGCCATCGAGTGGCAACTGAACATGGACAGCAACGGCGGCAATGACGCCGAGCTGGCGCGCTGGCTGGCCGCCGACGAAGAGCATGCCCGGGCCTGGAGCCAGTTGGGCATGGTCAATCAGCGCTTTGCTTTGCCCGCAGGTCCGGCACGCAAGGCGTTGCAACAGTCACCGGGTGCCCTGCGACACAGTTTGCGCAAGCTGGGTGGCGGTCTGGCCGGAGTGTTCATGGCCTTGGGCCTGGCATTGTTCGTCGGCGACCGCTATCTACCGATGGATTACTGGCTTGCCGACCAGCGCACCGCCACCGGTGAACAGCGCGACGTGCGTCTGGCGGACAACACCCTGATTCGTCTGAACACCCACAGCGCAATCGATGTGCGCTTCGATGCGCAGCAACGTCGGGTCATCCTGCAGGACGGTGAAATACTGGTGCAGACCGGCGATCATGACGATCCGCGGCCCTTCATCGTCGAGACGGCGGATGGAAAGATGCGCGCCCTGGGTACGCGTTTTCTGGTCCGGCGCGAGTCCGATGGAACCCTGCTCAGCGTGTTGCAATCGGCGGTTGTCGCCCACCCGCGTAATGCTTCCGGTGAACAGGTTCTGCGCGAGGGCCAACAGGTGCTGCTGACCCGCAACGGCCTTGGCCCGTTGCTTGGCATGCCTTCCGGCGCCGATGCCTGGACGCGCGGCATGCTGGTGGTGGACAACGCGCGGCTGGCGGACATGCTCGCTGAACTGGGGCGCTACCGGACAGGGCATCTGGGCGTCGATCCGAAAGTGGCTGATCTGCGGGTGACCGGTACCTTCCCGTTGAAAGACACTGACCTGGCGCTCAAGGCCCTGCTGCCGACCTTGCCTGTGCAGATCGAGCAACACACGGCGTGGTGGGTGTCCGTGCTGCCCAGGGATCAACAGCCCGGTAATCCTTCGGCAAAACTCTGAAACATACCCGTTCATGCAGACAGCGGATCGCCCTGACACTTTTTCGGTTTCGAGCGGCTTAGTCTTACAAGTCATTTCGGGGACGCGCCCAGCGCTGCGTCTCTTCGTCTGTGGATAAACCATGAAAAGCCAAACCGTGCGCCGCTGGTCCATCGTGCATACCTGGAGCAGTCTGATTTGCACCCTGTTCCTGTTGATGCTGGCTGTCACCGGCCTGCCGCTGATCTTTCATCATGAAATCGATCATCTGCTCGGCGACGCTCCGCATTACAAACAGATGCCTGCCGACACGCCACGCCTGGACCTGGAGCAACTGGCCAGGGCTGCCGAAGCGCATCGCCCTGGCGAGGTGATGCAGTATTTTGGCTGGGACGACGAAGACCCCAATGGCGTAATGGCAATCACCGCTGCAACCGCCGGTACCGAGCCCAACTCGTCGCACACCTTCGCCCTCGATGCGCGCACCGGTGAGGCACTGGAGATGCCTTCTGCCAACGGCGGCTTCATGATGGTCATGCTGCGCCTGCACGTAGACCTGTACGCCAACCTGCCCGGCAAATTATTGCTGGCGTTCATGGGCTTGCTGTTTGTGATGGCGATCGTTTCCGGGACCGTGTTGTATGCGCCGTTCATGCGCAAGCTGGAGTTCGGCCAGGTACGGGTCAATAAATCCACGCGTACGCGTTGGCTGGACCTGCACAACCTGATCGGCGTAGTGACATTGACCTGGGCGCTGGTGGTCGGCGTGACCGGGGTGATCAGCGCCTGCGCCGATCTGCTGATCGCGTCCTGGCGCAATGATGCGCTGGCCACCATGATCGCCCCTTACAAGGACGCGCCGCCATTGACCCGGCGCGCCCCGGCGACTCGATTGCTGGAAATTGCCGAATCCGCTGCGCCCGGCATGCAGGCCGATTTCATCGCCTTCCCCGGCACGCGCTTCTCCAGCGAGCATCATTACGCGGTGTTCCTCAAAGGCAATACACACCTGACTGCGCACCTCGCCACACCGGTGCTGATCGACGCCCAGACCCTGCACGTCACCGCCGTGGTCGAACGCCCCTGGTACATGGACGCACTGGGCATGTCGCAACCTCTGCATTTCGGTGATTACGGCGGCATGCCGATGAAAATTCTCTGGGCAGTGCTGGACGTGCTGACCATCATCGTGCTCGGCAGCGGCGTTTATCTGTGGTGGGTAAGGCGTCGTGCCGCGCGCTCGGTGAGCGCTGTTCAGGCTCAGGTGGCGCAATGAGTTCCAGGCCATCGCGATTCTGGAAGACCTTTGCGATACCCGCCGTGATAGCGCTGCTTATCGGCGTCGGTTTGTTCGCCGCGCTGCTGGGTGACGGCTGGTGGGATACGCTGGCGTGGCTGGGCATGGGGACGGCAGCCCTGTTGAGTATCAAGGGCTTGCTGGTGCGGCGCGGCTGATTGAAACGCTGATTGCAGACGCGTCACAGGCTGACTAGTCTAGGATCCTGTCTCATTCGAGGAATACCCATGTCAGCGCCCACGATGACGTTGTACTTCAACGCGGCTTCACCCTTCGCCCGCAAGGTGATGGTGATGCTGCATGAAACCGCTCAGCTCGATCGCGTCGAGTTGCAGACCACAGTGCTGACGCCGGTCAGCCCGTCTGCCGAGCTCAATGAAGACAACCCGGCCGGCAAACTTCCCGCGTTAAGGCTGGCCGACGGTAATGTCATTCATGACAGCCGGGTGATTCTTGATTATCTCGACCATCAGCACGTGGGCCTGCCACTGATCCCCCGGGAAGGCTCGGCCCGCTGGAGGCGCCTGACCCTGGCTTCGCTGGCCGATGCGTTGTTGGATGCGGCAGTGCTGATCCGCTACGAAACCGCCTTGCGTCCGCAGGAAAAACACTGGGACCAGTGGCTGGACAACCAGCAGCAGAAGATTGAACGCTCGCTGCATTACTTCGAAAGCGACGCGGTCACCGAGCTCAGCACGTCCTTCGATGTCGCATCGATCAGCGTTGCCGTTGCACTTGGATATCTGGATTTCCGCCAGCCGGATCTCAACTGGCGCAGCACTTATCCGCGACTGGCCGCCTGGTACCTGGACGTCAGTCAACGCCCGTCGATGATCGCGACCCAGCCGCCGGCCTGAGTCAATCTGCGCCGCACCCCATGTTCAGGATAGGACGCAGAGCGTCCTGAACGGCATACCCACGCGGAGCATGGGCACGATGGTGTTCTTGCGGGCGGCTATCGTTCCTCACGCTCCAGCGTGGGAATGCCGTGGGTGACGCTCTCCGTCACAGATCTGCGCCGCGCCGCACATTCCGGATAGGACGCAGAGCGTCACACGATACTGAGGACTATGAACAACCTCAGCAATCAGGCTCGTCAGCGGTGTAGCGACGGGCCGGATTGACCGCGGCGTCGAACTCACGCAGTGCCTTGGCACCGATCAGCAGCGGGAAGTTGAAGTGGCTGCGGTCCACCAGGTTGACCTCGACCGTACGCTTCTTGTCGCCCAGACACAGTTCCAGGTCAACGACAGGGCGCTTGGCAGGGTTGATGCCTTCGTCGTCATCGTCGTCACCTTCGGCGCGCCCCTTGATCTTGCTGATCCGCGAGACCTTGTGCTCATACACCTTGTCGTCCGCACCCTTGGTTGCCAGGCGGAAACGTACCCAGTCATCACCATCGCGCTTGAACAACTCGATGTCCTTTGCCGACAGCGAGGCGGTCAGTGCGCCGGTGTCCATCTTGGCCTTGAAGGTCTGGCCTATTTCCGCAACCTTGATGTTCTCGTAGCGACCATACAACGTCGGTTCAGCAGCCATGACCGGCAGGGCCAGCAAAGACAATAGCGCCAGGATCGGTTTCACGTGAGAGGTTCCTCGCAATAGTCAGCGCCTGATTGGCGCCCGTTTTTAGACAGCGAACCTGCAGTAGGTTCGTCAGGATAAATATGCCGTCAGCATAAAGGCCGAGACGTGAAACATTTGTAAGCACCTGTGTAATTGGCGTAAAACGCGAGGATCTTTATTATTGCCGCCCCTGAACCTTCAAGAGTCCGTCATGCGCCGTCTGTTCACCGGCTGTTTTGTTGCCCTGCTGTTACTGATCAATACGCTGGTGCTTATCGGTCCGCTATTGATTTTTGCGTTGCTCAAGCTGCTGTTCAGAGGCCGGATGCGCGATCGCTGTTCGGCTGTGGTGATGTGGATCGCCGAAACCTGGGCCGAGATCGACAAGGTCATCTTCGCCACCTGCATACCGACGCAGTGGGACATTCGTGGCGATGCAGGGCTGCGTGGTGACACCTCCTACCTGGTCATCAGCAATCATCAGTCGTGGGTGGATATCCCCGCGCTGGTCCAGGCGCTCAACCGACGCACGCCGTTCTTCAAGTTCTTCCTGAAAAAAGAACTGATCTGGGTACCGTTGCTGGGCCTCGCGTGGTGGGGGCTGGATTACCCGTTCATGAAGCGCTACAGCAAGGCGTTCCTGGCGAAGCATCCGCAGCTCAAGGGCAAGGACCTGGAAATCACCAAGGCCGCCTGTGAACTGTTCAAGCGCCAGCCGGTGACCATCGTCAACTACCTGGAAGGCACGCGCTTCACCGCGGCCAAACATGCGGCCCAGGGCTCGCCCTATACCCATCTGCTCAAACCCAAGGCCGGCGGCGTTGCCTTCGTGCTGGCGGCAATGGGCGAGCAACTCGATGCCATCCTGGACGTCACGGTTGTGTATCCCGATTCAGGCATTCCCGGTTTCTGGGACATGCTCTGCGGCCGGGTTTCCAACGTGATCGTCGACATCCAGACCCGCGAGCTGGACCCGGCGCTGTGGCAGGGCGATTACGAAAACGACCCTGTGTTTCGCGAGAAAGTGCAGGGTTGGGTCAATCAGCTCTGGGACGAAAAGGATGCGCGCATTGCGGCGTTGCGGCTGGAGTTGCCTGGGCACTGACAGTTCTGACAGCTAGACGAGGCGAAACTGGCGGATGAGACTGGCCTTTAATGTTGCCGGAATCCGCTCTCATGTCATCGCCCGATGTTTCGCTGATCGGCTCATACCGTTACGACGCACTGGACCGACTGGCAAGCATTGCCCCTGCGGGGCAGGAGGTCGTCAGGCGTTTCTATCGAAACAACCGCCTGAGCACAGCAATACAGGGTACTTCCCACCAGTCTGTCGTTCAGACAGAGGATCTTTTACTGGCAATGCGCCGTGGGGAATCTGATCGTGTCCTGTTCGATCTGCTTGCCACAGATCAAGCCAGCTCGGTGCTGCACAGCCTTGATGCCATGCGCAATCAGGCGTTTGTCTACAGCCCTTATGGCATGCGATCCCCGCAAACATCCGCACTGGGCGTACCTGGTTTTACAGGGCAGACGATTGATCCGGTCACTGGATATTACTTGCTGGGCAATGGACTTCGCGCATTCAACCCGACGCTGATGCGCTTTAACAGCCCGGATACGCTGAGCCCGTTTGGTGAGGGCGGGATAAATGGTTATGCCTACTGTGGAGGAGACCCTGTCAATAACGTCGATCCGACGGGGCAAGTCTTTCAGGTGGTTTTGGCAGTGTTCAGTACGCGCACGATAAAGTCTGTAAAGCTGATCAGCGAGCAATTCGACGACGTGATTGAAACAACCCGCAAAGGGTTGATCCCTGCAGTCAGCTCACCGATGCCTCTGCAAGGCAGCAGAAAATGGCTTGATGACGCGCTTGAACGATTCAATGACAGCCAGTCTTCCTTCATCAAAAACCTCCGTCAAGTGAATCGCAATTTTGCCAGTCACGGAGACGAAAGGTTAAGTTTTGAGCAGGCCGAGTATTACGCGGGGCTGGCGTCGCAAGTGTATTCGGGGAAAAAAAGCGACCCGGCCGCCTTTGGGGCGGCGGCTATCAAATGGGCTCGGCAATTACCTGAAGGCCGCAGCACCGCCATGGTTGGCGCGGCCTTCAATTCAGCAGGTGCGTTGATCTCAGGCGCTATGCAAAAAAAGCAGTACAAGAGCGGAGATATATTGAGGAAGGCTACGCGTATAAGGTCCGGTTCAGCTCCCGGTACCCCATAACCCACTCAAACTCTGCAACGCCGAACCACTGGCACCTTGCTGCCCCAGGTATTGCAGAATCAGCGGGGCAAACTGGCTGACCATCGTGCTGTCCATACCCAACGCCTTGAAGGCGTTATTCACATCACCCATGCTCTGCACGTTGCCCAGTGCGCTGTTGAGCATCGAGTTATTGCCCGACTTGCCGCCCAGCAGGCTGCCCAGCCCGTTGGCGCCGCCAAGGCTTTCCAGTGCGGACGTGCCGGACATTTGCTCCAGGCCCGGGACCGATTTGGCCAACTGCGAATAATCGGTGCTGGTCAGTTTGTTTTTCGCCAGCCCGAGCAGCGCACCTGTCCCGCCAACCGCCTGTTCCGGAGTGACATTGAGCTGCGTACCGAGGGTATTGAGCAGCCCCGCGACTTCGGGTGCCGCCGTGGCTTTCTGATTGCCATTGGTGGCATTGGAGACCGCGTTCGCGGCGTCATTCAGATTGAAGGCAAATGCAGGGCTTGCAGCCACCGCCATCAACGTTGCCAAAGCCATTGCGCGTGCAGTTTTCATTGCGTCACCTTTCTCGAACTCGAACCGCCCGTGAGTGGGCGATGAAGCAGAGGGTTTGACTGGAGGAACAGAAGCTTGTTCCCGGCGCGGGGCCGCGAACAACAGCAACGTCCGGTATTTGCTCGGTGTCTGACCTGCAGCGTCATAAAACATCTATGTATTACCCCGCTTTTTCCGCGAAACAGCATGGTGTCGGTCATTTGGAATGCACGGAGCATCAGCAATGACCGATACCTCATCACTACCTTCCCTGTCAGCTGCCAGCCGGGAAAGGCTTCAGCACGTACTGGCCGCTGAAGGCAGCGAGCAACTGGCCGCCATTCTGCAACGGCCCCGGCCTGAAGGTTTCACGCTACTGGACGAGATTCAACTACTCGGGGCTGCCAGCTCGTTCGGGCGATGGGCCGACGACATCGAGCTCCTGAATACCCTGAAATCAGTGCTGTTCGACGATGAACTGAACGCGCTCAGGGACAGCGCAGAGCGCGTTACCCGTTCCGCTGATTCGCCAACACTGGCGGCAGGCCCCGAGTACGAACTGGCCAAGGCGGCGTTCGATATTGCGCAGAGTCATCAGCGCGAGTCACATTCGCCGAGCGTCGGAACCGAGTGCGTCGACCGCAGTCTGGGCGATTACCCCAGATTGCTGAACACGCTGCGGGCACGAATACGGGACGTGAAGACCGGCACCTGTGCGACCGACAGAGTGTTCGTGGCGGTGGCCGAAGACTCGCCGCTGTTTGCCGGCGTTGCGTTTGGCGGTTCGATATTGCAGCAGTTCAAGACGTTGCTTCGAGGTATCGCCGGCGTGGACCCGGCTGGCGATGTCGATGCAGATCTGTTGCCCGGGGTACGCCGTAAAGACCTGCGCTACGTTCTTGATCCGGTCAACACGACCCGGTTGGACTTCAGCCAGCCCTTCACCTGTGTGCTGCGTGTCAGGATGAATGCCGGCCGGCCGGTTCACTCGTTGCGACTGCAGGGCGTTTCCGAAGGTCGGCAACCTGTGTACGCCACGCTGTCAGACGTGCACCTGCGGGTCATCCGTTTCACGGACAGCCTGGCCCCGCTGGCGCCGCATCTGGAGTCGGCAGATGCCAGGTGCATTCTGGCCATTCGCGACGATCGAACCGTCTCCCTGCATGGCCTGCTCGATTACTACGGTGTCGACATCCCCTTGGCTGCAACCCGAGACGATCTGCTGCAGGCGCTCACTGCGCTGTTGCCCGCAGAGCGCGAAGCTCATCCTGCGGTGATGGCACCCGCGTTGCCTTTCACCCTCGCAGAACACCAGCGTTTCATGCTCGATACATCGCAGGTCTACACCTTCCGGCAGCACAAGGTCCAGGCGCATGGCACTGACGACTACGGTGTCATCGACCTCGAGCTGGAGAAGGAGATGCAGTGGCATCTTGGCCGCTGCCGCACTTTGCTGAACAGCCACCGACATTTCGGCGCGTCGCTGCAAGACAATGAAAACGCGCTGCTGGCAATGCTCCAGCAGGCCGGTGGCATCACCCTGAAACTGGTCGTTTACGACAGCGACGGCCACCACGACATCTACCATGAGCAGCACACCGTCAATCCCTGGCGCGCGAAGGACCTTGCCGAATACTTCGACGCGGCGCGCCAGGAACTGTCGTCTTACATGATCAACACCATTCGCTATGGCGAAGCCGAGGGGGCGATCAATATCGAGCGGCTGATCGTGGAAGTGATCGTGCCCAATCCTGTCCAGCGTCGCCATCCGCTGAGCGATATCGACATCGAAGCCTTCGATATCCGCAGCAAAGAACCTCCGTTTCTGTACGTGGATCCCCTGGCGCTGGGTGCTTATGACGTCATCAGGTCGCGGTTTGTGGAACTGACCGAGGAGTTGCGCGAGGTGCAATGGGACGTCGGCCACTCGGTGACATTGCAGCGCGCGGTCCGTTATCTACTGGCCCATTACCAGGAGGACCTGCCGGCTTTGCCGCACGCGCAGCGTCAGGCGGCCTATACCCGGCGCTTGAATGATGCAGTCAACGCCTATTACAGAGTGATTGCGCAGAACCTCGAGGACCAACAGCGACTGCAAGTCGTTCTGCAGCCGACCCAGCCGGAGTTCGTGGCGCGTGAACTGTGCCGTTATCTGGGGCTGAACGAAGCCTGCTGGCCGGTGATTGCACGGTCTTCGTTCGATATCAGTTACCAAGCGGGCTGGATCAATACCGGCACGTTTTTCAGGCACGAAGAGTCGGTCGGTTATCGAACCCTGCTGAGTGTGGTGTATGACGAAGACCTGCGCCGCGAACTGGCACTTGCCGACAATCGTGATGAACGGCTCGGCCGACTGGCTCAGGCGCTCGCCGATAAAACCCGTTACACAGCAAGTCTGGACGCCCTGCAGGCGAAGCTGACCGGTTTATTCGACGCGAACATTGCCTTCGTCAACAACGGCCACCTGCCTGCTCGACTGACCGCACCACAGGCAGCGTTCAAGCTTGAGGCCGAGAACTACGCCATTCAGGCGACCGAAACCTACCGGACACTGGAGGCCGAACGGCTCGTGCTGGTCTCCGACACTGCCGCCGAGCGCCTGCAGACTCTGGAAGGGGCTGCGCTGTCGGACAGTGACAGACCGGTTCATTGCATCGAGTTATTGAGCGCCGACGAGAAGGTCCGGCTTGAAGCCAGTGCTATGGCGTTCAGGCAGATGTTGAGCGCCCGAGCGAACGACGATGACATTCAGAACATGTCGACCAGCGCCCAGCATGTGCTGCAACTGGTGCATCAGGTCGGCGGACTGATTCCTGTGCTGGGCAACTTCATCAACCTGGGATTCGATATTTACGACGGCAACGATGAAGGCATCGCGATGGATGCACTCAACATCATTGCCGAGCTGGTGCTGTGCAAAATGCGCACGCTCCCTCCCAGAGTGGCGGGTGTGCTGATGCTGCAAGGTACCAATATCTGGACGATGAGCCAGCAGGTCCAGGCCCTCGGCGAGTCGATCAAAGCCAACGACTACGGGGAGTCGGTGAAGAACTTCGGCCTTCTGCTGGTCGGCCTGCGTTCGGCGCTGCACTGCGGCATATCGGCGGTGAAAGGGCTGCGCTCCGCGATACTGCATTATCAACAGACCGCCAGCGAGCACGCCGCGCCTGACCGGTCTGATCTGACCGAAACGGTTCGACTCCCTGAGCACAGCGATGCCATCGAGCGCGAAGCCGAGGGCGAACACCTCGCGCGGCGTCGGCCGTCGACAAGCAGCTCTCACTGGCGGGTTTCCGAGGATGGGCAGATATCCGAGCGGCCAACGGGGAGGAAGATCACGCGCCTCGACTGGAACGGCAACGCGATGGTCGAAGGTGGCGCTCGGGCGGTGCTGCTGGGTGGCATCAGCGAGAAGATCTACATGCTCAATGGCCATGCCTGCCGGACGGTCGATGGACTGGCGGGGGTGGAATTGCGACCTCTGCATGCGCTGGACCTGGAAGCCGGGCAATGGCGCAGGCATCCGCAGTCAACGGTCGACGCCCCGCAGCTTTCACGTTTTGCCCACACCGAAGATTTTCCGCTTGGCTTCAGCGGTCGCCCGGAGCGTTTTCTGGCTCCCGCCAACACGGTCAGCTGGTATGACAACTGCGTGGCAACGCTTGAAACAGCCTCCGTGCGGGTCATCGACGCAGATAGCAGGGTAAGCCAGCAGACCATGGCGCTTGGTGTGATCGAGCACAAATACGTCACCGAGCGTAATGGTCATGTCGAAGTGCTCGAACATGCGGGCACCGATGTCGAGACGACCGCCTTCATTCGCGCTGACGGCAGCCGCATGGAAGTCGCCAGGGTGTTGCCCGCCATACCGACCTACAAGCCTGAAATTCAGGCACAGATTGTCGCGGCTCAAGGCATGTTCGTGACCGTCCGGCTAAGCGACACGCTGCAAGGTCTGGTCGGCAGCAAGACCGTGGCGGGTGTTCTGGCGACGCTCAGTGATGGCAGCGGGCAGGAGCTGGTGATCGAAGCGGATCGCGGCGTTCACTACCGCGGCACGGTACCCATCGAAAACTTCCTGGCGCTGGCGCCGGGCGAGACGTTGCACGACCAGCCACCTGTGGCCCTGACCCTGCAGAAAATCAGTCCGCAAGCCGATCCCAAACGAGCGTTGCCTCACCTGTGGCACGACCAGTCGGATTATCGCAACGGCATCGCCCATGATGACTTTGCGCTGGAGCTGTTCTATGGCGCGAAGGCGGCGAACGAAGCCTATGTGCGCAACCCTCAGTGGGTCGCCAGGAACATCGACGCCGTGGCCAAAATCAAGTCGCGGCTGCCTTCGTCCATTACCACGGTGGAAAATCCGTTTTATGTCCTCGATACCCCCGAGGAACTGGCCATTCTTTTTGCTGCGCGCAATCAGGCTGCACTGGCCAACACCTTGCTGGGCCATACCATTGAATGGGGGGCGGCATCGAGATCTCGGGAGTTGAGCCTGGGGGAGAATATCCTCAAACAGCTTCGTCTGAACGAGCCGCTTCTGGCTGCTCAGGAAAACATTCCGCCGCTCGCCAGCGAGCGGAGCGCCTTCGTCAGTCAGCTTCAGGAGAAGCTGGCGCGCAACAACCTGATGATGGCAGAAGTCAGCCTTAAGTCAGGCGAGAAAGCCTGGTTCGCCCATTCGCCTGCCAGGCATCTCGGTATGCTGGCGGGGCATCTGCACGACGAGTTTTACCTGAGTCATGCGGGGTCGATCATCGATCATATCGAAGCCTGCTTTACCGACCCGTCGAGAATTGAACGTATCGCCGTGCTGTCCCTTGATGATGTCCCGGAAACCGATGCGCGACGTATTTTTCTCTCCTCGCAGCGCGGCTATACCTATGAGTCGGTCACCAGCCTGGAGCAGCCGGTCGAGCATGCACATCTGAGCGGTGCGCAACTGCAACTGCACATCGACGACGCCCTTTATCCCGAGCGCACCCGAGGTGTGGGGATTGCCAGCGCGGCTGTCGACCTGACCGGTGCCGAGGCGATCAGCAGCGGGCCAAAGCGCGGCAGTTACTCGATTGAAGGGCGTGACTACATCAAGCTGGATAATGGCAGGATCTACCGGGCCGACTGGGATGAGCGCAACGGGGTGTTTCTGCTGGTGCCGCCGCAAGGCCGGTCGCGCGCCGAGACCCTGGCACTGCCCTGGGTGCGTCACATCGGCGGGCATGAGTTCACGCTGATCAACCGGCCAGCGCTCAAGGGCGGCAATGTCATCGATCAGATGATCTGCAGCATCCGCACCCGGCGGCCGGCCGGTAGTTTGGCAACCCACGAGTCCCATTCCGCTCATGACACGGCGAGCGGAACGCTTCAGGTTCACCATGAAGACCTGCACATCATGAACGACGACGTGCTGGTGCCCGGCAAGCTAAACGTGCCATCGAGCCTGTTCCACTCCATTGCAGCGGATCGTGACGGTTATGTGAGGCTTGAAGCCAAGGCAGCGGTGCCTGAAAGCTGCATCTCCAGCACCGAACTCCTGGTCTCGAAATATGCCGGTGGGCAAGTCGCGTTCGATTACCAGGGCGAGAGCCTGGGCGATCCGACGCCCGTGGTGCCCAATGTCGAGGTCGTCGCCCGGCAGGATGGCCAGCCGGTGAGCCTGAATATCACGACAACAGCGCTCGATGACTGGATAAGCGCACGCGGCCACTCTGATTACTTCGTCGGCGAGCAGTCATTTCCCGAGATCGGCGAAGGTATCGGTTTCATCGAGCGAGGGGGGCTGGAGGGCAGCCTGTCATCGGACTACCCGTTTCATTTCATGTTCGTGGCCGGGAAAGTGCTGGACCGGAACGGGCAGATTACCGGCGTGCTGGCCTCGGATTTGTCCGAGCCTGCACGTGTGCCTGATCAAAATGGAGTCACGCCGCAATTGCCCGCCAGACGGAACTGGAACCTTGGTCTTTTCCCGTCAATCGACAGCATGCGCGGGGCGCCGGAACCTGACAGCAACGCCTACGTGCAGGAGCATTATTACTCGGTATGGGTGAGGCCTGTGCGGGAGTAGGGCGCAACAGCCTAGTAGTTCTGCTAGCTGGGCGGCGTCAGGGAGTCAGCCCAGACTGGCTGCCATGGGTGACTTCAAAGGAGTGACAACATGGCTTCGTCCGGGCAATCCGTGCTCTGTGTCTATCGCTACGATCCATTGGATCGCCTGGCCGATTGTTCGCCCGCGGGGCAGGGCAGCACTCGCTTTTTTTATCAGAAGACTCACTTGGCTACGCAGATTCAGGGGCAGGTCCAGCACACGCTTATGCGCACGGATGAGCATTTGCTGGCGTGCCTGAGTGCAGAAAATAATCAGCGCGACGGCGTGTTGTTGGCGACGGATCAACAGCAGTCAGTGATTGTGGCTCAGGGGTCGGCGTTTGCTTATACGCCTTACGGGCATCGTCATCCGTCAGCAGGGCCGATGAGCCTGCCTGGCTACGCCGGCCAGCGGGTTGACCCGGTGACGGGGCACTATTTGCTGGGCAATGGGTATCGGGCGTTTAACCCGGTGTTGATGAGGTTCAATAGCCCGGACAGTCTGAGTCCGTTTGGTGAGGGTGGGGTGAATGCGTATGGGTACTGTGAGGGGGATCCGGTTAATCGGGCTGATCCGGGCGGGCATTGGCCAACGTTTTTACTGAAGATTTTGAAAAGAGCAAGCAGTGTGAAAAAGCGTTTACTTGGTGGTAGCCAGGAGTCTCTATCCCCGTTGCTTGCTCGTGGCGGGAGTTCCGAGTCCATACAGGTTACTGCTTCAACTCACCCGGTGAGCGTACCTTTGTCTGCATCTGGTGTTATTGATGGGCCACACCTTGTTGTCCCGCCACCCCGTCCTCCCAAAAACATGCCACCACCCCTTCCTCCCAGAAATGCGCTATCGAGTGTTATCCCACCCAAACCACCCCGTCCTCCCAAGAACATGCCACCACCACCCCTTCCTCCCAAGAACGGGCAGGCCGTTAATTCCCCATCATCCCCTCCTCAAGAAATCGTCGTGTCTATAGAAGGTAGAAGAACGGGTATTCGTGAAGCTTTTAGAGAGTTGGATCAATGGACCCCGGAAACGTGAATAATTTAATGGCAAGGGTAAGCAGGTATCGCGTGTTGTAGTTAATCATGAAGGTGATAATAAGGTTGCAGTGTTTAAGTCATACCCAACAACCCACACGGATCAATTACAAATTTCTTCGTCACGTCTGCATCAGGCTCCACGATGGCGGGCGTTTCGGTCTGAGTGCCGGCGTGACTGTGCCCAGCGCCTTACGGACTGGCACCTAGTAGTTCTGCTAGCTGGGCGTAAGCAGATAGTCAGCCCAGACTGGCTGCCATGGGTGACTTCAAAGGAGTGACAACATGGCTTCGTCCGGGCAATCCGTGCTCTGTATCTATCGCTACGATCCATTGGATCGCCTGGCAGATTGTTCGCCCGCGGGGCAGGGCAGCACTCGCTTTTTTTATCAGAAGACACACCTGGCTACGCAGATTCAGGGGCAGGTCCAGCACACGCTTATGCGCACGGATGAGCATTTGCTGGCGTGCCTGAGTGCAGAAAATAATCAGCGCGACGGCGTGTTGTTGGCGACGGATCAACAGCAGTCAGTGACCGCCGCTCAGGGGTTGGAGTTTGCCTACACGCCTTACGGACATCGTCATCCTTCAGGCCCCGCAAGCCTGCCGGGCTTTACCGGCCAGCGGGTTGACCCGGTGACGGGGCACTATTTGCTGGGGAATGGGTATCGGGCGTTTAACCCGGTGCTAATGCGGTTCAATAGCCCGGACAGTCTGAGCCCGTTTGGTGAGGGTGGGGTGAATGCGTATGGGTACTGTGGGGGGGATCCGGTTAACTGGGTTGATTTGACTGGGCATATGGTTAATCCATTAAAGCTTGTTTTAAAAGTAATGAAAGTCAAAAGGAAATCAACTCTTGCTGTAGACGGCTCATCGTCTGTTAATCTTATTTCAGTGAGTCCGATTAGCAGTTCAGGTGTCAACTCTACTATCTCAAGGGGGCGGCACGGAACAGTTTCAAATCGGCAGCCTACCGTAAATGTGATAGCTAATAGTGAACCTCCGACCTATCGGGCTTCGCAGCAGGCTAAGTATCATAAGAATGCTTATCACACAAAAGACACTCAGTACTCTGAGGCTTATGATCACGCGTATGAAAGCTATAAGCGTCTTGAACGTAAAGTGGAGTTGGCAGATATGAAGGTCAGTAACCAGCTGGCGCGACGCGAGCTACCTTCTTATTCCTTTATAGAGAAGCGAGATAAACTTAATAAGATTTTCGATGATGTTGAAGGTGTTGTATTTTCAGAGAAGTCCCCGCCGCCTAGCTATCACCTTGCTGAATCATTGCCATTTCCGTCCACTTCTAATCCGGTAGCCCAAGTTCGCAATATCCGCCAAGAACCATTAATCGGTTCTTGGCGTGATATCGATAGAACTTAATAATTAAGTATAAGGTTGATCGGTTGGATGAATCTAAACCCCGCCGAACAACCCATGCGGATCAATCACAAACTTCTTCGGCACGCCCGAATCAAACTCGCCATAACCCCGCGGAGCATCATCCAGACTGATCACCTCGACACCCACTATGTCGGCGATCTTGATGCGGTCCCACATGATCGCCTGCATCAGCTGGCGGTTGTATTTCATGACCGGGGTCTGGCCGGTGTGGAAGCTGTGGGATTTGGCCCAGCCCAGACCGAAGCGAATGCTCAGGCTGCCCATTTTTGCCGCGGCGTCCACGGCTCCCGGGTCTTCGGTGACGTACAGGCCGGGGATGCCGATCTTGCCTGCGACGCGCACTACGCCCATCAACGAGTTGAGAACGGTGGCGGGTGCTTCGGCCTGAGCGCCAGCATGGCCGTGACCGCGTGCTTCGAAGCCTACGGCGTCGATGGCGCAATCCACTTCAGGCTCGCCGAGCAGGGCAGCGATCTGCTCGTGCAAGGGGGTGTCCTGGGACAGGTCGGCAATTTCGAAGCCCTGGGCCTTGGCGTGGACCAGACGCGTCGGGTTCACGTCGCCGACGATCACCACGGCAGCGCCCAGCAAGCGTGCTGACGCCGCCGCAGCCAGGCCGACCGGGCCGGCGCCTGCAACATAAACCGTGCTGCCAGGGCCAACCCCGGCAGTCACTGCGCCGTGGTAGCCGGTGGGCAGGATGTCGGACAGGCAGGTCAGGTCGCGAATTTTCTCCATCGCCGCGTCGCGGTCCGGAAGTTTGAGCAGGTTGAAGTCCGCGTAAGGCACCAGCACGTATTCAGCCTGGCCGCCAACCCAGTCACCCATGTCGACATAACCATAGGCACCACCGGGACGCGCCGGATTGACCGTCAGGCAGACGCCGGTGTTCTGTTCCTTGCAGCTGCGGCAGCGACCGCACGCCACGTTGAATGGCACAGAAACCAGATCACCGACTTTCAGATGTTCCACGTCACGACCGGCTTCCAGCACCTCGCCGGTGATTTCATGACCGAGCACCAGCCCGGTTTGCGCCGTGGTGCGGCCGCGTACCATGTGCTGGTCGGAGCCGCAGATGTTGGTGGAGACCACGCGCAGAATCACGCCGTGTTCGATGCGCTTGCCGCGTGGATCTTCCATTTTCGGGAAAGGAATTGATTGCACTTCGACCTTGCCAGCGCCGAGATACACTACACCGCGATTACCAGACATACATGTCACCTCGCTTTTATTGTTATGTAGCAGAGAGAAACAGTTGCAAGCTTCAAGCGACAAGAAAAACTCTTTGCTTGCAGCTTGCAGCTTGCAGCTTGCAGCTTGCAGCTTGCGCCTATAAAACCACCGTCCTGTTGGCGTTGAGGAACACCCGCCGTTCGATGTGATAACCCACCGCGCGGGCCAGTGTCAGTCCTTCGATGTCTCGACCCTTGGCGATCAGGTCTTCGGGATAGTGACTGTGATCGACCACTTCCACGCCCTGGGCAATGATCGGACCTTCGTCCAGATCGTTGTTGATGTAATGCGCCGTGGCACCGACCAGCTTCACCCCCTTGTTGTAAGCCTGATGGTAAGGTTTGGCGCCTTTGAAACCGGGCAGTAACGAGTGGTGGATATTGATCGCCTTGCCGTCCAGCTTGCGACACAGGTCCGGAGACAGGACCTGCATGTAGCGGGCAAGAATCACCAGTTCTGCACCAGACTCTTCGATGACCTGCCAGACTTTGGCTTCCTGCGCGGGCTTGTCGTTGGGGTCCAGTGGGAAATGGTAGTACGCAATGCCGTGCCAGCCAGCCAGAGGCTCAAGATCAGGGTGATTGGATACCACCGCAACCACGTCCATGGACAGCTGATTGATCCGCTGGCGATAGAGCAGGTCATTGAGGCAGTGATCGGCTTTCGAGACCATGATCACGACTTTTGGCCGGTAGTTGGGCGCTGTGAGTTCGAAGATCATGCCGAACGTTTCGCCGCGCTCACTCAGCCCGGCCCTGAATCCTTGTTCGTCGAAAGCCTCGGGTTGACGAAATTCCACACGGATGAAGAAGCGTCCCGAGAGGCGGTCATCGAAGGAGTGGTGTTCTGTGACGTAGCAACCCTGCTCGAACAGAAAGCGCGTCACTGCGTCTACCGTGCCCAGCATGCTGGGGCAGTCGGCGGTCAAAATCCATGTGTCGGGCGCGCGGCTCATTAAATGAATGCTCCAGAGTATTCGTTATCCGCAAATCTGACTGACAGTGTCAGCCAGCATGCTCAAGCAGGACGCAGAGCGTCCGGAACTGCATTCCCACGCGGAGCGTGGGGACGATAATCACCGTATCGGCTATCGTGCCAATGCTCCAGCAGGAGTCCTCATTAAGACTGACGCTGAGGTTTCAGCCCAGGTCCACGGCGCTTCACGCCTGAATACTCAGCCCGTACTCGGCACTCGCATCCTGCAGCCACAGCCACCAGTAATCCGAGAAGCTGCGGCGGACCAGCAGCTCCCAGGTTTCTTCACCGGTCCGGCGGATCACCAGTTGCGACTTGGCGAACACGGTGCCGACTGCCTTGCCCTCCGGGAAGTTGTCCGGGTGCACGTCGTAGCTGGTGGACTTCATCAGTACCTGGCGCACCTTCGGCCCGCTCAGTTCAAGAATCGACTGCCCGCCGCTGACATTGACGATCGCGATGTGCTGCCCGCTCAGTTCGTCACGCAGCTTTTGTTCTGCCGCGAACTCTTCGCCGCTCGGCACGATCAGCAGCCACTCATCCGGGCCAAGCCACTGCAGTGAGCTTTCGCCGTTGATGACCAGCATCAGCGCGGCGGGCAGCTCCATGCCCAGCGCCTTGTGGACGCCAGCGGCGAAGGCCGGATCGTGGGCATTGCCACGAATCGTCAGGTGCCCCAGCAGCTTTTTCTCGCGCAGGAAAACCCCCGGGCTGGCGCGCCCCTTGCCAATCAGGCTGTCGAGGTTTGCATGGAACAGCGGCGACTCGGCTTTGACGTCGGTGGTCGGGCGCTGCTGGTAAACGTTGGCTGTGCTCATGATTCACCTGCTTGAATTCTGTGTGCTGCGGATGATCGGCTCACCGCGGACTACTCGATGTTCTGCCGCTCGCCCTTCGGATCGAAGAACACCGAAGAAACGATCTCGGCTTCGATCACGCTGCCATCGGCCAGAGGCGCGAAGACCCGCTCGCCCATACGCGCCAGGCCGCCTTTGACCACGCCCATCGCGAACGAATAGCCCAGCGAGTTGTGCGCGTAACTGGAGGTCACGTGGCCGACCATGCTCATTGGAATCGCCTGTTTGGTGTCGAACACCAGTTGCGCGCCTTCCGGCAGCCATTTGGCAGGGTCCACCGGCTTGAGGCCGACCAGTTGCTTGCGCTGTTCACGCACGCAGTCTTCGCGATTCATGCCGCGCCAGCCGATCCAGGAGAATGGCTTGGTACGGCCAACACACCAGCCCATGTTCAGGTCGTCGGGCGTCATCGAGCCGTCGGTGTCCTGACCGACGATGATGAAACCCTTCTCTGCGCGCAGCACGTGCATGGTTTCGGTGCCGTAAGGCGTCAGGTTGTACTGCTTGCCTGCCTCGGCGATCTTTTCCAGAACGCCCATGGCATAGTCGGCCTGAATGTTGACCTCATAGGACAGCTCGCCGGTAAACGAGATACGGAATACCCGGGCCGGCACACCGGCGACCAGACCTTCCTTCCAGGTCATGAACGGGAAGGCTTCACGGCCCAGATCGATATCGGTGACTTCGCTGAGCAGCTTGCGGCTGTTGGGGCCGGACAACGTCAGAGTCGCCCAGTGATCGGTCACTGAGGTGAAATACACCTTCAGGTCCGGCCATTCGGTCTGCTGATAGATTTCCAGCCATTGCAGGACACGCGCTGCGCCGCCCGTGGTGGTGGTCATCAGAAAGTGGTTGTCAGCGAGACAGGCAGTGACCCCGTCATCGAAGACCATGCCGTCTTCTTTGCACATCAGGCCATAGCGCGCCTTGCCGACGTCCAGTTTGGTCCAGGCGTTGGTGTAGATGCGGTTGAGGAACTCGCGTGCATCCGGGCCTTGAATATCGATCTTGCCCAGCGTCGAGGCGTCCAGCAGGCCAACGCTGTCGCGCACCGCCTTGCATTCGCGAGCGACGGCTGCGGGCAGGTCTTCGCCGTTTTTCGGGAAGTACCACGGCCGTTTCCATTGGCCGACGTCCTCGAACTCGGCGCCGTTTTTGACATGCCAGGCGTGCAGCGCGGTGAACCGCACGGGTTCGAAGATGTGTTTGCAGTGACGCCCGGCTATCGCGCCGAAGGTCACCGGCGTGTAGTTGGGGCGGAACATGGTGGTGCCCATTTCCGGGATCGACACGTTCAGTGAACGGGCGGCGATGGCCAAACCGTTGACGTTGCCCAGCTTGCCCTGATCGGTGCCGAAACCCAGCGCGGTGTAGCGCTTGACGTGCTCGACCGACTCGAAACCCTCGCGGGTTGCCAGTTCGATGGCGGCGGCGGTGACGTCGTTCTGGAAGTCAACGAACTGCTTGGGGGCGCGTGCGGTGCCTTTTTCGTGCGGCACCTGGAACAGCGCCAGCGTCGGTTCTTCAGCACGGCTGAGGGCTTTGGGCATCACGCCTTCGACCACCTTGAAGCCCGCTTCACTGGCAGCGCGCACGCCGCCTTCGAAGCCATCGGCCAGGCTGTCAGCCAAGCTGTAGACGCCGTTGACGCCGCCTACGCAGATACGTTTCTGTGGTGCTTCGCCCGGTACGAAGCCGAGGATGTCCTCGCGCCAGACCGGCTTGCCGCCCAGGTGCGAGGCCAGATGCACGATCGGGCTGTAGCCGCCGGAGCTGGCAACCACGTCGCATTCAAGCCATTCGCCGGGGCTGGTCACGCTGTGCGTCTTGACGTCGATGGCGGCAACGCGGGCAGCCGTCACGCGCTTGCTGCCGCGGGCCTCGATGACCGCGCTGCCGGTCAGAATGCGAATGCCTTTGGCCCGCGCTTCTTCAACCAGCGGACCGCGCGGGTTATGCCGTGCATCGGCAATCGCGACCACATGCAGGCTGGCGTCGAGCCAGTCCAGAGCGACGCGATAAGCGTGATCGTTGTTGGTGGAAAGCACCAGTTTCTTGCCCGGCGCCACGCCATAACGACGGACGTAAGTCGATACGGCACCGGCCAGCATGTTGCCGGGCACATCGTTGTTGCCGTAGACCAGCGGACGCTCGTGAGTACCCGCGGCCAGCACCACACGTTTGGCACGTACCCGGTGCATGCGCTGGCGGACCATGCCGATCGGCGCGCGATCACCCAGGTGGTCGGTGAGGCGCTCGTGGATGGTCAGGAAATTGTGATCGTGATAGCCATTGACCGTGGCACGTGGCAGCAGGGTGACGTTGCGCAGGCTTTTCAGCTCGGCGACGACCGTCGACACCCATTCAGTGGCGGGTTTGCCGTCGAGGCTTTCACGGCTGTCGAGCAGGCTGCCGCCGAACTCTTCCTGTTCATCGGCGATGATCACTCGGGCACCGCTGCGACCTGCTGCCAGCGCGGCAGCCAGACCGGCCGGGCCTGCGCCGACGATCAACACGTCGCAGTGCTGGTTCATCGCGTCGTAGCTGTCCGGGTCGTTCTCGGTCGGCGAGCGACCGAGGCCTGCAGCCTTGCGGATGTACTTCTCGTAAGTCATCCAGAACGATTGCGGGTACATGAAGGTTTTGTAGTAGAAACCCGGCGGCATCAGCTTGCCGCCGACCTTGCCCAGAATGCCCATGACATCAGTGTTCACGCTCGGCCAGCCGTTGGTGCTGGTCGCGACCAGTCCGGCATAGAGCGCCTGTTGCGTGGCACGCACGTTGGGGATCTGCGTCGCTTCGGTCGCGCCGATCTGCAGCACGGCATTGGGCTCTTCCGAACCCGCTGCGAAGATGCCGCGCGGGCGGGAGTATTTGAAGCTGCGGCCGATGATATCGACGCCATTGGCCAGCAGGGCAGAGGCCAGCGAGTCACCTTCAAAGCCCTGGTAGGTCTGGCCGTTGAAGGTAAAGTTGAGCACCTTGCTGCGATTGATACGGCCGCCGTTGGGCAGGCGATGGGTCTGGCTCATACCTTGTCTCCCTGATCCGTGAACTGCGGCCTGGTACCGATCGGATAGGTCTCGAGAATCTCGTAGGTCACGGTATTGCGCGTCATGTTGAAATACTGGCGGCAACCGGCGGCGTGTATCCACAGTTCGTGATGCAGGCCGCGCGGGTTATCGCGAAAGAACATGTAGTCGCCCCATTGCTCATCGGTGCAGGCACCGGGGTCCAGCGGGCGCGGGATGTGCGCCTGACCGGACGGGTGGAATTCCTCTTCGGAGCGCAGTTCGCCACAGTGAGGACAGAAGATATGCAGCATGGTCGGGTTCTCCTGTTAGTGGGCTACGGCTGCAGCGCCGTGTTCGTCGATGAGTGCGCCGTTGTGGAAACGGTCAATGGAGAACGGCTTGGCCAGCGGGTGCATCTCGCCTTTGGCCAGACTGGCGGCAAATACGTTGCCCGAGCCCGGCGTGGCCTTGAAGCCGCCTGTGCCCCAGCCGCAGTTGAAGAACATGTTCGGCACCGGGGTCTTGGAAATGATCGGGCAGGCGTCCGGCGTGGTGTCGACGATACCGCCCCATTGACGGTTCATGCGCACGCGGGACAGCACCGGGAACATCTCGACGATGGCCTGGACGGTGTGTTCGATCACCGGGTACGAGCCGCGCTGGCCGTAGCCGACCCAACTGTCGATACCGGCACCGATCACCAGGTCGCCCTTGTCGGACTGGCTGATGTAGCCGTGTACCGCGTTGGACATGATGACGCTGTCGATAATCGGCTTGATCGGCTCGGAAACCAGTGCCTGCAACGGATGCGATTCGATGGGCAGACGGAAGCCTGCGAGCTTGGCCATGTGCCCGGAATTACCGGCGGTGACCACACCGACACGTTTTGCACCGATGAAACCCTTGTTGGTTTCCACACCGATGCACACGCCGTTTTCCTTGCGAAAGCCGATGACTTCGGTCTGCTGAATCAGGTCGACGCCCAGCGCGTCGGCCGCGCGGGCGAAGCCCCAGGCCACCGCATCGTGGCGGGCGACGCCGCCACGGCGCTGAACTGTTGCGCCGATGATCGGGTAGCGGGTGTTTTTCGAGCAATCCAGGTACGGGATTTCTTCAGCGACCTGCTGGCCGTTGAGCAATTCGCCGTCCACGCCGTTAAGCCGGTTGGCGCTGACGCGGCGCTCGGAGTCACGCATGTCCTGCAGGGTGTGGCACAGGTTGTAAACGCCGCGCTGGGAGAACATGACGTTGTAGTTCAGGTCCTGGGACAGGCCTTCCCACAGTTTCATCGCGTGTTCATAGAGGTGGGCCGACTCGTCCCACAGGTAGTTGGAGCGCACGATGGTGGTGTTGCGCGCAGTGTTGCCGCCGCCCAGCCAGCCTTTCTCGACCACGGCCACGTTGGTGATGCCGTGCTCCTTGGCCAGATAATAGGCCGTGGCCAGACCGTGACCGCCGCCGCCGACGATGACCACGTCGTAGACCTTTTTCGGGGTCGGCGTGCGCCACATGCGCTGCCAGTTTTCATGGTGGCTGAGGGAATGCTTGAGAAGGCCGAAGCCTGAGTAATGCTGCATGTGAGGCTACTCCTGACTCAGCGATAAACCGGAAAATCGGCGCACAGGGCGGCGACCTGGCTGGCGACGTCGGCCTCGACATCGGCATCACCGAGGTTGTCGAGGATGTCGCAGATCCAGCCGGCCAGCTCGACGCACTGGGTCACCTTGAAGCCGCGGGTGGTAACAGCCGGTGTGCCGATGCGCAGGCCGGACGTCACGAACGGCGACTGCGGGTCGTTGGGCACCGAGTTCTTGTTGACGGTGATGTGCGCACGCCCCAGCGCCGCGTCGGCGTCCTTGCCGGTCAGGCCCTGACGGATCAGGCTGACCAGAAACAGGTGGTTGTCGGTGCCGCCGGAGACCACGTCGAAGCCCCGATCGATGAACACCTGCGCCATCGCTTGCGCGTTGTCGATGACCTGCTGTTGATAGACCTTGAAGGCGGGCCCCGTGGCTTCTTTGAAACACACGGCCTTGGCGGCGATGACGTGCATCAGCGGGCCGCCCTGACCACCGGGGAAGACGGCGGAATTGAATTTCTTCTCCAGCTCTTCGTTGGCCTTGGCCAGGATCAGACCGCCGCGTGGACCGCGCAGGGTCTTGTGGGTCGTGGTGGTGACTACGTCTGCGTAGGGCAGTGGGTTCGGGTAAAGACCGGCGGCAACCAGGCCGGCGACGTGCGCCATGTCGACGAACAGGTAGGCGCCTACCTTATCGGCGATTTCACGGAAGCGCGGAAAGTCCAGGGTCTTGGAGTAGGCCGAAAACCCGGCAATGATCATTTTCGGCTGGCATTCGACGGCAATGCGCTCGACTTCGTCGTAATCGATCAGCCCGGTCGCGGTGTCGATACCGTACTGCACGGCGTTATAGAGCTTGCCCGAGAAGCTGACCTTGGCACCGTGGGTCAGGTGGCCGCCGTGCGCCAGGCTCATGCCCAGCACGGTGTCGCCGGCCTGGAGCAGTGCCAGGTAGACCGCTGCGTTGGCCTGACTGCCGGAGTGCGGCTGAACGTTGGCGTAGTCGGCACCAAACAGCTGTTTGGCGCGTTCGATGGCCAGTTGCTCGACCTTGTCGACGTGCTCGCAACCGCCGTAGTAACGCTTGCCGGGATAGCCCTCTGCGTACTTGTTGGTCAGACCGCTGCCCTGCGCCTGCATCACGCGTTTGCTGGTGTAGTTCTCCGAGGCGATCAGCTCGATATGGTCTTCCTGACGCTGCTCCTCGGCGTTCATCGCCGACAGCAGTGCATCGTCATAACCCTGGATCTGGTCTTGCTTGCTGAACATCGCGGATCTCCCAGCGGCGGCGCGGCGCCTGACTTGTCGTTCGGGCGGAACAGAGCCCTCTGAGAGCGATGGTAGGGCCGCACCGAAGACGCCAAATGCCTATGGACGCCACACAAAGGTGCGTTTACGACATGGCGGCTGAGGGAGCGGAAATAGCGGCAGGGGAGTTACCCGGGGGACAAGGCTGTGGACGAAAAAAAGCCCGCTCCCGGCTGGATGAGTCCAGCGCGGTGGAGCGGGCTTGTCGGTTGCAGGCCTTGTCAGCCGTGGTTTTTGCCCAGCAACGCGTGATACAGCTCGGTATCACCCAGAATGCCGACCACTTTATTGCCGTCCTGCAGGACCAGTTTGTTGCCGGTCTGGTAGCGGATCTGCAGCGCGTCGCGCATGCCAATGTTGGAATGCACAAGCGTGGGGCGTCGATCCAGGGTGGCGACGTCCTGGCCGGGTGTCCAGTTCTGCAGATCAAGGGCCGTAGCACCTTGCCGCGCGCCTTTGATCACGTTGCCTTCGGCCAGATCGAGCCATGAGTCGCCGCTCGGGTCCAGGCACACCGAGCCGTTGACGTGGGTGCACTCGTCGACGGTGCGCATCAGGCTGCGCCCGCACAGCACGTTGAGCGGGTTGGTGTGTGCAACGAAGGTGCGCACGTATTCATCTGCCGGATTGAGCACGATCTGCTCCGGCACGCTGTATTGCACGATGCGGCCGTCTTTCATGATGGCGATCCGGCTGCCGAGCTTCAGTGCTTCATCCAGATCATGGCTGACGAACACAATGGTCTTGCTCAGCTTGGTTTGCAGGGCGAGCAGTTCGTCCTGCAACCCCTGGCGGATCAACGGGTCGAGCGCCGAGAACGGTTCGTCCATCAGCAGAATGTCGGCGTCCATCGCCAGTGCCCGCGCCAGGCCCACTCGCTGCTGCATGCCGCCAGACAGTTCGTCGGGCTTCTTGTTGCGCCATTGGGTCAGGCCCACCAGCTCGAGCTTTTCATCCACCAGCTTGCGCCGTTCCTTTTCGGGGCGACCCTGCATCTCCAGGCCGAAGCTGATGTTCTCGCGCACCGTCAGCCAGGGCATCAGGGCGAATTTCTGGAAAACCATGGCAATGCGCTTGGTGCGCATCATTTTCAGTTCGGCTGCGCTGCAGTTGGCAATGTTGATCTGCGAGCCTTCATGCTCGACGAACAGGGAGCCACGGCTGACGGTGTTGAGGCCGTTGATACAGCGCAACAGGCTGGATTTGCCGGAGCCCGACAGGCCCATCAGGACGCAGATTTCGCCCTTTTCGATGCCCAGACTGGCGTTTTCGACGCCGACGATCTGTCCGGTTTTCTTGAGGATCTGGTCACGCGTGAGGCCTTCGTCGAGCAGCTTGAGGGCTTCACGCGGGTCCTTGGAGAAGATGACGTCTACCTTGTCGAATTTGATGATACTCATGCGTCGGACCCTACCTTGGCTTCGGGTTGTTTGCAGATGCGGTCGAGCATGATGGCCAGCAATACGATTGCCAGACCGGCTTCGAAACCGAGCGCGATGTCGGCCGTATTCAGCGCGTTGACCACTGGTTTGCCCAGGCCGTCGGCGCCGACCAGGGCGGCGATGACCACCATCGACAGCGACAGCATGATGCACTGGGTAATCCCGGCTGCAATGCTGGGCATCGCGTAGGGCAGTTCAATGCGCGTCAGCAACTGGC
The DNA here is from genome assembly GCF_020515755.1 of Pseudomonas sp. B20. Classification (NCBI taxonomy): domain Bacteria; kingdom Pseudomonadati; phylum Pseudomonadota; class Gammaproteobacteria; order Pseudomonadales; family Pseudomonadaceae; genus Pseudomonas; species Pseudomonas sp. B20. Next base: position 39,101 of record NZ_JAHPJG010000014.1, read on the forward strand.
GGCGTGATGAACCGAAGGCCTTGCCGGCGTCCAGCAACTCCTGAGGCACATCGCGGATACCCAGGTAGGTCAGGCGAATCGGCGCGGCAATGGCGAAAACCACTGTCGAGATCAGACCGGGTACCACGCCCAGACCGAACAGCGTGAGCGTCGGAATCAGATAGACGAAGGTGGGCACGGTCTGCATCAGGTCGAGTAACGGCCGGATGATGGTGTAGAACAGCGGCTTGTGCGCGGCGATGATGCCCAGCGGCACGCCGATGACGACACACACCAGCGTGGCGAAAAGCACCTGCGCCAGGGTTTCCATGGTCTCCTGCCAATAATGCAGGTTGAGGATCAGCAGAAACGAAAGGATGACGAAAACCGTCAGGCCCCACTTGCGCTGGATGAAGTGCGCGAGGGCGGCGATAAGGCCGATCAGTACGAATGGATTGAACCAGGTCAGCGCGAAAGTGAACCCGTGGATCATCATTTCCAGTGTCGAGGCTATTGCGTCGAAGTAATCGGCGCCGTTGGCCGTCAACCAATCGACAAATGCGGCGATGTACTCGCCCAGAGGGATTTTATGGTCAGTCAGCATGATTTCGGGTGTCCGCTTGCGGAAGGTGAAGAGGGCAGCAGGCGGGTCAGCCCCGCCTGCTGTCGGCTTACTGGGTCAACTTGGCTTTGGCGGCCTCCAGGCCTGGCTTGCCATCGACGGTGGTTACGCCTGCGAGCCAGGTGTCGAGTACTTGAGGGTTTTTCTTGATCCACGCCTTGGCGGCGGCATCAGGCTTCATTTTGTCGTCCAGCACATTGCCCATCAGGGCGCTTTCCATGTTCAGCGTGAAGGACAGGTTCTTGAGCAACTGACCTACGTTGCTGCACTCCTGACTGTAGCCTTTGCGGGTATTGGTGTAGATAGTCGCCTGGCCATAGTTGGGGCCGAAGAAGTCATCGCCGCCAGTCAGATATTTCATCTTGAAGCGGGTGTTCATCGGGTGCGGTTCCCAACCGAGGAACACCACATCTTTATCGCGCTTCACGGCGCGGTCGACCTGCGAAAGCATTGCGGCTTCGCTGGACTCCACGACCTTGAAGCCTGCGTCTTTCAGGCCGAAGGCGTTCTTGTCGATCATGCTCTGGATCAGGCGATTGCCGTCATTGCCTGGCTCGATGCCGTAGATCTTGCCGCCCAGTTCCTTCTTGAATTTGGCGATGTCGGCGAAGTCATGCAGGCCTTTGTCGTAGAGCGCTTCCGGCACCGCGAGGGTGTACTTGGCGTTCTCCAGATTGGCACGCACGGTTTCGACGGTCCCGGCTTCGCGATAGGGCTTGATGTCGTTTTCCATGGTCGGCATCCAGTTGCCGAGGAACACGTCCATGTTCTTGCCGTCGGCCAGCGACTTGTAGGTCACCGGTACGGAAATCATGGTGGTCTTGGTCTTGTAACCCAGTGACTCGAGTACGGCGCTGGTTACCGCAGTGGTGACGGTAATGTCAGTCCAGCCGACATCGGAGAAGTTGACCGTATGACAGGCCTCTGGCTCGGCTGCCTGGGCTAGCACCGGCATACAGAGCGTAGCGGCCAACAGCAACGATTTGGAACCTTTCATGGGGTGGACTCCTGTGAGTTTCTTCTGGTCATCAGCAGGTGAACGCTGACGCGGCTTATGGGTTGGCGAGGCTTTTCGCGAAGCTCCATCACTGCGCCGGGCGATCGAGTCGGAACCGATCATGTAACAGGGAAAATCAAACGCCTACAGGGGGCGTCGTATCCAGTGCAGGAGGCGTCGTATCCAGTGCGCGCAAGGTCGCTTACAGATTCGTTGCATCGTACGCACGCCCGGTTGCAGTGTCGGAACTGCGAAAAAACGGCCAGTACGTTACACAGTTGCTGCGCAGTTCGGCAGCGGTCGGTTGGCAGGTCGGTGCCTGCGCGAACGCGGTCTTTTGGAGGGGGGTAACGCCGACAAGTTCATTATCGGGTCGGATCCGTCAATGGTTACGCCAGGTCGGGTGGCATTTTTGGTCGCTGCGCGCTTTTCGATCACGCGCCCTGCAGGCCGCCACTTTTTAGCGCGAACGCCTGTCCTCGGAAGGGTTTCCTCGGGATGTGCCTTGAGTAGCACTCGGCGTGCGAAGACCCCGTGGTCGTTTCCGTCGAGTGCTACCGAATTGCTCATCGAACTGCGCATGCGGCGGCCTTGGCGTCGCTGACAGGTACGTGGGTCGCAGCCGGTTAGACGCTTCGCGACGTCGTTTTCAGGTGTTCTTGAATGAGCGATCAATTTCCGGCATGGGATTTGCGATGTCATCACCAGGCCCTGCAACGACGAGGGCTACAAGAAGAGCCTGTTCTGGGGCCAACCATTGCCATATGAGAGGAGATAGTGTGATGACATCGTTCAATCAAGGGACTCAACCCCAGAACCGCGCGCCACAGTCCATCGGCTTTCTGCTACTGGATAACTTCACCCTGATCTCCCTCGCATCGGCGGTAGAACCCCTTCGCATGGCCAATCAGTTGTCGGGCCGCGAGCTGTATCGCTGGACCACACTGAGTGTCGACGGCGGCCAGGTCTGGGCCAGCGATGGTCTGCAGATCACGCCGGATGCGGCGATGCACAAGGCTCCTTTGCTGGATACGGTCATCGTCTGCGGCGGTGTCGGTATCCAGCGCTCCGTCACGCGTGAACACGTCAGCTGGCTACAGGGCCAGGCACGTCAGTCGCGTCGTCTGGGCGCCGTGTGCACCGGCAGTTGGGCGCTGGCGTGTGCCGGTTTGCTGGATGGTTTCGAGTGCAGCGTGCACTGGGAATGTCTGGCGTCGATGCAGGAAGCCTTTCCGCGCGTATCGATGAGCACCCGGCTGTTCACGCTGGACCGCAACCGTTTCACCAGCTCGGGCGGCACCGCACCACTGGACATGATGCTGCACCTGATCAGTCGTGATCATGGGCGCGAGTTGTCGGCAGCCATTTCCGAGATGTTTGTCTACGAGCGCATTCGCAACGAACAGGACCATCAACGCGTGCCGCTCAAGCACATGCTGGGTACCAATCAGCCGAAGCTGCAGGAAATCGTGGCGCTGATGGAAGCCAATCTTGAAGAGCCGATCGATCTTGACGAGCTGGCTGTGTATGTCGCCGTTTCGCGCAGGCAGCTGGAGCGGTTGTTCCAGAAATACCTGCACTGTTCGCCTTCGCGCTATTACCTGAAACTGCGCCTGATTCGTGCCCGACAGCTGCTCAAGCAGACACCGATGTCGATCATCGAAGTGGCATCGGTGTGCGGCTTCGTGTCGACGCCACACTTCTCCAAATGCTACCGCGAATACTTCGGCATCCCGCCACGTGACGAGCGCGTAGGGTCCAATACCGCACAACAGGTCGCGATGATGCCAATCCCGCAGGCCCTGGTGCTCGCCCCCTTGTCCGGGCCGATGTCGGCCTTGAGTCAGGCGCGTAATGAGTCGACGTTTGCGAGTGTGAGGCTGTAACAAAACGTCCGGTTTGCAAATGCCCACGACGAGAAAGCATCTCTTACAGGCTGTAAAACATTCGCTCTGCTCATCGCCCTACAGACGCTAAGGTTCAACGTTGAACCGGTTCTGGAGGGCGATGGAATGCCTCATTGCGCAACGACACGACACCTGCGCAAAGGCAGATACTCGGCAGTTGGTCAGATTTACATGGTCACTTCAGTAACGAAGGGCCGTGTACCTGTGTTCGCCGAAATGCAGCTGGGACGGCTGCTCGTACAAGAAATGAAGCGTTGCGAAGAGCAGGGGCTGGTCAAGTCTATGGCATGGGTAGTCATGCCTGACCATCTCCACTGGCTTTTTGAACTCAAGGCCGGTGATTTGCCCAGTTTGATGAAACAATTAAAGGCCCGAAGCTCGATTGCAGTTGGAAAACTGTGTGTCCGTCCTCACGCTTTGTGGCAATCCGGGTACCACGACAGAGCAATCCGCGACGAAAAGGATATTGCGCCGATAGCCCGTTATATCGTGGCCAATCCTTTACGTGCGGGCTTGGTTAAAAAGCTTGGGGATTACCCGCTGTGGGATGCTATCTGGGTTTGAGGCACGGGCAGCTTTCGCGAACAAGTTCGCTTCTACGGCCTGCGGCCAGAAGCTGGGGATCACGGTCTGCTTCAGCCCTTAGGGCGTGAGCATTTTTCGCGAACAAGTTCGCTCCTACGGCCTGCGGTCAGAAGCTGAGGATCCCGGTTTGCTTCTGCCCGAAGGGTGTGAGCGTTTTTCGTGAACAAGTTCGCTCCTACGGCCTGCGGCCAGAAGCTGAGGGATCGCAGTCTGCTTCAGCCCTTAGGGCGTGAGCATTTTTCGCGAACAAGTTCGCTCCTACGGCCTGCGGCCAGAAGCTGGGGATCACGGTTTGCTTCTGCCCGAAGGGCGTAGGAGCGAACTTGTTCGCGAAGACTGGCTTTCACACAACGTAGCTTCCGGAAATAAAACGCCCGTTTTCAAGCATCAAAGCGCGAAGCGCGCCACCATGCCGTTAAGGTCGATTGCCAGGCGTGACAGCTCGGTGCTGGCTGCGCTGGTCTGGTTGGCGCCGTTGGTGGATTGTGCCGAGAGGTCGCGGATGTTGACCAGGTTGCGGTCCACTTCGCGGGCGACTTGTGCCTGTTCTTCGGCGGCGCTGGCGATGACCATGTTGCGTTCGTTGATCTCTTCGACCGCGCTGTTGATGGTGTTCAGTGCCTGGCCCGCGCCCTTGGCGATGTTCAGGGTCGATTCGGCGCGTTCGGTGCTGTGGCGCATCGAGCTGACGGCCTGTTCCGTGCCGGTCTGAATGCTGCTGATCATGCGTTCGATTTCGCTGGTCGATTGCTGGGTGCGGTGGGCCAGGGCACGCACTTCGTCGGCGACGACGGCAAAGCCACGTCCTGCTTCACCGGCGCGCGCGGCTTCGATGGCGGCGTTCAATGCCAGCAGGTTGGTCTGGTCGGCCAGACCGCGAATCACGTCGAGCACCTTGCCGATATCACGCGACTCATTGGCCAGGCTGATGATCAGCTCGGCAGTGCCTTGCACGTCGCCACTCATGCGCTCGATGGCGCTGACGGTTTCCTGAACCAGGTCGCGGCCATCGCCCGCAGAGGTCGCCGCGCTGCGTGATGCCTGCGAGGTGCTGGTGGCGTTGCGCGCCACTTCTTCCACAGCGCTGGTCATCTGGTTGACCGCAGTGGCAGCCTGCTCTATTTCGTCGTTCTGCTGCACCAGCCCGCGTGCGCTTTCGTCAGTGACAGCGTTCAGCTCTTCGGCTGCCGAGGCCAGTTGCGTCGCCGAGCCGGAAATACCCTGCAAGGTATCGCGCAGCTTGTCCTGCATGGTTTTCATGGCCAGCAGCAGACGACCGGCTTCATCGGTACCGTCGATACTGATCGGCTTGGTCAGGTTGCCTTGCGCGATGGTCTCTGCTGCAAGCAATGCGGTGGCGATCGGCGTGGTGATGCTCTTGATCAGCATCCAGGCAAACACGAGGGTCAGCAGCGTGGCGGCGATCAGCAACCCGATCACCATGTTGAATGCCGAGTAATACTCGCGGGAGGCCTGTTCCTTGACCTCATTCAACTGCGCCGTATTGATATCCACCAGCTTGCGCAGCACAACGTTCATCTGGTCGGAGTTGCTGACCATTTCGTTGTTGAGCAAGCCCTGTAATTCGTCGATGTTGTTGGCACGGGTCAGCGTCTTCAGACGCTCTTCAAGCTGGCGATACTGGCCCAGCAACTGCACGTACTGGCCATAGAAATTGCGCTCGTCGGGGGTGCTGATCAGCTTCTCGTAAACGGCCTGAGCGTCAGTGATCTGCTTGTTGCGCATCGCCATCAGTTCGATGGTTTTCTGTTGGGTTTCCGGATCGCGGTTGACCAGCAATCGGTACGACAGCACCCGCAGACGAATACTGACTTCAGCGAAGCGATCGAGGCTCTTGATGCTGGGCACATTGCTGTCGGCCAGCACCTCGGTGGCGCTGCGGATCTTGCTCATCTGTGACAGCGCAAAGACGCCCAGAATCAGCATGAGGGTGCCGATCATGGCAAATCCAAGAAACGCTCGGGGCGCGATGTTCATATTTCGCAGGGACATAGAAAGCTTCCAGGGTCATTTACGCGTTCCATGCGATTTAGAAACGGGGATAAAGCCGTAAGTGGGGTGCCTATCGGACGTGCGACTAAAGTCTTGAGCCGATAGGCACGTATTGGGCGTGACTTAATCGTGACGATTTCTTCATTTCTCTCGCGGGTCGGGCGCAAACCCTTGAAAAGACGGGGCGTAGGCTTTTTCCGAGATGGCAGTCTGCCCATTGCCTGCGCGCATTTGTCGCAGTTTCAGACGGTCTGACGAACAGCAGGAACCGGATAACGAATAAGGAGTCACAAGCCCCCTACGCGTCTACGTTATCGATGTGTCGATGTGATGACAGAGCGGTGAGCGCTGGTATGCGCAGCGACTTTTCTTTATCGTACGCGCCCGTTGAAATTTGCTCGAGAAATCAAAATGTTGGAAGCCTCCCTTAGCCAATTGGAACAACTTGTCGGCGATCTGGTGCAGCAGAACCAGGCCCTTCAGGAAACAAATGCACAGCTCGGTGCCGAGCTGGCAAAAGCCAAGGACGAGAACGAGAACTTGCAACTGAGTCTGATGGAGCAGGAAGAGAAGCATGGCAGCACTGCCGCGCGCATACAGGCACTGGTTGATCGCGCGACCAGCGCAAGTGCTGTCGGCGCATGAACGTCGATGGCAGCGGTGTAACCGTTCTCACCATTCTGGGCAATGAGTACTCGGTCAAGGCGCCGGCTGGCGAAGACCTGACTCTCATGAAGGCCGCTGCGATGCTCAATGCGTCGCTGGCCGACACCAAGCGCAAATACCCGACGTTGATCGGTGACCGTCTGCTGGTACTCGCAGCGCTGAATCTGTGTTCGCAGCAGATCGAGCTTGAGCAACTGCATAAGGTCGAGCTCAAGCGCTACCGGGAGCAGGTCGAAGCGACGGTGGATGTGATCGCCAAGACCATCGCCCCGAACTGAACGTGAGGCGCTGACGCAGTCGCAGTCAGAACGAATGCGACTGTCTGCGCCTGCGCCATTGCCCGAGTGCTTCCTCCAGCCGCAAGGGGCTGTCGATCTGCTGACGACGGGCGTGGCTGAACAGGATCAGCGCCAGTTCTGCGGTAACCAGCGCATCGGCGCTGGCATGGTGACGCTGTTCGGCATGCAGACCAAAGAAACGGGTCCAGTCATCCAGCCCGGCATGACGCAGGTTGGCGTGCTCGCAGAGCATCGGGGCTATTTCGGCGGCGTCGAAAAACGCATGCTGCAAACGATAGCCCAGGCTTTCCTTCAAGGCGCGTGACAGCATGTGCTGATCGAATGGCGCATGAAAGCCGAGAATCGGGCTGTCACCGACGAACTCCATGAAGTCCAGCAAGGCTTCGACCGGCTCACTGCCAGCGGCAATCGCGCTGGGCGCCAGCCCATGAATCAGAACGGCCGGACTGAGCTTGTGGTCGACGCGCAACAGCGTGCGCTCGAACTGCTGGCCCAGATCGATGGCGCCGTCTTCAATCACCACCGCACCAATGGACAGCACCTGATCACGGTTCATATTCAGGCCGCTGGTTTCCAGGTCGAGCACGACCCAGCGCTGTTCACGCAGTGACGTGTCGCTGAGGTTCGCGCACACCGGCAGTCGTTCGAGGCGCTCCAGCTGATGCGCGTGCAAGGGTGTCTTTTTCGGCCGTGGTTTGAGCCATTCGAACAGATTCATAGTTGATAACGCAGGGTCAGGCTGGTTTGCAATCGCTGCGCCTGGCGAAACGATTCGCGCAGAATGCGCCGGTCCAGATGGTTGAGTGTGTCGGGGTCGATGCGGTTGGAATACGCCAGATTCTGGCGGCTCTGCAGTTGGTGCTGCTGCATGCGGGTCTGCTGAATGAAGTGATAAGCCTCCTCATACGCGGCACCGTCGAGCGGGTCGATGACTTCGCGCTCGACCAGTTGGCGCAGACGTTCCTGCGTATTGTTGACGCCGATACCGTTGGCCAGCGCCAGCAGGCGCGCCCCGTCGACGAAGGGCGTCAGGCCTTCGACCTTGAGGTCCAGGGTGTCCTTTTCACTGCCTTTGCGGGCCAGCACGAAATCCTTGAAGCGACCCACTGGCGGACGCTGGCGCAATGCGTTGTCGGCCATCATGCGCTGGAACAGCCGATTGTCTGCGACCTGATCGAGAATGCTGCGGCGCAGTTGCTCGACGCCACTTTCATCCCCCCAGACCACGCGCAGATCGAAATAGATACTCGAGGCCAGCAGGTTCTCCGGCGTCGCCTCGCGAATGAACGTCGAGAAGCGCTGCGACCATTCGAGCCGGGACAGGCACAGGTCGGGGTTGCCGGCCATGATGTTGCCCTTGCACAGGGTAAACCCGCACTGCGCCAGGCTTTGGTTGATGCGTTCGGCAATCGGCAGCAGTACATTGCGAATCTGCGCTGCCTCGGCCGCGTCACGCGCTTCGAACAGAATGCCGTTGTCCTGATCGGTATGCAGCGTCTGCTCGCGACGGCCTTCGCTGCCAAAGCACAGCCAGCTGAAGGCAATGCCGGGGTCGCCTTTCTCTGCAAGCGTCAGCTCGATCACCCGGCATACGGTGTGGTCGTTGAGCAGGGTGATGATCTGGGTTATCTGGGTTGAAGACGCGCCATGGGCGAGCATGCGATCGACCAGCTGGACGATATCGCCGCGCAAGCCGGCGAGCGCTTCGATGCGTGGCGCGTTGCGGATGGTCCGCGCCAGGTGCACCAGGTCGACCCGTTGCAGAGAAAACAGATCCCGTTCCGAGACCACGCCGCACAATCGCCCGTCGCGGACCAGGCACACGTGGGCGATGTGCCGCCCGGTCATGGCGATGGCGGCGTCGAAGGCACTGGCGTCCGGGCTCAGGTGGAAGGGTGACAGGCTCATGGTGTGCCTGACCGGCGCGCTGAAGTCGGCATTCACATCAGCAACCGCTTCACGCAGGTCGCGCAGGGTAAAGATGCCCAGCGGCGACTGCCGCTCGTCGACAATCACGATGCTGCCTACTTGCTGCTCGTGCATCAGCCGCACGGCGTCGCGCATGGGCGTTTCCGGGCTGCACATCACCGGATGGCGCATGGCAAGCTCACCCAGCCTGGCGTTCAAAGAGTACTGCGTGCCGAGGGTTTCGACGGCGCGCTGCTGGACCTGCTGATTGACTTGATCCAGCAGGCTGCTGACACCGCGCAGGGCAAAGTCGCGAAAGGTTGTGGAGAGCGCGAACAGCTTGATGAACGCCTGCTTGTTCAGTTGTAGGCAGAAGGTGTCCTCGGCAGCCAGATGCTCGGTGCGCGTGGCGCGCTCGCCGAGCAGGGCGGCGAGCGGAAAACACTCGCCTGTGGTGATTTCAAATGTCGTTTCCGTACCGCCTTTGACAGAATGCGGACGCTCGCCGACGATGCGACCCTGCTTGACGATGTAAAAGTGCTCCACCGGTCCGTCGCCAGGCTTGATGATGCTTTCACCGTCAGCATAGAAGCGCAGCTGACACTGCTCGACCAGATACGCCAGATGAGCGTTTTCCATCTGATTGAACGGCGGGAATTTTTGCAGAAACTGCATGGTGCCGTGTATGTTCTGCAGCACGGCTGTCTTGCCTGCCTGGGTGAAAGCATCTGCCTTGCTCATGGCCTGTTCCGCGTTCTTGTTATTGGTGCTCATGGTCGGCCGCTTGCAGCCAGGTGCCCATTGGACGTAAGTCTTACCTTGAACCCCGTGACACCGCCGTGCTGCTTGCGGCATAACTGATTTGACGAGCGCAATGGATTGCGAGCGAAGACTGGCCAGGATGCCGACGAAATGCATCGCAGATTGACCCGTATCTGCTGTCGGATTAGTTCAGGGAATGATGAGACTGCAATGATTGACCACGATATTCTGAGCGACGATGAGCGCGATGCCCTCCATGAGGTCATGCTCACGCCCGACCGCGACGCCCCGCAACGGGTCCTGATCGTCGATGACGACAGCGACGCGCGCGAGCTGCTGGCCGAAATTCTGAGCCTCAATGACATCAGTTGCATGACCGCGCCTGGTGGCGATACCGCGCTGCAGATGATCCACTCGCGTCAGTCCATCGGGCTGCTGATCACCGACTTGCGGATGGCGCCTTTTGACGGGCTTGATCTGATTCGCAAGGTTCGTGAGTCGGATCGCGCCGAGCTGCCGATCATCATCGTGTCCGGCGACGCCAACGTGCGCGATGCTATCGATGCCATGCACCTGAACGTGGTGGACTTCCTTCTCAAACCGCTCAATACCAAGCAGTTGGTGAAGCTGGTCAAGCGGGAATTGGGGATAAGTTGAGGCGGTGAGCCGTTGCAGGTTCTGGTCCGGCGAGGACCAGACCCTGCAAGGAAAGTGTGCGACGCGTTACAGGCCGTTGATGGCCTTGAACTCCCGACGGCGACGATGCAGTACCGGCTCGGTATAGCCATTAGGCTGTCGCGTGCCTTCGATCACCAGTTCGACCGCCGCCTGGAAGGCGATGTTGCTGTCGAAGTCGGGTGCCAGCGGGCGATACAGCGGGTCGCTGGCGTTCTGGCGGTCCACCACCGGGGCCATGCGCTTGAGGCTTTCCAGGACCTGAGCTTCGCTGACAACGCCGTGACGCAGCCAATTGGCCATGTGCTGGCTGGAGATGCGCAGCGTGGCGCGGTCTTCCATCAGGCCGATGTCGTTGATGTCCGGCACTTTCGAACACCCCACGCCCTGATCGATCCAGCGCACAACATAACCAAGAATGCCTTGTGCGTTGTTGTCCAGTTCGTTCTGGATTTCTTCCGGGGTCCAGTCCGTGTTCGGTGCCAGCGGAATGGTCAGAATGTCATCCACCGAGGCTTGCTCGCGCTGCGCCAGTTCGGCCTGACGGGCGAACACGTCGACTTGGTGATAATGCAGGGCGTGCAGCGCAGCGGCCGTAGGCGAGGGGACCCAGGCGGTGTTGGCGCCAGCCAGTGGATGAGCGATTTTCTGCTCCAGCATGGCGGCCATCAGGTCCGGCATGGCCCACATGCCTTTGCCGATCTGTGCACGACCTTGCAGGCCGCATTTCAGGCCGATGTCGACGTTGGAATTCTCGTAGGCAGCGATCCACTTCTCGGCTTTCATCTGGGCCTTGCGCACCACCGGGCCCGCTTCCATGGAGGTATGGATTTCGTCACCGGTGCGGTCGAGGAAGCCGGTGTTGATGAACACCACGCGCTCGCTGGCGGCCTGAATGCAGGCTTTGAGGTTGACCGTAGTGCGGCGCTCCTCGTCCATGATCCCGACCTTCAAGGTGTTACGCGGCAAGCCCAGTACCTGCTCGATACGCTCGAACAGTTCGTTGGTGAACGCCGCTTCCTCCGGGCCGTGCATCTTCGGTTTGACGATGTACATCGAACCGCTGCGGCTGTTGCTGCGCGAGGTGTTGCCGTTGAGGTTGTGGAGGGCGGCGAGGCTGGTCAGCAGGCCATCGAGAATGCCTTCCGGCACTTCGTTGCCGTGTTTGTCGAGAATCGCATCGATGGTCATCAAGTGGCCCACGTTGCGAATGAACAACAGCGAGCGGCCGTGCAGGGTGACTTTGCCGCCCTCTGGCGTGGTGTAGACGCGGTCCGGGTTCATGGTACGGGTAAAGGTTTCTCCGCCCTTGGACACCGACTCGGCCAGATCGCCCTTCATCAGGCCCAGCCAGTTGCGGTAGACAACCACTTTGTCGTCGGCATCCACAGCGGCGATGGAGTCTTCGCAGTCCATGATGGTGGTCAGTGCAGCTTCCATGAGGATGTCTTTCACGCCCGCCGGATCGGTCTGACCGACCGGGCTGGCGGCGTCGATCTGCAGTTCGAAGTGCAGACCGTTGTGCTTGAGCAGCAAGGCAAACGGCGCCAGGGCATCGCCTTGAAAACCCACAAGTTGGGCGTCATCGTGCAGGCCGGTATTGCTGCCACCCTTGAGACTGACGACCAGTTTGCCGTCGATCAGCTTATAAGCCGTCGAGTCGGCATGTGAACCTGCTGACAGGGGCGCTGCCTGATCGAGAAAGGCGCGAGCGAACGCGATCACCTTGTCGCCACGCACCTTGTTGTAGCCTTTACCCTTTTCCGCGCCGCCTGCTTCGCTGATGGCGTCGGTGCCGTAGAGCGCGTCATACAGCGAACCCCAGCGGGCGTTTGACGCATTGAGCGCAAACCGGGCGTTCATCACCGGCACGACCAGTTGCGGGCCGGCCATGGTGGCGATTTCTTCATCGACGTTTTGCGTGGTGATCTGGAAATCCGCTGCTTCTGGCAGCAGGTAGCCGATCTCCTGAAGGAAGGCTTTGTAGGCCGAGGCGTCGTGAGCCTGCCCGGCGTGCGACTGGTGCCAGGCGTCGATTTTCGCCTGTAACTCATCACGTTTGGCGAGCAGTGCCTTGTTCTTTGGCGCAAGGTCGTGGATCAGTTTGTCCGCACCAGCCCAGAACGCAGTGGCGTCGACGCCGGTTCCGGGGGTGGCTTCGTTCTGCACGAAGTCGAACAGGACTCTGGCGACTTGCAGGTCACCGACTTGAACGTACTCAGTCATTGCACTTGCCTCACTCTGCTCAGCAGGGTCGAGCACACTCGGGGAGCGCTCTGTTATTGATCCGGGTGTCATGTAGTGCGCGATTCGGGATACTACATGAGCCGCCGTCGCGTGAAAACTTCGCTGAATATGTCACTAAACGACCGGATATTCATATCGAGTCACGATGATTATTCACCGTGTTCCCAGAAACGCTCAGGATTGTTCCATAAAGCGTGGCAAACGGTACACGATTTACCGCGAGCGAGCTGCCCCCAGGGCATGCCTATACTGGCATGACCGACGCTGTCTCCAAACCATCTGTGCAGAAAGAGGAATTGACCGTGGATCATCTCGTCGTAACGCTGGTTGCCCCCGATAAACCGGGCCAGGTCGAACGCATCTCGAAGTGCATTGCCGAGCATGGCGGCAACTGGCTGGAAAGCCGCATGTCGCGCATGGCCGGGCAATTTGCCGGGATTCTCAAGGTAGGTGTCGAGGCGGAAAAGTATGACGACCTGATCAAGGCGCTGAACGGCCTGTCAGCCCATGGCATCCGCATGTTGCTGGCCGAGAGCGTGGTCGAGACGTCCGGTACCACCCGCCTGATCAGCATGGAACTGGTCGGCAACGACCGCCCCGGCATCGTGCGTGACATCACCCGCCTGCTGGCCGGGCAGGGCGTCAATGTCGAACACCTGATCACCGACGTGTCCCCTGCGCCCATGAGCAGCGAACTGCTGTTCCAGGCCAAAGCAGTGCTGGGCGTCCCGCAGGACTTGTCCCTGGATGACCTGCAGATGGCGCTCGAGACCCTGGCGGATGATTTGATGGTGGAGTTGGTGCTGGGAGCCAAGGAGTAAGTTCGACGACTGGTTTTATTCAGTTGTGGACTGCTTCTCGCTCTGGTACCAGCCTGACTTCTACACGTTGCCCCAGCGCTCTTGCTGCGCTGGCCAGCGTCGCAAGAGTCATTCCTGGATCGTTTTGATCCAGAGCCCTGTCCACTGCCGTCCGGCTTGTGTGCATACGCTCGGCAAGGGCCTTCTTGGTCACCTTTTGCTGTTTCATGACTTCGGCGATCTGCCAAGAGATGACTCGCTTCAGAGCTGCGGCAGAAACCTCCTCGGCAAAACCTTGCTCGGCAAGGAAGTCATCGAAGTCGGAGCCAATGTGCTCGTTCATTACCTTTTCCTCTTCAGTGCTGCCTTGCGCTGTCTGGCAGTTTCCAGATCGGACGCAGGAGTTTTTTCACTTTTTTTGATGAAGCCATGAAGCAAAACCATTGTGCGGGCTTCGACGGTAAACAGTACTCGTGCAATCTTTTCCTTCAAATCAATTCTGACTTCCCAAAGGTCTGGCTCCATTTTACGGACCACAGGCATACCTATTGGCCATCCGAACTGGACCGTCTTGATGTCAGTGCCGACTGCCTTACGATCGTCGCGTGGCAGATCGATCAGCCATTCACGTACAGGTTCATTACCTGTTTCGGTCCGGAAAAACTTGACGGTCAAAGTGGGCGGGAGATTACTCATGTTTGGAGTGTACCAAAAAATGTGCATAATTCAATGCTTGGAAAGGTGTCCGGGTTATCCAAGTTAATCGTGCACCTGCCTGTGGATAACCTGGGGGAATACCGATGCGCGCCAAACCCGCCGTGGCCTGGCGTGTATTGATCAAAAATTCAACAGTTTCAAGGGCTTGTGCACAGATAAGGTCAGTCTGCCTGTGGATAACCTTTGGAGAACCTCTTGCAGCCCACGTGCTGCGTGGTCTGCGAGGTGTTGACTGTTTTTTGATCAGTGACGGCCGCGGGATTTCAGCCAGATATCCACACTGTAGATCGCCAGCCCCGCCCAGATGAAGGCGAAGGTAATGATGGTGCTGGTGGTCAGGTGTTCGCCATACAGCAGCACGGCCAGCAGCAGGACCAGTGTGGGCGCGATGTATTGCAGGAAGCCCAGGGTGGTGAAAGGCAAGTGGCGGGCGGCGGCGTTGAAGCACACCAGCGGTACCAGCGTGACCGGGCCTGCGGCGGCGAGCCAGATGGCTTGCGTCGTGGTCCAGAATTCTGGCTGGGCGCTCACTGCCGTCGGGTTGAGCGTCAGCCAGATCAGCGCCAGCGGCACGAGCATCCAGGTTTCCACCACCAGGCCGGGCAGGGCGGCGACCGGGGCTTGCTTACGGATCAGCCCATAGAACGCGAAGGTCAATGGCAGCGCTAGCGACACCCATGGCAGGCTGCCAACGTGCCAGACCTGCTGGGCGACACCAATGGCGGCGAAAGCGACTGCCAGCATTTGCAGGCGTCTGAGGCGCTCCCCCAGCAGCAACACGCCGAGCAGGACGTTGACCAGCGGGTTGATGTAATACCCGAGGCTGGCCTCCAGCATGCGCCCGTTGTTCACTGCCCAGACGTAGATGATCCAGTTGCTGGCGATCAGCGTACCGCTCAGCGCCAGCACGGCCAGGCGTTGCGGATTGTCGCGCAGGTCGCGCCACCAGCCGGGATGCTTCCAGAACATCAGCACAATCGAGCCGAACAGCGCCGACCAGAGCGCGCGATGGATGATGATCTCGATGGCCGGAACCGCGGCGATGGCTTTGAAGTAGATGGGGAACAGGCCCCAGATGATGTAAGCACTCAGGCCCAGAATGTATCCACGGCGTGGATTGGCAGCTTGCATGGAGCGTCCCTTTAGTACAGAAATTTCCGGTTTTATTATGGGGTGATGCAGTGGGTGGTTTTGATTGTACTGACGCTGGAGCGCTCGATGTTATACACAGGTTCGACTGATCACGACATTTGTGCCGCGCCGCTCGCTCAGGATCGGACGCAGAGCGTCGCACTATAGTTGAGATTATCGTTCCTCACGCTCCAGCGTGGGAATGCCTTGAGTGACGCTCCGCGTCACAGATTTGCGCCGCACCGGACATTCAGGATCGGACGCGGAGCGTCCAGAACTGGATGCGACGCGGAGCGCCGCACGATAATCTGGGACTCATCAGGTCAAAACAGTTTCAACGGCTCTTCATTCAGTGCGGCCATCTGCTCACGCAGGGCCAGGATATGGTCGCCCCAGTAACGCTCCGTACCGAACCACGGAAAGCTGTGCGGAAAGGCCGGGTCATCCCAGCGACGGGCCAGCCAGGCGCTGTAGTGCATCAGGCGCAGGGCCCGCAGCGGTTCGATAAGGGCCAGTTCGCGTGGATCGAAATCATGGAATTCGTTGTAGCCGTCCATCAGCTCCGATAGCTGACCCAGACGTTCCTGGCGGTCGCCGGCCAGCATCATCCAGATATCCTGGACGGCAGGGCCAAGGCGGCAATCGTCCAGATCGACGATGTGGAACATCTCGTCGCGGCACATCATGTTGCCGGGGTGGCAGTCGCCATGCATGCGGATGTTGGTGTGCGGTGTGGCTGCGTAAACGTCTTCGACACGCTTGAGCAGGTCGCGGGCCACCGACTCGTAAGCCGGCAGCAGGCTGCGCGGGATGCAGTCGTTTTCCAGGAGGAAATTGACCGAATCATGGCCGAAGTTCTTCACGCCCAGGGCTTCACGGTGGGCGAACGGTTTGGTCGAGCCGACGGCATGCAGACGCCCCAGCAACTGGCCCAAGCGATACAGCTGATCAAGATTGCCCGGCTCCGGCGCTCGTCCACCGCGGCGCGGGAACAGCGTGAAACGGAACCCGGCGTGCTCGAACAGGGTGGCGCCGTTGTGCACCATGGGCGCGACCACCGGCACTTCGACCTCGACCAGTTCAGCAGTGAAGCTGTGCTCTTCAAGGATGGCTTCGGTGGTCCAGCGCTGTGGGCGATAGAACTTGGCGATCAGCGGTTGGCCGTCTTCGATACCGACCTGATACACGCGGTTTTCGTAACTGTTGAGCGCCAGGATGCGGGCATCGCTGAGAAAACCGATGCTTTCGACAGCATCCAGAACCAGATCGGGAGTAAGTGTTGCAAACGGGTGAGCCATGACTACTCCTGCGCGCAGCAGGTTGCCGCGTCGGACCGCTGATGGTAACGCAGACCGGTCCCGCTTCGCCAAACCCCTTCCGTTTAATCTGCCCTCGGGCTCTTTTGTCATCAAAAAGTCATGAGTCGTTAGCGAGATAGCCATGTTCGACGCCTAAAGTTGCCGTCAATGAGATCGATCTCAAGCGAGCGACAATGACTGATCTGAAAGAGGTAGCGCATCTGGCCGGGGTTTCCCGAGCCACGGCGGCACGTGCCTTCGCAAGCCCCGACGTCGTGCGCCTGGAGACCCGCGAGCGAGTATTCGCCGCAGCCCGCGCCCTGGGTTTTCGCCCCAATCGGCTGGGCCGCCAGTTGCGTCTGCAAACCACCAACCTGATTGGCGTGGTGGTGCCCAACCTGCTCAACCCGGTGTTTGCCGAGCAGTTTCAGGCCATGGAGCGGGCGGCGCGGGCGCGGGGTTATAACCTGCTGCTGGCAACCACCGACTACACCGCAGAGCGTGAAAGCGCCGTGGTTGAAGAGTTGTTGCGTCAACGGGTCGACGGGCTGGTGCTGACGGTGACCGACGCCGAGCACAACCGGGTGCTGCAAAGCCTGATCAATGAAGACACCCCGTTCGTGCTGGCCTATCACCAGACCGGCAATCCGGATTACAGCGCGGTGTCTGTGGATAACCGTGCGGGCATGGCGCTGGCTACTCGATACCTGATCGATGCAGGCCATCAACGAGTCGCCATGGTCGCAGGCCCGGCCATGCAGTCCGACCGCGCCCGACTGCGTTATGAAGGCTATCGCGACGCCATGGCCGAGTGTGGGCTTGAAGCGCGACCGGTGATTGAAATGCCTGCTCATACCAGCGCCGATTTCGCTGCACTGGAACCCCTGTTACGTGGCCCGGACGCGCCCAGCGCGCTGGTTTGTTCCAACGATTTGCTGGCCATCAGCCTGATTGCCGAATTACGCCGCAACGGCTGGGCCGTTCCCGAGCGCCTGTCGGTAATCGGCTTCGACGGCATCGCCCTCGGCACGCAGATGCACCCGACCTTGTGCAGCGTGGTTCAGCCCATCGCCGAGCTGGCACACATCGTCATCGACCAATTACTGGCACGGATTGCTGGCGCAGTACCTGTTTCTCATTGTCTGCCGTGCCACATCCGGCCCGGCGAAAGCACCCAGCCCTACCAGGAGATGCTTCATGCTCAGCCTCAGTAAAACCCTCGCGGCACTGCTGTTATGCGGTGCGGCCAGCCTCGCCCAGGCCGCCGAAACCGCCATCTGCTACAACTGCCCGCCCGAATGGGCCGACTGGGGAACGCAGCTCAAGGCGATTGCCGACAGCACCGGTGTGCAGGTGCCGCTGGACAACAAGAACTCCGGCCAGGCCTTGGCGCAAATCGTTGCCGAGCAAGCCGCGCCGGTCGCTGACGTGGTCTATTATGGCGTGACCTTCGGCCTGCAGGCGCAGAAGGCCGGCGTGGTCGACACCTACAAACCCAAGCACTGGGACGAGATTCCGGCAGGCCTGAAAGACCCTGAAGGGCATTGGTTCGCCATTCACTCCGGGACCCTCGGCATCATGGTCAACGTCGACGCACTGGGCGGTCTGCCGGTGCCGCAAAGCTGGGCGGATCTGCTCAAGCCCGAGTACAAGGGCATGGTCGGTTATCTCGACCCGTCCAGCGCGTTCGTCGGTTACGTGTCCGCCGTGGCGATCAACCAAGCCATGGGCGGCACGCTGGACAACTTCGGTCCGGCCATCGACTACTTCCAGAAACTGGCGAAAAACTCGCCCATCGTGCCCAAGCAAACCGCCTATGCACGCGTGCTGTCCGGCGAGCTGCCGATTCTGGTCGACTATGACTTCAATGCCTATCGCGCTCGCTACAAGGACAAGGCCAACGTCGCCTTCGTGATTCCCAAGGAAGGCACCATAGGCGTTCCGTACGTGATGAGCCTGGTGGCCAAGGCGCCGCATCGTGCCAACGCCGAGAAGGTGCTGGACTTCGTATTGTCCGACGAAGGGCAGGCGCTGTGGGCCAAGGCCTATCTGCGCCCAGTGCGCTCGAAAATGCCTGCCGAAGTGGCTGCACAGTTCCTGCCGGACAGCGATTACGCCCGCGCCGGTGTGGTGGACTACCAGCACATGGCCGCGGTGCAGGAAGCTTTCGCTGCCCGTTATCTGCGTGAGGTGAAGTAATGTCGGCCTCGCCGGAACAAGCGCTGCCTCTGCGCAAGGGCGGATTTTTCAAGCTGCGGCTGCGCCCGACCGCTGCGGTGGCGCTGGCCCCGGCGATGGCCGTATTGCTGGCATTCTGGCTGCTGCCGCTGACCCACCTGATCATGCTTGGTACGCGAGGATCTGATGGCAATGGCAGCGGTTACTGGCAGGTCCTGAGCAGTGCTCAGTACCTCGGCAGTCTGCTGCAAACCTGCCTGCTGGCGCTGGTGGTGACGCTCGCGGCGTTGCTGGTCGGCTTTCTGGTGATTCTGCTGGCCGGTCGACAGGGCATCTTCGCCGCGCTCGGGCTGCACCTGGCGGGCGAGCGCTGGGTGTTCGCCTACTCGCTGACCGGGTTATTCATCGGCTATCTGTATTTCTCGATTCCGCGCGTGATTCTGACAGTCATGGCCGCTTGCGAAAGCCTGGACCGCAGTCTTGAAGAAGCCGCGCATTCGCTGGGTGCCGGTCATTGGCGGGTGGTGTGCGATGTGATCATTCCGGGGCTGGCGCCCGCGCTGGTGTCCTGCGGCGCGATCTGCTTCGCCACGTCGATGGGCGCCTTCGGCACGGCCTTTACCCTGGGCACGCGCCTGAACGTCACGCCGGTAGCGATCTACAACGTGTTCACCAATTACGCCAACTTCACCGTGGCCGCTGCGCTGTCAGTCATCCTCGGGCTGGTGACGTGGGCAGTGCTGTTGCTGGCGCGTCGTATGGTCGGTAAATCGGGAGTTGTCCTGTGAAACGTTCACCGTTGTTCGTGGCGCAACTGGCGTTCACCCTGTTGGTCTGTGCGTTCATGCTGGTGCCTGTGGTGCTGTCGCTGCTGGCCGGCCTGACGCGCAATTATTTTCTCGGTCTGTCGAGCGGTCTGACCTTCGACTGGCTGGTGCAGGTCTGGCAGGCCTATTCACCCACCGTCTGGCTGTCGTTGCAATTGGCCGTGGCGTGCGCTATCTGCGTGTGCCTGGTGGGTGTCCCGGCAGCGTATGCGCTAGTGCGCATGAACAATCGCTTCAGCCGGGCCTTCGAGGAATTGATGGTCTTGCCCGTCGCCATGCCCGGTCTGGCCAGCGCCCTCGCGTTAT
This sequence comes from Pseudomonas sp. B20, assembly GCF_020515755.1. NCBI lineage: Bacteria > Pseudomonadati > Pseudomonadota > Gammaproteobacteria > Pseudomonadales > Pseudomonadaceae > Pseudomonas > Pseudomonas sp. B20. The sequence continues at coordinate 59,018 of NZ_JAHPJG010000014.1, forward strand.
TGCTGACCTACGGCCAGTTCGGCGGCTTTCGCAGCAGCTGGTTGTTCATTCTGGTCGGCCATGTGTTGTTAACCCTGCCGTTCCTGGTGCGCCCGGTCATGGCGGTGATGCAGCGTCAGCAACTGCCGGTGCTTGAAGAGGCTGCCGCCAGTCTGGGCGCCGGGCCGATCAAGCGTTTCTTCAGTGTGGTGGTGCCTAATTGCCGGGCCGGGATTCTTGCCGGTGTGCTGATGGTCGTGACCCTGTCACTGGGCGAATTCAACCTGACCTGGATGCTGCACACGCCGATGACCAAAACCCTGCCGGTCGGTCTGGCCGACAGTTACGCCTCGGCGCGACTGGAAGTCGCCAGCGCCTACACCCTTCTTTTTCTGTTGCTGATTGTGCCGCTGCTGATTGCGTTGCAGGCCATCAGCGCGCGTCTTGCCCGTGGAGAGAGCCGATGAGCGGAACCACCATTCGCCTGAAAGGCTGCCGCAAGGCATTTGCCGACGGCACCGTTGCTGTAAAGGATCTGCACCTGACCATCGAGCCCGGCGAAACGCTGGCGATTCTCGGTCCGTCCGGTTGCGGCAAGACCACCACCTTGCGGCTGATTGCCGGGCTTGAACGTCCGGACGTCGGGCAGGTGTTGTTCGATGATCAGGACGTGACACGTCTGCCCATCGAGCGGCGCGACGTGGGCATGGTGTTTCAGAACTACGCGTTGTTTCCCAACCTCGATGTGGCCGGCAATATCGTTTACGGCCTGAAGATTCGTGGTTTGTCGGCTGCCGAGCGCAACAAGCGTTGCGATGAGTTGCTGGAACTGGTCGGGTTGACCGGCCACGGCAATCGCCGCGTCAACGAGCTGTCTGGCGGGCAGCGCCAACGGGTGGCTCTGGCCCGGGCGCTGGCGCCGCGTCCTCGGGTGCTGTTGCTCGACGAACCGCTGGCGGCACTGGATGCGCAGTTGCGCGAGCGCTTGCGCAGTGAGCTGGACCAGTTGCTGCGTGGGCTGGGCATCACCTCGGTGTTCGTCACCCACGATCAGGGCGAGGCAATGGCCCTGGGTGACCGGATTCTGGTCATGGAAAAAGGTTGCGTCTCGCAATTGGCGACGCCGAGGGAAATCTATCAACAGCCTGCCAATGCGTTCGTCGCCGGGTTTGTCGGCAATCTGAACGCGTTCAGCGTAGTCGAGCGCACCCCGTCAGGCCTCAAGGTGAGCGGTGGCGAGCTGCCGTGGCACGGGGCTGACGTACCGGGCACGGTCTACTGCCGCCCCGAGCACCTACGTTTGATGTCTGGAAACGGCCATCTTCATGGGCGCCTGGTCGGGCAGTTTTTTCAGGGCGCGCAAAGTCGCTTACTGGTCGATGTCGGGGGCCCGCAGCCGCTGCTGGTGGACAGCACCGACAACGTGATTTACGCCGCCAACGCAGTCATTGCCTTGAGTGTCGACCCGCAAGTGCTGTTTACCCTGCATTCGTGAAATCGTTTTTCGTAGAGAGATTATTTTGAATCGTCCGTTTCTTATTGCCCAGATCAGTGACCTGCACCTTAAAGCCGACGGCCGCCTGACTTATGGCGTGGTCGACACTCTGGGTGCGTTGCGCCGCGCGGTCGCGCACATCAATGCCAGCAAGCAGCGCCCCGACATCGTGGTGATCAGCGGTGACCTGGTGGACTTCGGTCGCGAGGACGAATACGCCGTGCTCAAGCCGGAGCTGGAACGTCTGCAGATGCCGTTTTATCTGGTGCCCGGCAATCATGACGATCGACAGAACCTGCTGGCTGCGTTTGCCGAGCAGGTGTACCTGCCGTTGTCGGCCAGCGGGCCTCTGGACTGGGTGGTTGAGAAATACCCGGTGCGTCTGATCGGCATGGACACGACCATTCCCGGCGAGCATGGCGGGCAACTGGATTACTGTCAGCTGGACTGGTTGCACGCGCAGCTGTCACGTCGTCCTTATGTGCCGACCGTGATCGTCATGCACCACCCACCGTTCATTACCGGCATAGGGCACATGGACCGCGAACCCTTCGGCAACGCATCGGCGCTGGAGCGCGTGATCGCCCAGCATCCGCAAGTGGAGCGTTTGCTGTGCGGACATTTGCATCGACCGATGCAACGACGTTTCGGAGGCAGCGTGGCGAGCATCTGCCCGGGCACCTCACACCAGATCGTCCTCGACCTCGACGAAGCCGCGCCTGCACATTTCAATCTGGAACCGGCAGGCTACGTGCTGCACCGCTGGCAATCGGAGCAGGGGTTTGTCAGCCATAACGCTGTGTTCGGCGACTATGAAGGGCCGTACCCGTTCTACGATGTGAACGGGTTGATTGATTAATTGATTGCTCATCGCTCCCACGCTCTGCGCCCGGCGTGATACTCGAGTCTTGATGAGCCCGGAAAGCGGGGCTCGACGCGCAGTATCAGGCGGAGTAAAGATCCTTGTGGGAGTGAGCTTGCTCACGAAGACGGTGTTTCAGTCGATGCATCTTCGACGATCATACAGCCCTCTTCGCGAACAAGTTCGCTCCCACGGCCTGCGGCCAGAATCAATAGCAGACCTTTATATAACGATGAGCGATCTGCGTCCTTTTCCTGATTGCCGATCAGGCGCCGATAACGCCGCCATCTTCCCGGGTGATGACCATCACCGATGAGCGCGGTTTGCCGTTGGGCAAATGCTCGGGGAAGGTAGAGCCGCCGTTCTCACCGGGATGCTGGATGCCGATAAACATCGTCCGGTAGTCAGGCGCAAAGCTGATACCGGTGATTTCGCAACTTCAATCTGGAACCGGCAGGCTACGTGCTGCACCGCTGGCAATCGGAGCAGGGGTTTGTCAGCCATAACGCCGTGTTCGGCGACTATGAAGGGCCGTACCCGTTCTACGATGTGAACGGGTTGATTGATTAATTGATTACTCATCGCTCCCACGCTCTGCGCCCGGCGTGATACTCGAGTCTTGATGAGCCCGGAAAGCGGGGCTCGACGCGCAGTATCAGGCGGAGTAAAGATCCTTGTGGGAGTGAGCTTGCTCACGAAGACGGTGTTTCAGTCGATGCATTTTCGACGATCATACAGCCCTCTTCGCGAACAAGTTCGCTCCCACGGCCTGCGGCCAGAATCAATAGCAGACCTTTATATAACGATGAGCGATCTGCGTCCTTTTCCTGATTGCCGATCAGGCGCCGATAACGCCGCCATCTTCCCGGGTGATGACCATCACCGATGAGCGCGGTTTGCCGTTGGGCAAATGCTCGGGGAAGGTAGAGCCGCCGTTCTCACCGGGATGCTGGATGCCGATAAACATCGTCCGGTAGTCAGGCGCAAAGCTGATACCGGTGATTTCGCAACCGACCGGTCCGACCAGAAAACGGCGGATCTCGCCGCTGGCAGGGTCGGCGCAGAGCATCTGGTTGTTGCCCATGCCAGCGAAGTCGCCCTTGTTGCTGGAATCGCCATCGGTCTGAATCCACAGCCGACCCGAACGATCAAAACTCAGGCCGTCCGGGCTGTTGAACATGTTCTGCGCGTTGATGTTGCTCGACCCGGCCTGTGGCGTACCGGCATGCACAGTCGGGTTGCCCGCGACCACAAACAGGTCCCACTCGAACGCCATCGCCGACGCATTGTTGCCGCCTTCGCGCCAGCGCAGGATCTGCCCGTACTGGTTCTTGGCGCGTGGATTCGGCCCGCCGACAGGTTGACCTTCTTCGCCGCGCTTGCTGTTGTTGGTCAGCGTGCAATACACCTGACCATCCTTGGGGCTGACCACGATCCATTCCGGGCGGTCCATGCGCGTGGCCTTGACCACACTGGCGGCCAGGCGCGCATGAATCAACACTTCAGCCTGATTATTGAAACCGGCAGCGGCATCGAGGCCGTTCTTGCCGTGTTTCAGTTCGATCCACTGGCCATTGCCCTTTGGATGATCCGGGTTGCCGTTGCCAGCGTCGAATTGCGCCACGTACAAGGTGCCGTGGTCCAGCAGGTCGCGATTGGCTTTCGGGTTCTTGCGATCGATCCGGTCGCGGCTGATGAACTTGTAGATGAACTCGCCACGCTCGTCGTCGCCCATGTACACCACGGCGCGCCCGTCCCTGGTTTGCGTGAAGGCGGCGTTTTCGTGCTTGAAACGCCCGAGCGCCGTGCGCTTGACCGGCGTCGATTCAGGGTCGAACGGATCGATCTCGACCACCCAGCCATGACGATTGACCTCGTTGGGGTTTTTCGCCACGTCGAAGCGCGGGTCGTGCGGGTGCCAGTTGATCTCTTTGCTGGCGGCGACAACGCCGTAGCGCTTCATGCCCGCATCGAATGTCTGCTCCGCGTTGCTGCTGCCGAAACAATCGGTGAAGTTCTCTTCACAGGTCAGGTACGTGCCCCACGGCGTCTGGCCGCTGGAGCAGTTCTGGAAAGTCCCCAGAACGCGGGTGCCGGTCTTGTCGGCGTCAGTCTTGAGCCAGTCGTGACCGGCCGCCGGGCCACTCAGCCTGATCGGCGTATTGCCATGCACGCGGCGGTTGTAACGCGAGCCCTGCACGAACTGCCATTTGCCGTTTTTCTGCTGTACCTCGATCACTGACACGCCTTCTGCGGCGAGTGCCTTGCGTACTTCTTCAGCCGATTGCGGCTCCTTGCCATGCTCGAAGAGGTAGCGGTAGTTGGTGTATTCGTTGTTGATCGCCAGCAAAGCACGGTCTTTGCGACCCCGCATCGGGAACAGACACATGCCGTCGTTGTTGTCGCCGAACTGCACCTCCTGAGCCTGGGCCGTACCCTTGCCACTCGGGTCGAACGCCGGACCGCCCGCGCGCAGAGGCTGGCCCCAACTGATCAGTACCGAGGATCTGTAACCTGCCGGCAGGCTGATGCTGTCGGCGGTGGCAGCAGGAATGCTCTGGAAACCGAGCAATGTGCCAGACGCCGCGCTGACGCTGTCCGCCAGGACGGTGCGGCTGAGCAGGTTGCCGCCGAGGAACATCGCCGCGCCGCACAATGCGCCCGCGCTGATGAAACCGCGGCGGGTGAGGCCGACCTTGTCGGCGCCGACCAGGTTTTCCAGGTCAGTGGTCTGGTTTTCTTCTAATAGTTTCATCATCACGGCTCCCTCGAATATGGCAGCCACCTTAGTGCGCGCATATGACGAAATTGTGTCGTGGTGATGACCTGCCAGCGCTTACAACGGTATACCCAGCAGTACCAGTGAAGCTGCAAATCTTGCCTGCACCGTTGCGCCGGTTTTCAGCTGCTGTGCATGCAGGTGCTCAGGTGTCGCCAGGGCGCACAGCGTCTGGCCGCCGGGCAGTGTGATGCGTACTTCGCTTGGGCCATCTTCAGCGTCGGTCACGCTGTCGATTCGGCCGATCAGGCAATTGTTTCCATTTGTTTCTTTGCTGTTGTCTGCGTGCAGTTCCAGCCAGCCGGCCTTGATCAGTGCAACCACCTCCGTGCCGTTTTCCAGTTCCAGACGCAGGGTGCTGTCATGGGTGACCTGCGCTTCGATAAACACCTCGTCAGCCAGTTGCAGGCGAACCTGATCGTTGTGCCCCTGACGGGTGATGCTGACGATCCGCCCCAGCAGCTGGTTGCGCGCGCTGGTGCGCAGGGTCAGGCGATTGAGCAAGTCCAGATCGCTGCTGTCTTCGGCGGCTTCCAGCACCTGGGCCTGCAATGCCTGGACGCGCTGATAGAGACGCAGTACTCGCTGGCCCTCGACCGACAACTTCGCGCCACCCCCGCCGCGTCCGCCGACACTGCGCTCTACCAGCGGTTTTTGCGCGAGATTGTTCAACTCGTCAATGGCGTCCCAGGCCGCCTTGTAGCTCAGCCCTGCGCTTTTCGCAGCACGGGTGATCGAGCCCTGTTCGGCAATATGCTGCAGCAGCGCAATACGTTGCGGGCGGCGGACCATGTGTTGCGTCAGCAAGGTGGGGAGGGCCATGGAAATCCGGGGCGGTCGAGTAGGAGTGGGCAGTATGATCGCTCTCGCTCATGGCGTCGAAACCGGACGCGGAGCGTCCCGAAAGGCATTACCACGCTGGAGCGTGGGAACGATATTAAACCAGGCGCGTAGGGGCCATTAGTCACCCGGCTTGGGCGTGCGAGCCAGGCAATACACGTCCACCCGCCGCGCACCGGCCTTGTTCAGCAGTCGCGCAATGACCTCTGCCGTCGAACCGGTGGTCAGAACATCATCGACCAGCGCCAAGTGCTTGCCCTGTACCCAATCGGGATCAACCAGGGTAAAGGCGCCGCGCAGGTTGCGCCTGCGGGCTTTCGCGTCCAGGCCCTGCTGTGCGGTTGTTTCCCGGCTGCGCAACACATGTTCTTCGTCGACGGGCAGTTGCAGCTGTTTACCCAGCCAGCCGGCCAGCATTGCCGCCTGATTGTAGCCACGCTGGCGCAAGCGTTTGTTGGCCAACGGCACTGGAATGAGGCAGTCGGGACGTGGCAGGTCTTCCTCGAAACGGTGCTGCAGATAGTGCGCGCACAGTTCCGCCAGCAGTCGTCCCATGGGCCATTTACCGTTATGTTTGAAGCGGGTGATCAAACCGTCGACCGGGAATTCGTACAACCAGGGCGCGATGACCTGCGTAAAGCCAGGCGGTTGCTTGCAGCATTGCGCGCAGCTCATGCCTGAACGGGGTAACGGCAGCGCACAGCACACACAAGCGTTGCCCAGCCACGGCAGCTCTGCTTCGCACGGCACGCAGATGGGTGTGGGCACCTCACTGCGTTCATCACATAACAAACAGGATTGTTTGTTTTTTAACCAGATGTAAACCTCGTACGGGTAGCTGGGTTGACAGCGCATGGCTCTTCCTTAAATATGCCCGACATCCGTGTAGCGCCTGGGGTCTTTCCCGCCCTCGCGCATTGCCCAGAAACACCAAGGAGCCGCCCGATGAGCGCCAGCACCACCGCCACTTTGCGTCACGACTGGACTTTAGCCGAGGTCAGGGCGCTGTTCGTACAGCCATTCAATGACCTGCTGTTTCAGGCGCAAACGGTGCACCGCGCTCATTTCGACGCCAACCGCGTGCAAGTCTCCACGCTGCTGTCGATCAAGACCGGCGCCTGCCCGGAAGACTGCAAGTACTGTCCGCAGTCCGGCCACTACAACACCGGTCTTGAGAAAGAAAAACTGCTGGAAGTACAGAAGGTGCTTGAAGAGGCCGCACGCGCCAAGGCCATTGGTTCGACCCGCTTCTGCATGGGCGCGGCCTGGAAGCACCCCTCTGCCAAGGACATGCCTTACGTGCTGGAGATGGTCAAAGGCGTGAAAGCCATGGGCATGGAAACCTGCATGACCCTGGGCCGCCTCGATCAGGAACAGACCGAAGCGCTGGCCACTGCCGGGCTGGACTACTACAACCACAACCTCGACACCTCGCCGGAGTTCTACGGCAGCATCATCACCACCCGTACCTACGCCGAACGCCTGCAAACCCTGGCCTACGTGCGCGATGCGGGGATGAAGATCTGTTCCGGTGGCATTCTGGGCATGGGCGAATCTCTCGATGACCGCGCCGGCCTGCTGATCCAGCTGGCCAACCTGCCAGAGCACCCGGAGTCGGTGCCGATCAACATGCTGGTCAAGGTCGCCGGTACGCCGCTGGAAAACGCCGAAGATGTCGACCCGTTCGATTTCATTCGCATGCTCGCCGTGGCACGGATTCTCATGCCGAAATCCCACGTGCGCCTGTCCGCCGGTCGCGAAGCGATGAACGAGCAAATGCAGGCACTGGCGTTTTTCGCCGGGGCCAACTCGATTTTCTACGGCGACAAGCTGCTGACCACTGCCAACCCGCAAGCCGACAAGGACATGCTGCTGTTCTCGCGTCTGGGCATCAAGCCCGAAGCGGGCGAAGGGCATGCCGACGAAGTGCACCAGGCCGCTATCGAACAGGCGCTGGTCGAACAGCAAAGCAGCTCGATGTTCTACGACGCCGCCTCTGCCTGATCCGTCGAATGGGCCGGTCTGTTCCGGCCCGTTTTGAATTGTCATTTTCCGGACCGGGACCTGCATGTCTTTCGATCTCCGCACGCGCCTCGATGCCCGTCGCGCCGCCCACCTCTATCGTCAGCGTCCGCTGCTGCAAAGTCCGCAAGGGCCGCAGGTCATCGTCGATGGCCAGCCTTTGCTGGCGTTCTGCAACAACGATTACATGGGGCTGGCCAATCATCCCGAGGTGATCGCTGCCTGGCAGGCGGGTGCCGAGCGCTGGGGCGTTGGCGGCGGGGCTTCGCATCTGGTGATCGGCCACAGCGCGCCGCACCACGAACTCGAAGAAGCGCTGGCCGAGCTGACCGGTCGTCCGCGCGCACTGTTGTTCTCCAATGGCTACATGGCCAACCTCGGCGCAGTGACGGCGTTGGTCGGGCAGGGCGATACGGTGCTGGAAGACCGTCTCAACCACGCCTCGCTGCTGGATGCCGGTCTGCTCAGCGGCGCACGGTTTTCGCGCTATCTGCACAACGATGTGAGCAGCCTGGAAGCCCGCCTGGAAAAATCCGTGGGCGATACCCTGGTGGTGACCGACGGGGTGTTCAGCATGGACGGCGACATCGCCGATCTGCCCGCGCTGGCCCGTTCGGCGAGGGCCAAAGGGGCCTGGCTGATGGTGGACGACGCCCACGGCTTCGGCCCTTTGGGTGCCAACGGCGCCGGTATCGTCGAGCACTTCGGTCTAAGCATGGATGACGTGCCCGTGCTGGTCGGCACCCTGGGCAAGTCGTTCGGCACTTCCGGGGCGTTCGTGGCCGGCAGTGAAGAACTGATCGAAACCCTGATCCAGTTCGCCCGGCCTTACATTTACACCACCAGCCAGCCGCCCGCGCTGGCCTGCGCCACCTTGAAAAGCCTGCAGCTGCTGCGTACCGAGCATTGGCGTCGCGAGCATCTGACCCGGCTGATTCAGCAGTTTCGGCGCGGTGCCGAGCAGATCGGGCTGCAACTGATGGACAGCTTTACCCCGATCCAGCCGATCATGATCGGTGATGCCGGTCGCGCCTTGCGCCTCTCGCAATTGCTTCGCGAGCGCGGCCTGCTGGTCACCGCCATTCGCCCGCCCACCGTGCCTGCGGGCAGCGCGCGACTTCGTGTGACGTTGTCTGCCGCGCACAGCGAAGCCGACGTGCAGCTATTATTGAACACTCTGGAGCAGTGCTACCCGCTGCTGGATGCCAGCCACTCCTCGGAGCCTGTTCATGCGTGATCGTCTGATTCTGTTGCCAGGCTGGGGCCTTGGCGTTTCGCCGCTGGAGCCGCTTGCCGCTGCATTGCGCGGGCTGGATGAGCACCTGCGGGTTGAAGTCGAGCCATTGCCGGATATCGACAGCTGCGATTTGCCAGACTGGCTCGACGAGCTGGACACCAACCTGCCAGACGACGCCTGGCTGGGCGGCTGGTCATTGGGTGGCATGCTCGCGGCTGAACTGGCGGCGCGGCGTGGCGAAGGTTGTTGCGGATTGCTGACGCTGGCCAGCAACGCCTGTTTCGTCACCCAGGGGGCGTGGCCGAATGCGATGCCCGCGCAGGATTTCGAGGCGTTTCTGGCTGGCTGTGCCGATGATCCGGACCTGACCCTCAAGCGTTTCAGCCTGTTATGCACGCAAGGCGCAGAGGACCCGCGCGGTCTGGCGCGGCTGCTCAAGGCCGGTGCACCGCACCTGTCGAAAACGGCGTTGATCGACGGCCTGAAAATACTCCGGCAACTCGACACCCGCAGCGCGCTGCAAACCTATCGTGGCCCGCAACTGCACCTGTTCGCCGGGCTGGATGCCTTCGTGCCCGCCGAGGCAGCAGGTGATCTGCTGGCCTTGTTGCCGGATGTCGAAGTGGGCCTGATCGAGCAGGCCAGTCATGCCTTCCTGCTGGAAAACCCTCATGGGGTAGCGGCCGCGATCCACGCCTTTCTGCACGAGCTGGACGATGACTGATCTTTCAATCCCCAAACCACCTTCTGTCTTGCCTGACAAACGTCAGGTTGCTGCGTCCTTTTCCCGCGCGGCAGGCAGCTATGACAGCGTTGCCGAACTGCAGCGCAACGTCGGTAATGAGCTGCTGGCGCGTCTGCCTGCGCAATGCAAGCCGTCCCGCTGGCTGGATCTGGGCAGCGGCACCGGCTATTTCAGCCGGGCGCTGGCGCAGACGTTCACTGGCAGCGAAGGTATTGCACTGGATATCGCCGAAGGCATGTTGCGTCATGCCCGACCCTTGGGTGGCGCACAGCACTTCGTTGCGGGTGATGCCGAGCACCTGCCGCTGCGTGACCAGAGCTGCGCGCTGATTTTTTCCAGCCTGGCGGTGCAGTGGTGCGCCGATTTCGCCGCAGTGCTCAGTGAAGCTCAGCGCGTTTTGCAGCCAGGCGGCGTATTCGCCTTTGCCAGCCTGTGTGTCGGCACGTTGTACGAGCTGCGCGACAGTTGGCAGGCCGTGGACGGCCGGGTGCATGTGAACCGTTTTCGTCATGAGGACGACTATCGCCAGCTGTGCGCGGCGAGCGGCTTGCAAGTACGCAGCCTCGATGTTTGCCCGCAGGTTCTGCATTACCCGGATGTGCGCAGCCTGACGCACGAGTTGAAGGCGCTCGGTGCGCACAATCTCAACCCCGGACGGCCCAATGGCCTGACCGGGCGCGAGCGGATCATGGGCATGGTTAAGGCCTATGAAGGCTTCCGTCAGGACGCCGGACTGCCCGCCACCTATCAAGTGCTGTACGCGGTGCTTGAAAAAAACTGATGGACTGACAGGAAAGACTACTGAGATGACTGCCGCCTACTTCATCACCGGAACCGATACCGACGCTGGCAAGACCACGGTGGCTGCCGGTTTGCTGCATGCCGCTCGTTCGTCCGGCCTGAGCACGGCAGCCGGCAAGCCCGTCGCGTCCGGTTGTTTTGTCACGCCACAGGGGCTGCGTAACCCGGATGCCCTGGCGTTGCTGGCCGAGTGTTCTGTCGAGCTGGATTACGCTGAAGTCAATCCGCTGGCCTTCGAACCGGCCATCGCTCCGCACCTGGCAGCACGCGAAGCCGGCGTCGCGTTGACGGTCGACTCGGTGTTGCAACCCATGCGGCATATGCTCGCCAGACAGGCCGATTTCACCCTGATCGAGGGGGCAGGCGGCTGGCGCGTGCCGCTGTCCGGGCAGAGCACGCTGTCCGATCTGGCCATTGCTCTGGATCTGCCGGTGATTCTGGTGGTGGGCGTGCGCCTGGGCTGTATCAATCATGCGGTGCTGACTGCTGAAGCCATTGCCCGTGACGGTTTACGCCTGGCAGGCTGGGTGGCCAACATCGTGGATGCCGACACCTCGCGGCTTGAAGAAAACCTCGCCACGCTGGTCGAGCGTCTGCCCGCACCTTGCCTGGGGCGGGTCCCGCGATTGGATGAGGCAAGCGCCGAAAATGTGGCGCAGTATCTTGATTTGAAGGTATTGAGCTGACAGCGCCGCTATGTCGCTGACCGGCAAGACAGTTTTGGAATTTCAAGAGTCAGGCTATCGTGCGGCCTAGTGCCATTAGTCTGTTTGTCGGGTATTTCCGCGCAAATGCTGGTTCAATGGCATGTGTTCATTTTTTGAACTGAGGATCGGCTTATGCAAATCACCATGAACAACACCCTCTACCCGGGCCTGAGCGCAATGCAGGTCGGGCAAAGTCGTGTGGATCAGGCGGCCACCCAGATTGCCAGCTCCAATATCGAAGTGTCGGGCAGAAGCCAGTCTTCTGACTTTCAGCTCGAGAACCTGCGCTCGGTTGATCGCAGCCAGCGTTCCGACCTGTCGTCCAATATGGTCGAACTCGAGGCTGGCAAGGATCAGTTTGCAGCAGGACTGGCTGCGCAGAAAGCCAGCAATGAAATGCTCGGCACGCTGATTGACACCTACGCCTGATTCTCGCGTCAATTCTCGCCGTGCCCTCAGCGCACGGCGTTGCTCACTGAATTTCTCCGCATCATTGTCCTGTATCACGCCTGCACCTCGCTTCGCCCTCCACTAGACTTTTGCTTACGCTTCTCTCGCCCCCGCACGACGTACGCCTGCGTGGCTTATGCATGGGCCGTGGACGAATGGTGCGTGCTTCGCTATTGACAAGGTTTGGGCGTAAACGTATGTTTCAAACACCTGTTTGACCGCGAGGCATACGAGATTGTCTGGCGCTTGAGGGTGTCTCTCCAGCGACCGCCCGGTCATTCGTTCCAGGATTCATCAGCAGAGGTTATCGCTATGCCTGACTACAAGGCCCCCTTGCGTGATATTCGTTTTGTTCGTGATGAACTGCTCGGCTATGAAGCGCACTATCAGAGTCTGCCAGCCTGTCATGACGCCACTCCGGACATGGTCGACGCCATTCTGGAAGAGGGCGCCAAGTTCTGTGAGCAGGTGCTGGCGCCGCTGAACCGTGTGGGCGATACCGAGGGTTGCACCTGGAGCGAGTCGGGCGTGAAGACGCCGACCGGCTTCAAACAGGCTTACAAACAGTTCGTCGAAGGCGGCTGGCCGAGTCTGGCGCATGACGTTGCGCACGGCGGTCAGGGTCTGCCCGAGTCGCTGGGCCTGGCGGTCAGCGAGATGGTCGGCGAAGCCAACTGGTCGTGGGGCATGTACCCGGGCCTGTCGCATGGCGCAATGAACACGATCTCCGAGCACGGCACGCCCGAGCAGCAGGACGCGTACCTGACCAAGCTGGTGTCCGGCGAATGGACCGGGACCATGTGCCTGACCGAGTCGCATTGCGGCACCGACCTGGGCATGCTGCGTACCCGGGCAGAGCCTCAGGCTGACGGGACCTATAAGGTCACCGGCACCAAGATCTTCATTTCCGCTGGCGAACACGACATGGCCGATAACATCGTCCACATCGTGCTGGCCCGCCTGCCGGACGCACCGGCTGGCACCAAAGGCATTTCGCTGTTCATCGTGCCCAAGTTCCTTTCGGCTGCCGATGGCGGCATCGGTGAGCGTAACGCGGTGAATTGTGGTTCCATCGAGCATAAGATGGGCATTCACGGCAATGCCACCTGCGTGATGAACTTCGACGGCGCGACCGGCTACCTGATCGGCCCGGCGAACAAGGGCCTGAACTGCATGTTCACGTTCATGAACACCGCGCGTCTGGGCACTGCACTGCAAGGTCTGGCACACGCCGAAGTCGCTTTCCAGGGCGGCCTGCAATATGCCCGTGACCGCCTGCAAATGCGTTCGCTGACCGGCCCCAAGGCACCGGAAAAAGCCGCTGACCCGATCATCGTTCACCCTGATGTGCGTCGCATGCTGCTGACCATGAAGGCGTTCGCCGAAGGCACGCGTGCCATGGTGTACTTCACCGCCAAACAGGTCGACATCGTCAAGTACAGCGAAGACCCGGAGCAAAAGAAAGCTGCCGACGCATTGCTGGCGTTCATGACCCCGATTGCCAAGGCGTTCATGACGGAAGTGGGCTTCGAAGCTGCCAACCATGGCGTGCAGGTCTACGGCGGCCACGGTTTCATTGCCGAGTGGGGCATGGAGCAGAACGTTCGCGACAGCCGGATTTCGATGCTGTACGAAGGCACTACCGGTATTCAGGCGCTCGACCTGCTGGGCCGCAAGGTGCTGATGACCCAGGGTGAAGCGCTCAAGGGCTTCACCAAGATCGTGCACAAGTTCTGCCAGAGCAACGAAGGCAACGAAGTTGTGCAGGAGTTTGTGACGCCACTGGCTGCGCTGAACAAGGAGTGGGGCGACCTGACCTTGAAAGTGGGCATGGCGGCGATGAAGGATCGCGAAGAAGTGGGTGCTGCATCGGTGGATTACATCATGTTTTCCGGCTATGCCTGCCTGGCGTACTTCTGGGCTGACATGGCGCGTGTTGCAGCCGAGAAGCTGGCGGCCGGTGCGTCTGACGAGGCGTTCTATCGCGCCAAGATCCAGACCGCGCGTTTCTACTTCCAGCGCATCCTGCCGCGTACTCGTACCCACGTGGCGGCCATTCTGTCGGGTGCTGCCAACCTGATGGACATGAAAGAAGAAGACTTCGGCCTGGCTTACTAAGCTTCGCTGGCTTCATGAAAACCGCCTGATCGCTGATCAGGCGGTTTTTTTATGGGTGCGTTTTAGCGCATGGCTGTATTCGAATTCCTGGCGAGACCTTAGAAGGAACCCTGGCCCCGCGCACAGTCACGAGGCGTGTTCTTCAGGAGACCTCTCGTTCCGCACGCTCCGCGTGGGAATGCAGTTCGTGACGCTCTGCGTCACACAGGGGTTTTCTTTGTCAGGTGGATTGGGGTTCGACTCAGGTCACCTTTTCGCCACTCGGCGAGTCACTTTGATGGGGCCAAAGTGACCAAAGCCCCTGTCACTTACGTCGCGATCTGCGTCGTCAGTAACATCGCGATAAAAAAGCGCTTTTATGTGCAGTGATGACAGGCAAAGCATGACGTTGCGCTGCAGTACGACGCGGAGCGTTACCCAATGCATGCCAACGCATGGGCGCTAGACGCCCGCAATAAACATTTCCCACTTCCTGCCGTTACAGAAATTAAGTTGTTTGTTGATCCTGCCGATGCATTGTTTGCTGGGGAGGGGCACAATGCCATTAGGCCAGCCAGTCATCCAGATGCCGGGTAGGAGATAACCCCTTTTGTTGCGTCCATCAGCTGCACGCTTGAGTCATTTTCTGCCTTCACTGGGCTTGCTGGTGGCGGGGCTCGCGGCTGCGTATGTAAAGGACCTGAACGTCTTCTTCACTTCGCTGTTCAACGTGCTTCCTACTCTGGTTCTGCTGTTGGGCGGTGCGTACTGCTGTGTTTACCGACGTCAGCGCGAGCTGTTTCTGATGGTCACGGTGTATATCGCCTACTACCTGCTCGACACCCAGACCGATTACTACCGTGACCACGGCAAGGTCCGCGAAGATGCGGCGGTGATTTTTCACCTGGTCTGCCTGCTGCTGCCGCTGCTGTTCGGGCTGTATGCGGCATGGGAGGAACGCACGCATCTGTTCCAGGACATGGTCGCGCGGCTCGCGGTGCTGGTGGCGCTGGGCGGCGTGGCAGTGGGGCTTGAGCAAAGTTATCCGGTCGAGCTGCAAGTCTGGCTGGCCGATATCCGGTGGCCTGCCCTGCATGGTGCATGGATGAGCCTGATTCAGCTTTCTTATGCGATGTTTCTGGTGTCCTTCGGGGTGCTGATCTGGCAATACCTGGAAAAACCGCGACCGCTGCATGCGGCGCAGATTGTCGGCTTGCTGGGTTTGTTCTGGGCATTGCCCAAGACCTTCATCCTGCCGTTCACGCTGAACATCCTTTGCAGTCAGGTGATGCTGATGATTGCCGCTGCGGTCGCTCATGAGGCCTATCAGATGGCCTTCCGTGACGAGCTCACCGGGTTGCCTGGGCGTCGGGCGCTCAATGAGCGCATGCAGCGTCTGGGTCGCAACTATGTGCTGGCGATGAGCGACGTGGATCACTTCAAGAAATTCAATGACACCCATGGCCACGATGTGGGGGATCAGGTGCTGCGTCTGGTGGCCAGCAAGCTGTCGAAAATCACCAATGGTGGCGGCAAGGCCTATCGCTATGGGGGTGAGGAGTTCGCCATTGTGTTCGCCGCCAAGAGCATCGATGAGTGCATGCCGCACCTGGAAGCCATTCGCGAGACCATCGCCAGTTACGAGATTCAGCTGCGCAACAAGGACAATCGCCCTCAGGACGACCAGCAAGGCCGCCAGCGTCGCAGTGGCGCGCAGGCTGGCAGCGTGTCGGTGACGGTGAGTATCGGCGTTGCTGAACGCCAGCCGGAGCATCGCACGCCCGAAGAAGTGCTCAAGAGCGCCGACCAGGCGCTGTATGCGGCCAAGGGCGCCGGGCGCAATTGTGTGGTGGCTTACGGGCAGTTGAACCGACGCGGCGCTGTGCGCACGACTGAATCGGCCACCTGAGCAAACCCTGGCACTTCCCGTGACCTGGTATGACTATTCAGTCATGACACGACCCTATGTCTCTGAAATGTTGTTCGGTTAGACTCGTGGAACTCGACTGCTGATCTGCGTCGCTGGATGCATCGATCGGCTTCCCAAAGCATTTCGATCCGTGTTCACGAGGTTTGCCATGGCTGACTATAAAGCGCCACTGCGCGATATGCGCTTCGTCCTCAATGAAGTCTTCGAGGTTTCAAAGCTCTGGGCTCAACTGCCCGAGCTGGCCGAAACCGTCGACGCTGAAACGGTCGAAGCCATTCTCGAAGAAGCCGGTAAAGTGACCAGCAAGACCATTGCGCCGCTGAGCCGCAACGGTGACGAGGAGGGCTGCCACTGGAAGGACACCGTCGTCACCACACCTGCAGGTTTTCCCGAGGCCTATAGGATCTACGCCGAAGGCGGCTGGGTCGGTGTGGGCGGTAACCCCGAGTTTGGCGGCATGGGCATGCCCAAGGTGGTGTCGGCTCAGGTCGAAGAGATGCTCAACTCTGCCAGCCTGGCGTTCGGTCTGTACGCGATGCTCACCTCCGGCGCCTGCGTGTCGATAGACACCCATGCGACCGAAGCGCTCAAGACCAAATTTCTGCCCAATATGTATTCAGGCGTCTGGGCCGGGTCGATGTGCCTGACCGAGGCTCACGCCGGTACGGATCTGGGCATCATTCGTACCCGCGCCGAACCCCAGGCGGACGGCGCTTACCAGATCACCGGCAGCAAGATTTTCATCACCGGTGGCGAACACGACCTGACCGAAAACATCATCCATCTGGTGCTGGCCAAGTTGCCGGATGCACCGCCTGGCCCGAAAGGCATCTCGTTGTTTCTGGTGCCCAAGTTCATGGTTGGCGACGACGGCAGCATCGGCGAGCGCAACACCGTCAGTTGTGGTTCGATCGAGCACAAGATGGGCATCCAGGCGTCGGCGACGTGCGTGATGAACTTCGACGCCGCCACCGGTTACCTGATCGGCGAGCCGAACAAGGGCCTGGCGGCGATGTTCACGATGATGAACTACGAGCGCCTCGGCGTCGGTATTCAAGGCCTGGCGTCTGGCGTGCGCTCTTATCAGGCCGCCGTCGAGTATGCGCTGGACCGTCTGCAGAGCCGTGCCCCGACCGGTGCGCAGAACAAGGACAAGGCCGCTGACCCGATCATCGTCCACCCTGACGTGCGTCGCATGCTGTTGACCATGAAAGCCTTCAACGAAGGCGGTCGGGCGTTTTCCAGCTACGTCGCTCTGCAACTGGATATTGCCAAGTTCAGCGAAGACGATACCGCGCGCAAACGTGCCGATGATCTGGCCGCGCTGCTGACACCGGTCTCCAAGGCGTTCCTGAGTGATATCGGTCTGGAAACCACCGTGCATGGCCAGCAGGTATTCGGAGGTCATGGTTATATCCGCGAGTGGGGCCAGGAACAACTGGTGCGTGACGTGCGTATCACGCAGATCTACGAAGGCACCAACGGCATTCAGGCGCTGGACCTGGTCGGGCGCAAGATCGTCGGTTCGAATGGCGCGCTCTATCAGTTGTTCTCCGATGAAGTCCGCCAGTTCATCAGCGGCTCGGACAACGCGCTCAGCGAGTTCACTCAGCCGCTGAGCAAAGCTTTGAACATGCTCGATGAACTGACCGGCTGGGTGCTGGATCGGTCGCGCAACAACCCCAATGAAATCGGCGCAGCCTCTGTGGAGTACCTGCATCTGTTCGGTTACACGGCGTATGCCTACATGTGGGCCATGATGGCCAAGGCAGCACTGGGTAAAGAGCAGCAGGAGGAGTTCTACGCAAGCAAACTGGGGACCGCACGCTTCTACTTCGCACGTCTGCTGCCGCGTATTCACTCGCTGGATGCCTCGGTGCGCGCGGGCAGCGAGTCGTTGTACCTGTTGAAGGCGTCACAATTCTGACCCGGAAAAGTCTTGTAAGCATTTGCTTACACTACGTGACGCCAATTGGCCTCTTCCCAAGAAAGGGATCCAAAGTTAATCTTTGTTCATGGACGTAGCGCAGGAAGCGCAACAAGACATAACAGGGACACGTAGGGAAGCCTGCCAGGATGGCGGGGTGAAAGGGAAATCAGGGAAACAGTCTGGAAAGCCCCGCTTCGGCGGGGTTTTCTTTGTTTGCGTTTTGACGATTCTGTTTTCTTTCCGCTCGCAGCACACGCTGCTGTGCCCGCATTGCAACGCTTGTCCTGAGCCCCTCCCGCTAAAGAATAATGGCGCGGTGCCAGAGCCGGTTGAACCCTCACCGCCGGCCAGGGTCGATTAGCTGTATGGCCAATCAGAGCCAATCAATCAGGAGCTTTTCATGGACATCATTCGTATCATTTTCGCCATTCTGCTGCCTCCGGTAGGCGTGTTCATGCAAGTAGGCTTTGCTGGCGCTTTTTGGTTGAATATCCTGCTGACCCTGCTGGGTTACATCCCGGGTATCATCCACGCGATCTACATCATCGTTTCGCGTAAGTAACACCTCGTTGCACTCGCTGATCGTTCCCTGATGCGGGAACGATCACACGGCCTGATCAGGCATCCAGCACATCCCGATAGAAACGCCATTCCTTCTCCAGCGCATCTGCCAGGTTATTTGCCTTGCGGAACCCATGATGCTCGTCCGCATAGAAGTGCGCTTCGGTCTTGATACCGTTGTCCTGCAAGGCCTTGAGCATGGACCGGGTCTGTTCCGGAACCACCACGGCATCCAGCTCGCCCTGAAAGAAAATCACCGGCACGCTGATGCTGTCGGCATGCAGCAGGGGCGTACGAGCCTGATAGCGTTCGATGTCCTTGTCTGGGTCGCCGATCAGCCAGTCCAGATAATCACCTTCGAATTTGTGCGTCGCCCTGGCCAGTGCCACCGGGTCGCTGACGCCGTAAAGACTGGCACCTGCGCGGAATACATCGTGGAAGGCCAAGGCGCAGAGCGTGGTGTAGCCACCCGCACTGCCGCCGCGAATAAAAGCCTGTCGTTCGTCAATCAGGCCGCGCTCGGCCAGATGTTTCACGACTGCACAGGCGTCTTCGACGTCCGCCACGCCCCAGGTGAGGTGCAGGCCTTGCCGGTACACG
Source organism: Pseudomonas sp. B20 (assembly GCF_020515755.1). Lineage (NCBI taxonomy): Bacteria > Pseudomonadati > Pseudomonadota > Gammaproteobacteria > Pseudomonadales > Pseudomonadaceae > Pseudomonas > Pseudomonas sp. B20. The sequence goes on from NZ_JAHPJG010000014.1 coordinate 78,053, forward strand.
CGACCGTAGCCGCTGCTGCCGCGATAATTGAGGTCTGCCACGGCGAAGCCGCGGTGCGTCCAGTACTGAATGCGCGGGTCCAGCACCGGGTAGCAGGCAGAGGTCGGGCCGCCATGGATGAACACCACCAGCGGCGGTTTTTCTGCGCCGGTCATGGCCGGATAGAAGTAGCCATGAGCCTCGGCCCCGCCACTGGGGTAACGCAATGTCTGAGGACGGCTGATCTGGTCGGCCGGCAGCGGCGATCCGCCTCCGGCAAGCACCTGGGCACTGCCGTCGTGGCGAGAAATAGCCAGTACCGCCGAGGTGCTGATGGCCGAGGCCGCGATGCAATAGACGAACTCTTCGTCAATGGCGAGGCTGCGAAAGCGGCTGTAGCCTGCGCTGAAATCCTCGACGCTGCCGTCGGCCTGGCACAGCCCCAGAACACTTGAACCGTCTGCAAACCAGCTCGCCAGATAGCCATCGTTGATCGGCAGCCAGGTGCAGCTGCCCATTTGCCAGGGCGCTGAAGCATGATCCGCTGGACGGGCGGGAAGCGGCGCAAACCCGGAAGGCGATTCGCCCCACGGCTGCCAGAAACCCGCACGATCAGTCAGGCAATACAGCCGCCCATGGGCATCGAAGCGCGGTTGTTGCAGAGACTCTTGCGCACCGTCACCTGCGACGCACTGCGCAGTGGCCCAACTGCCGTCGTCCTGTCTGGTCGCACACATCAAGCGAGTGCTGGTCCACGGCTGATGCGGGCGCTGCCATTCGATCCAGGCCAGGCGTCTGCCGTCGGCACTGACAATCGGCGATGAGTAGAAATCAGCGCCTTCGGCCAGCAACTGGCGCTTGCCGTCAGCCAGCCCGATAGCCACCAGTCGATGCGTGTTGCGGTCCTCTTCAACGGCCAGAATCTGGCCGCCGCTGAAGAACACGCCGCCGTAGCGCTTGTCGCCCTCGGTCAGCGCCACCGGCTCGCTGGCGTCCAGTGCCTGTCGATACAGTTGCTGGTCGCGCTCGTTGACGAAGACTACGGCGTCGTCGGCGAGGCAGAACGAACCACCGCCGTATTCATACACTCGACTGCGTACGCTGAAGCCTTGTGGCGTCAGGCAGCGCTTGCTGTTGGCGTACCAGTGCCAGATGCGGCTGGCGCCGTCTTCGGGGCGGTATTCGTTCCAGAACAGGCCCGCCGAGCTGACATCCAGTTCGGCGAAGTCGACGCCAGCAGCGACCGCTTGAGCGGCGCTCAGGCGTTCAGGAGGATTTTGCGATGAGTCGTGAGTTTCGGTCATTGCGAAAGGCCAGCTCTTCAATGGTTTGAGTAGCGGTTTCGGACTCGTCACGAGCCTGAGTGATAATCCCGTGGTGATAGGATTTGCTGCACACCGGGTCGGCATTGGCGGCATCGCCGGTCAGCATGAAGGCCTGGCAGCGACAGCCGCCGAAGTCCTTTTCCTTCTCGTCACACGAACGGCACGGCTCGGGCATCCAGTCGTAACCGCGAAAGCGATTGAAGCCGAACGAGTCATACCAGATGTGCTGCATGCTGTGATCGCGCACATTGGGGAACTGGATCGGCATCTGCCGCGCCCCGTGGCAGGGCAGCGCCGTGCCATCCGGTGTCACGGTCAGGAAGATATTGCCCCAGCCGTTCATGCACGCTTTGGGACGCTCTTCGTAATAATCAGGGGTGACGAAAATCAGCTTGCACGGATGATTCTCTGCCTCCAGCCGGACGCGGTATTCATTGGTGACGGCTTCGGCACGGACCAGTTGATCTTTGGTCGGCAGCAGGCCGAGGCGATTCAGGTGCGCCCAGCCATAGAACTGACAGGTCGCCAGTTCGACGAAGTCCGCTTCCAGCGCGAGACACAGCTCGATGATCTTGTCGATGCGATCGATGTTGTGCCGGTGGGTCACGAAGTTCAGCACCATCGGGTAGCCGTGCTTTTTAACCGCCTTGGCCATCTCCAGCTTCTGCGCGAAGGCTTTTTTTGAGCCGGCGAGCATGTTGTTGACCTGCTCGTCGCTGGCCTGAAAGCTGATCTGGATGTGGTCCAGGCCTGCTTCCTTGAAGGCGATGATCTTCTCTTCGGTAAGGCCGATGCCCGAGGTGATCAGGTTGGTGTAGAAGCCCAGACGCCGCGCTTCGGCGATCAGTTCGGCGAGGTCCTGGCGCACCAGCGGCTCGCCGCCGGAAAAACCGATCTGCGCCGCACCCATTTCCCGCGCTTCCTGCATGACCTTGAACCACTGCTCGGTGCTCAGCTCCTGACCCTGTTTGGCAAAATCCAGCGGGTTGGAGCAATACGGGCATTGCAGCGGGCAGCGATAGGTCAGCTCGGCGAGCAGCCACAATGGCAGCCCGACCTCGGGAGTGGGCGGTATGTACGGGGTGTTGGTGACGGGTGCTATGTCAGACAAGATCGATCCAGTTTTTCTTTTTGGCGCCTTCCATGAACTCGTCGACGTCCATGCCCAGTTCGGGAACATTGGGGAACTGCTGATGAAGCTCATGAATGATGGCGGCGATGCTGCGCTTGCCATCGATCAACCCACCGATCATGGCCGCGCTGTCATTGAGTTTGATCATGCCCTCAGGGTAAAGCACCACATGCGCCTTTTGCGCAGGCTCGTACTGAAAGCGATAGCCTTGATGCCATTTGGGTGTCAACGCTCGGAACTGCGGATCGTGCTTCATAGGGTAATCCCCTTATGCCAGACCCTTTGGCCTGTGACGCTGTGATACGGCGGGCGGTTCAACTCGTAGGCCATGGACATCGCATCGAGCATGCTCCACAGGATATCGAGTTTGAACTGCAGGATTTCCAGCATACGCTGCTGACCTTCGTACGTAGTGTAGTGCTGTAACGTGATGGCGAGGCCGTGCTCTACATCGCGTCGGGCCTGACCCAGGCGCGTGCGGAAATATTCGTAGCCGGCCGGGTCGATCCACGGGTAGTGCTGCGGCCAGCTGTCCAGACGCGACTGGTGGATCTGCGGTGCGAACAGTTCGGTCAGCGAGCTGCTGGCGGCTTCCTGCCAGTTGGCGCGGCGGGCGAAGTTCACGTAGGCGTCGACGGCAAAGCGCACGCCTGGCAGTACCAGTTCCTGCGAGCGCAGCTGGTCCGGGTCGAGCCCCACGGCCTGGCCGAGGCGCAGCCAGGCTTCGATGCCGCCGTCTTCGCCGGGCGCACCGTCATGATCGAGCAGGCGCTGAATCCACTCGCGACGGATCTCGCGATCCGGGCAGTTGGCCAGAATCGCCGCGTCCTTGAGCGGAATGTTCACCTGATAGTAGAAACGGTTAGCGACCCAGCCCTGAATCTGCTCGCGGGTCGCTCGGCCCTCGTACATCGCCACATGGAACGGGTGATAGATGTGGTAATAGGCGCCCTTGGCGCGCAAGGCCTGTTCGAATTCGGCGGGGGACAGCGCAGTCGCTTCGCTCATGTCAGCTCCTAAAGCTCGATGCTCATGCCATCGAAGGCCACTTCGACGTTGCGACGGAGCAGCTCCGCACGTTCCGGGGAGTCTTCGTCGAGAATCGGGTTGGTGTTGTTGATATGGATAAGCACCTTGCGCTGCTCGGGGAAGCCTTCGAGAACTTCCAGCATGCCGCCGGGACCGTTCTGTGCCAGATGGCCCATTTCCCGGCCGGTGCGCGTGCCCACGCCACGGCGCTGCATTTCGTCGTCGTCCCACATTGTGCCGTCGACCAGCAGGCAGTCGGCGTCACGCATCTTCTCGGCCAGCGCTTCATCGACCTTGCCCAGGCCTGGGGCATAGAACAGCTTGCCGCCAGTACGGGTGTCTTCGACCAGCAGGCCGATGTTGTCGCCCGGGTGCGGGTCGAAACGGTGTGGCGAGTAGGGCGGGGCGGCGCTGCGCAGCGGGAAGGGCGTGAAGCGCAGGTTCGGGCAGGCCGGAATCACGAAGCTGCCCTGCAACTCGATGCGGTTCCAGGTCAGGCCGCCGTTCCAGTGCTTGAGCATTTCGAACAGCGGGAAACCGGTGCTCAGGTCCTCATGGACCATATCGGTACACCACACCTGATGCGGGCAGCCTTCACGCAGGCTGAGCAGGCCGGTGGTGTGGTCGATCTGGCTGTCCATCAACACGATCGCGCTGATGCCGGTGTCACGCAATGCGCGCCCGGGCTGCATCGGCGCAAAACCCTGCAATTGCGCGCGAATGTCCGGTGAGGCGTTACACAGCACCCAGTTGATACCGTCGTCGGACAGCGCAATGGACGACTGGGTCCGCGCATGGGCACGCAGGCTGCCGTCGCGAAAACCTGCGCAATTGACGCAGTTGCAGTTCCACTGGGGGAATCCACCGCCAGCAGCAGAACCTAGAATCTGGATGTACATGACAGCTCCTGGGACACGCTCTGAAATAAAAAACAGCCATAACCATAAAAAAAGCCCCGGCGAACCGAGGCTTCACAGCGCACTGAAATCAACGGCTTGCGAAGTACATGGTGACTTCGAAACCGATACGCAGATCAGTGTAAGCAGGTTTAGTCCACGACATAAAAATCTCCTCGGATAAGTGCAGCGGTGGGTGACTACATCTTAGTGCATCGCTGGAGGCATACGTTCAGATGCTTAGGGAGCTATGTTACTCATTTTCACAATTCAGCAGGGCTAGAATCTGCATGAAAGACCGTTACTGTTCAGGTAAGGATTGCGGAACCGCCGCGCTGGCAGGGCGATTGGCCACGATCAGCCAGCCACCTGTGGCGCTGATCAATTGATCCGCAGAGGCCAGCAACGAGTGTGTATCCAGATTTGACAGAGCCTGCTGCAAGGTCTGCGCATGGTCACCCTGGTGCCCGGCAAGGTGTGCCTGCCACTGCAGGTCGGCACGCTGTTGCTCCGGCAGGCTCGACGGCTCGAACTGCGCTGCAAGGGCTTTGGTCTGCTCAGGCAGATCTGCGTCGCGGACCAGTTGCGGCAATTTGCCGATAAAGGCCTCGATGTGCGCAAAGAGCTGTTGGGCACTGCTGGTGGGTGATTGCACGCCGAACAGCAAGCCGGTCCGTCCGTCGATCTGCCTGAGGCCACTGAACACTGCGTAACCCAATTGCAGCTCGACCCGCAGCCGCTGATAGAGCGGGGCCTGGGCCAAGTGCGCGAGCAGACGCCAGGCGGCTTCATCTTCGATGGAAGTCGAGGGGGCCGGGCAGAACACCAGCACGGCGTCTTCCGAGGAGGACGAAGCTTGCGCCGCCCAGTGCTTGCCAGCGCGAATGGTTGGCACATCGCTCGGGGAGGTTCGCTGAACGCCGGGTACTGCATTCAACACCGCGTCCAGCATTGACTGGCTGGCCGGGTCGAAACCGCTGGTTAAATTGCTCCAGCGCGAAGCCGCCCATACGTCAGGCAGGTCGCTTATGGTCAGTTCCGAGTCACTGCGCAGGTAGTGATCGGCAAGCTGCCTGAGCAACTGACGAATCAGGATCAATACCGGCTCGTCGTGTTCCAGCGTGTGTGCATCGGGGTGCTGCAAGCGCTTCAGGCTTTGTTGCAGGACCGCCACCATCGGTTCGCGCAAGCCGTTCAATTGAAGCTGCCAATAAGGGCCGTACGCAGTGAAGGTCAGGGTTACCCCGGCCTGACGTGCGTCTTCGACCAGTGGCTTGAGCGCGGCATTGAGCATCCGCCAGAAAGCGGGCTGCGGGGACGGCAGTTGCCAGCGCAGGTACAGCGCGGCTTCAGCGGGGTCGTCCGCTGCCGCATCAAGAAACGGATTCGGCGCTGGCAGGCGCCAAGTGACCGGCTCTGGATCGAGGTTATCCACATCAGCGATGAGCTTCGACAGTAATGCGCTTAAGGCTTTTTGGCCTTGCTCGCTCAACTGCGCGGGCGTTTCGCGACAGTGGTGGTTTGCCAGAGCCAACGCTCCGCACATCTGCAGACGGCGTCGTTCGAGACGGTTGTATTCCTCGATTCGCGTTGGCCAGTGAGCCTTGAAAAAACCGAGCCAGATGAACAGCAGGCTGCTGATAGCGGTCGCGTTCGCCGGGTCGCCTTTAAACTCGATATCCAGCAAAAGCTGCCCGCCGAACTGGTAAAGCGGCGCGGCGTTCAATGAGGTGCAAAGGCCCCTGCGGGCCAGCTCGGCGACCAGTCCGCCAGGCTGCGCTGCATTGAGCCAGTGACAGAAGAAGGCCACCGCTTCGTCAGCCTTGTCCGGCAAGTCCTCAACAGCAAACAGCAGATGGTTTTGCTCACCAGCCTGTCGAGGACTGGCCATCAATGCTGGAGGCGGGAGCTGTTTGAGCTTCATCCCGCTGGAGAAAACTGCGCCGTGGTTTGTCGCCAGCGCCTGCAGTTCAGCCATCGGCAGCGGGCCACTCAGGCACAGGGTCATCTGTCCGGCCTGATAGAAGCCTTGATAAAAGTCGTGCAATGCCTGCTGAAAAGCCGGGTTGGGCACTGGCAGGCTGTAGCGATTGCCGGCGTGAAAGCCACGCAACGGATGCTGAGGGTTGATCGCTGTCAGCAGGCGCGCCTGATCGCGGGATGCGCTATCGCCGAACCAGGCGATGAACTCGGCGTGCAGCACTTCGCGTTCGCGCAATTGATCTGCGATGTCCATCCGCGGCTTGGCAAGCATGTCGCACAGGCGCTCCAGCCCTTGGGCGAAGGCCGCCTGCGGCAGTTCGAAGAAAAAGTCGGTGGTGCGCTCGCGGGTGCTGGCATTGACCTGCCCGCCATGATGCTGCACAAAGGTCATCAAGTTGTCCCCGGCCGGGAAGCGTTCGGTGCCGAGGAAAAACAGATGCTCCAGAAAATGCGCCAGCCCAGGCCAAGCCCTCGGCGCATCGTGACTGCCGGCTGCCACGCGCAACGAGGCCGCACAGCGCTTGAGCCGTGGCTCGTGACACAGCACCACATTCAGGCCGTTGGCCAGCGTGAGGCGTTGAGTGTCAGTGGCGTGTGCGGCAGGCATGAGGGGCGTCCGGAAAGCTGTGCGAGGCGAGGCGTCATGCTAGCGGATTAGCTGACCCGTTCGCGAGCCTGCTGCTCAAAGCTGCGAAATAGAGGACGCAAAGGGGCCGCCAAGCTTCCCGACAATGCATCGCTTGAAAGACCGTCTTCGCGAACAAGTTCGCGCCTACCCCTCGGGCAGGAGGCGTTTTTGATTCTGCCCAACGGGCGTAGGAGCGGACTTGTCCGCGAAGGGGTCGCCAAGCTTTCCGAACATGCATCGCTTAAGCGACCGTCTTCGCGAACAAGTTCGCTCCTACCCCTCGGGCAGGAGGCCGTTGATTCTGCCCAACGGGCGTAGGAGCGGACTTGTCCGCGAAGGGGTCGACAAGCCTTCCGAACATGCATCGCCTGAACGACCGTCTTCGCGAACAAGTTCGCTACGGGCTCCGGCCAGAATCAAAAGCGGGCTTGTGTATGACGATGGTCGCGGAGCGTGGGCACGATAGTTATAGGATTATTCCGCACGCTCCTGCGTGGGAATTATCCATCCGGCTAATCTGATCAAGTCAGCGACGTATAAAGCGCCGGGCGGCGATCCACGAAGTAGTCGTTCGCGGTTCGGGCCTGGGCCAGCAGTGACTTGTCCAGCGTGCCGACCAGCAGTGCTTCGTCCTGACCTGCCAGCAATGGGCGGCTGCCATCCGGCGCGCAGAGGCTGCTGAGCCCGCAGTAACGAATCGCGCCCTCGCTGCCGCAGTAGTTGGCGTACACCACGTAGCAGTGATTCTCGAAAGCCCGCGCCCGAACCGTCACGTCGCAGACGAAATCGTAAGGCAGCATGTTTGCGGTGGGGACCAGAATCAACTCGGCCCCCGCCAGGGCCAGCCGACGGGTGTTTTCGGGGAACTCCACGTCGTAGCAAATCAGCAGTCCCAGGCGCCAGCCATTCAATTCGACCACCGGGTAATGATCGTCGCCTGCGGCGAACATCGACCTGTCCAGCTCGCTGAACAGGTGCGTCTTGCGGTAGTTGCACAGGCGCGTGCCCTGGCTGTCGATCAACTGCACGGCGTTGTAGATTCGCTGATCAGCTGCGCGCTCCGGATAGCCGTAGAGGATCGCAATGCCGCAGGCCTGTGCAATGGCGGCAATGCGCGTCGCTGCCGGACCGTCTTGCGCCTGCGCCAGCTCACCGACAGCCTGAGCGCCGATGTTGTAGCCGCTAAGGAACATTTCCGGACAGATCAGCACCTGTGCCCCTTGCTCGGCGGCGGCCTGAGCCTGCTGTTCCAGGCGAGTCAGGTTGCCGCTGACATCCAGCGGCAATGGCGGGCATTGATACAGCGCAACGCGCATGGAGTTTTCCTTCTGTCAGTCGCCCAGTGCTATCGGGCCGATTTCGTGGAACACATCACCGGGGCCGGGGTTCTCGGCGTGAGTCTTGCCGCCGAAGTGGTTCATGATCCCCCACACGGCGTTCAGTGAAGTCTGCACAGCGCCTTCGACCCACGCCGGTGTCCAGGACACATCGTCGCCGGCGATGAACATGCCGCGCTGTTCGCTGGGCATATCCTGCTGCATGAAGTGCGCGTACATGCGCTGGTTATAGCGGTAATGGCCCGGCAGCGCACCCTTGAACGCACCCAGGAAGTGCGGATCGGCTTCCCATGAAACGGTAATCGGATCACCGATGATCCGCGCTGCGATGTCCACTTTCGGGTAGATCTTCTTCAAGGCATCCAGCGCCAGCTTCACCCGCTTCTCGATGGGCTGCGGGAGCATCTTCAGTGCATCGCTCATCCACGAGTAGGACAGGCAGATCACGCCCGGCTTGTCGTCGCCGTTATCGAACAGGTACGTGCCACGGGTCAGCCGGTCGGTGAGGGTCATGCTCATCAGGTCGCGTCCGGTTTCCGGGTCTTTGTCCTTCCAGAATGGGCGGTCGACCATCACGAAGGTCTTCGAAGACTGCATGTAGCGGGTGCGGTCCAGGGCCATCCACATTTTCTGCGAGAACAGCGACTCTTCACACTCGATCTGCGTGGTCAGCAGCCAGCTCTGGCAGGTGGTCAGCACGGCAGCGTACTGCCGGGTGTCGCCCCAATTGTCAGTCACCGCAAAACTGCCATCCTCGGCGCGTGCAATGCGCTTCACGCCGGGACGTGGTGCGCCGCGGTGCAACGACGACAGGCTGGTGCCCTTGGGCCAGTGCGCGCAATGCTCGGGTACGTGGCTCCACAAACCGACCGGCACCTGCTGCACGCCGCCGACGATCAGATGCTGGTGCTCATCGCAGTTGGTCATCACCACGCGGAAGATTTCCAGCATCGAGTTGGGGAAGTCCGAGTCCCAGCCGCCCGTGCCGAAGCCCACCTGACCAAACACTTCGCGGTGAAAGAAAGACAGCTTGGCGAAGGCCTTGGAGGTCGCGACAAAGTCATAGAACGTGCGGTCGTCCCATAACGGCACCAGCTTGTTCCACAGCTCTTTGAGACGTGGCACATCACGGTCGCGGATCGCCTGCTGGATGTCACCGAATTGCGAGCCGCTTTCCAGTGCGTCGGCCCAAGCGTCGGCGACTTCCTGAAACAGTGCCGGCAGGTCCGAGAGCATCTGTGCGTAGTACGTGGTGCCTTCCAGGTCGATAACGGTGCTGCCGGACGCCGCGGTCAGCGGGTTGGGGAACGGCCTGGACTCAAGGCCCAGCTTGTCGACGTAATGGAAGAACGCTGTCGAGGACACCGGAAAGCGCATGCCACCCAGTTCGGCCACGATGCCTTTGGCGCCTTCGAACTCCTGCGAGCGCAGGCGGCCACCCATTTTCGAGGCTTCGTACACCACCGGCTTGAGGCCCATCTTCATCAATTCGTAGGCCGCCACCAGACCGGCTATCCCGGCACCGATAATTGCCACTTCAGCGCCATGGTTCTCCACAGGGATGCTGCCCAGGCCTTTAGGGTGCTCAATCCAGTCATCGAAGGCGAAGGGGAAGTCGGGGCCGAACATGGTGATCGGCTTTTTGCCGTTGGCGGGGTGACGATTGTTCTTCATGACAGACCTTGATGGGCAACGGCGAAAAACAACAGTCTAGAGAAGGGCGGACACGTTAATAAGACGCAAAGTGTCGTCGATATGCTGTTTGTTTGGGCTAAGTGACGAATTTGCTGGTCGGTTTGTATGGCTGCTTGATAGAAGCGTGCGGTTACACCGGCTGGCCGCGGTCGATCTTGCTGCTGAGGATGATCGATGTGGTGGTCTTCTCCACGCCATCCACGCTGCCGATCAGGTCCAGTAGCTGGTCCAGTTGCTCGGGAGAATCCGTGCGCAGCCAGGCGACATAATCGAACTCGCCACTCACCGCACAGAGTTGCTGAACCTGCGCCATGGCACTGAGGCGCCGCAATACTTCCTTGCCCGAGCGAGGTTGCACGGTGATGCCGACATACGCCTGCAACCCGCCACTGACCACGCGCTGGCCAAGGCGCACGCCGTAACCGGTAATCACTTTGCTGCTTTCCAGGCGCGCGAGACGCGAGGTGACGGTGGTGCGGGCGATGCCCAGTTGCCGGGCGAGCATGGCGACGCTTTCGCGCGCGTTGATTTGCAGCGCGGCAATCAGCTGGCGATCGATTTCATCCAGCACAGGCGGGCGGGTATCGGGCACGGGCGGTTCCTTAAAACTTCCAGCGTTTGGCGGTCTTGGCCAGACGCGCCTGCAGGCCGTCGAGGTTGAGCGCCAACTGCTGGGTCATCAGGTGGTAGCCCTTCAGCTCGGTAGGAATGACGGCCTTCACTGCAGGCGTCTCCGGTGTTTCAGTGGTGCGTTCCAGACGCTCGGTGGCCCCGGTTTGCAGGGCGCGCGCCATGCCGATCAGTTGCCGGCGAATCTGGCGGTAGTCAGCGTCCAGCGATGCCTTGAGCGTCTCGTCAGCAAGCTGATTCAGGTTCGCCGGGCGAATATTGGCGAGAATCTCCAGGGTGCTCAGGCACATGCGGAAGTGGCCCTGAATGGCGTCCAGCTCGACCATGGACATCTTCACTTCCTTGGACACCGACGGCAGCAGCGAGCGCAATTGCAGCATCGTGCCGTTGAGCCTGGCGGTCAGTTTCAAATGCTCGTCGGCGGTAACCGGCTGGCCCTGCACGATGCGCCCGTAGACCTTGGCGCAGTCACGCAAACCACTGGCCAGGTTGTAGCGCCAGGAAAACACCGCATACAGCGGCAGGGCGAAGGAGAACGCCAGGGCCAGCGCGATACCAATCAGGATATCGACGGTACGCCACAGCCCGTCACTGATCGGGTTGTAACCATGACCGGCAACGATGAACAGCGTGATCGCCGACAGCAGCGCGGTGTAACCGCCTTTGCCGATGGCGTGATAGGCGAAGAAACCGCACATCACCGACATCATTGCGTAGGTCAGCAACGGCATTTCCAGATAGCCCTGCTGGACCACCACGATCAGACCGAGGCCGGCACCGATCAAGGTTCCATAGGCCCGTTCGACCGACTTCTTGCCGATATTGCCGTGGTGCTGCAAACCGCCGATCACGATCAGCATGGTCACCGACGCCCACTCGCCATGGGGCAGGTTGAGGCCAGTGGTCAGCAGAATAGTCACCAGCAGGCCCACCGCAATCCGCGCCGCGTGGATCAGCCGCGCATGCCGATAACGGCGATACGGGTCCAGCAAAGGACGCAGAACAGGGCGAAGCCAGGAGGGTATGAAAGCAGAGCGCGAATTCGTCATGCGTTAAGAGACCGCGAGGGTAGGGAAGAGATTCCCTGATTGGATGATGGCAGTCCTCAGTAAGCCACATTTTGATGGGGGATGGGTGGGGTATGTCGATGATCAGTGACGTGGCATTGCGCACTCAAGATGTAGGAGTGAAGCGCTGAGGGCAGTAATCACGATTTTTATGAGTAATTAAGATGTCACTTTGTGACACTTTATGAGAGTTAATGTGTTCTTTCGTGAGCCATTATTTTCAGGTCCACGTAGCTATACGTGTTACTTTGTTTTTCTCGAATTCCTGCGCCCGCCCGCTGGTAACTGCTCATGAAGGCTTTTTTCCCCGTTCAGTGCACCGACACGCTTTTGCGCATTGCGCTGCTGGTAAAGCAGACCAGGTTGCAGCAAGGCATACGCCAGGTCGATCTTGCCGAAAGGCTGGGCATCTCGCTTCGTACGTTTCGACGTATTGAGGCAGGCAATGCCGAAGGCGTGTCGCTGCGTGACTTCATGTTGGTGGTCTGGGGGCTGGGAGTGTCGGAGCGATTGTTTCAAGGTCTTCGGGATGACGAGTCGTTCAGTGTCGAGCAGCTTGAAGCTGCCGACCGAAAGCGTGTCCGCCTGCCTCGACACAAGCCGGAGGACTTCTGATGGCCCAGGCTTATATCTACATGGAATGCCCTGTCAGCGGAGAGACACTGACGCTGGGCAAGCTGACGATTCAGGCTGGCGTCGGAACATTCCAATATGCACCGGATGCGGTGCAGGAAAACATCTGGGTGCCGGATCCTTTCAGGTATCCACTGTCCACGCGGTCCTACACCGTGACTAAAAATGGTGGCGTCCCGGGTTTTATCGATGATGCCATGCCCGATGGTTGGGGAGAGCGGTTGCTGCATCGGGTTGAAAAAGGCCCGTTGGACTCGATACAGCTGCTGCTCAAGTCGCCCAACAGCGACAGAGCGGGCAATATCATGGCCGGCCTGTCGCGTGTCGCGCAGGACGGGCTGGGCCAGACGCCTCCCAAGACCTTTCGTGCCAAAGGGCTCGATCATTTCATCGATGCCTGTGAAGCGATCTATGACAGCCAGCTCAGCGCCGAGCAGCTGGAGGTTCTGAAGGTAAGGGATCAGCGATCTTCCGCTGGCGGCGCACGCCCCAAGCGAACTTATCTGGGCGACAGAAAACTGATTCTGGCCAAGCCTCGCGACAAATTCGATCACTATGACCTGCCCTCCGTTGAGCATGCCTGCATGACCTTCGCCGGGCTTAAAGGGTTGCAGGCGGCCAACACCTCTCTGTATCGCGGCGAGCGGATCAATACACTGTTGGTCGAGCGTTTCGACCGCGCTTTTGATGAGCAAACCCATCGCTTCCGCCGACTGCCGATGCTCAGCGGCTTGACCTTGCTGGACGCCGAGTGGAAGGCTCGTACGCACCCCGACTGGCAATATGCGGCACTCGCCGATGAGCTGTATCGTCGTGGTGCGCCTGACGTTGATCGGCAGGCGCTGTATCGGCGCATGGCCTACAACGTGCTGGTCTGCAATGCCGATGACCATCCCCGTAACCACGCAGTCATCTGGAAAGAAGGTGGCTGGAGGTTATCGCCGATGTACGACGTACTGCCCATTCTGGACGAAGGGCCTGCTCAGGCACTTGCCATGTCAGTCGGCATCGAAGGGGCGCGGCTCAACCGAGGCAATCTGCTCAGTCAGCACGCTCACTTTGCCTTGAGCAAGGAACAAGCCGAGGCGGCGCTGGACGAGGTGGCCGGTTGGGAAGCCGAACTGCATGATTACTACAGCCAGTTTCTGTCCGGTGCGGAACTGGATGCTACAGTCGATGCGACCAGTGGCGCACGTCTGAAGCGCTAGCAGCTCCTTCTGCTGTGTAGGGTTCTACGGCAAGGGCAGATTGATCTGGTAGCGAGTGCTGCGGCCTCCACCGGGTAGGCGAACCAGGCAGTTTTTGGCAAGCAGATCACTTAAGTGGCGGGTAGCGGTGGCCTTCGAGACCTTAGCCACTGCCTGATACTGCGCTGCGCTCAGACCGTTTTCAAAGCCACGCTCGCCGCCATCCAGCAGCCGATTCAGCACCTTGACCTGTTCGGCGCTCAGGTCGTTGTCGCGATGTAATTGCCAAAATCGCGTTTTGCCCAGTACTCGTTCTATATGAACCAAGGCGTTTTCAATGCTTTTCAACAATGTGCGCAGGAACCATTCCAGCCACTCGGTGATATCGGTCGTGCTTTTCTGACTGGTCTCCAGAACGTGGTAATAGCCGGTGCGGTCAGCAAGGATGCTGGCGGACATGGCAAACAGTCGTATGGCTTGCTGATCGCCCTGAGTCAGTGCCAGGTCTGTAATGGCCCGCGTCAGGCGACCATTGCCGTCGTCAAACGGATGCAGGGTTACAAACCAGAAATGCGCGATACCTGCCCGCACGAATGGATCGAGCGTCGGATCACTTTGACTGCTGGCAAACCAGTCGAGGAAATCTTCCAGCTGTTGCTCAAGTCCAGCCCGCGGTGGCGCTTCAAAATGCACGATGGGTCGATCAAGTCTCCCTGAGACCACCTGCATAGGTTCGTCGCTACGCAACTGACCGACCAGGATGCGAGCAGACACAAAGCTGTCCTCTTCCGGGAACAGCCAGCGATGCCAGGTACACAGACGTTGCAAGTCAAGTGGCTGATCATGACCACGTGTGGCGTCCAGCATCAGCTCGGCCAACCCCTCGCTGCGAGGGCTATGCTTGCCGTCATCGGCGATCCCCAGGCGGCGTGCCAGCGACGACCTGACAGAATCTGCATTCAGTCGCTCGCCTTCGATGGCGGACGAAGTGACGATATTCTGCAGCAGGGCATTCAAGCCCTCGCACATTTGCGCATCGCCACCCACAGCACCGCTCATACCCAGCAAGCGACCTTGAGCCTTGGCGCACGCTCGTATCAACGGTGCAAGGCGTTCTTCGCGCCAATGGAAGCGTGGCCAGTTCGGCTGTTGCCAGATCCAGAGATGTTCGGACATCGTATCCGCCTATGCAGTGAGCCGAATAAAAAGTTAATCGGCTCATGGAGTGAGCCGATTGTGGTGATTATTCGGCTCACCGTCCAGATGTGCTCATCGAGGCGGCACGGATTACGTGAGAGCTCATCACGGTCTGTGAGTCATTGAACCCGAAGTGTGAGGCGTCTGCTGTAACTCGCGCAGCAATGTGGAGGGTGACTCTCACACCGCATTCCTTCTGGATCAACCGGACCGGCGTATAGCTATAGCCCCGGACCAGGGCGCTGTTCAACGACCTCTGCTTTTGCTCATTGAGCTGCAAGTCCGACACATGACCACCTTGTGGGCAATCCGCCACCTTCGTTTTGTTGTTCAAGATTCGTACAGCCAGCCTTTGCCATATTCGCCTTGCCAGCCTGTTCTCTTGCCCCGGTGAGAGCTGCAGCGCTCCAGCCAAAATGTATCAAAACGGACATATTCCGGACACGCAACCACCACAGAATTCGCGCCAATCGCTGACGGACCGGCTCATAACCAGAAAATCTCAGGCACCTCCTTCAGACGAGCTAATACCTGCTGCCATGAATAACCTGAACCTGTCGACGCTAGGCCAGAACGAACAATCGCTGGACGTGATTTACGGTCCTATTCAACCTGAGCTGCTACGTGAGGAAGTTCTGGCCGATCTGCTCGAAGCCAGTGCCCGGCGCAATCCGCAGCATGTGGCATTGATCTTCGGCGAGCGTCAGATCAGTTATGGCGAGCTGGACCGGCAGGCCGATCAGGTGGCTTCTGCGCTGATCGACGCGGGTGTTCGTCCGGGGGATATCGTCGGTCTATGGTTGCCACGCGGCATCGAGCTGCTGGTCATGCAGGCCGGTATTGCCAAGGCGGGCGCTGCCTGGCTGCCTCTGGATCAGGACACGCCGGTGGAGCGCCTGCAGATTTGCCTGGACGACGCCAGCGCAGTCGGGCTGGTTTCCTGTGATGCGTTGATGCCGGTGTTGGCCGATACCGGCTTGAAGGTGTGGACTGCCGAACACCTGCTGACGCCGACCGACGCAGCGTTGGTGCGCCGCAGTGGTGTGCTTCCCGACCATCCTGCCTATGTGATCTATACCTCCGGCTCTACGGGCAAGCCCAAGGGCATTCTGATTTCCCAGCGCAGCATCTGCCATTTTCTGCGCAGCGAGAACGCGATACTCGGCATTCGGGCCAGCGATCGGGTTTACCAGGGCTTTTCCGTGGCCTTCGACATGTCCTTCGAAGAAATCTGGATCGCCTATCTGGTGGGCGCGACGCTGTGGATAGGCCCGAAGGAAACCAGCGGTGACCCCGAAACCCTGCCGCGTTTGCTGAATGAGCAGCGCATCAGCGTGTTGCATGCGGTGCCCACTTTGCTGGCGCTGTTCAGCGAAGACGTTCCCGGCCTGCGCCTGATCAACCTGGGCGGCGAGATGTGCCCTGAATCGCTGGTCGATCGCTGGGCAACGCCGAACCGGCAGATGTTCAACACCTACGGCCCTACCGAAGCCACTGTATCGGCCAGCCTGGCGCGTCTGTCGCGTGGTCGCCCGGTGTCGATTGGCACACCGTTACCCAATTACGGGCTGTTGGTCATCGCCAATGACCCCGCGGTCGGGAGCACCCTGGCGCCCAGCCTGCTGCCGCGTGGCGAAGTCGGCGAGCTGTGCATCATCGGCCCCGGCCTGGCCGAGGGGTATCTTGGCCGGCCGGACCTGACCCAGGAAAAATTCCTGCCGAACCCATGGTCCACCGGCTATCACGATGCGCGCTTGTATCGAACCGGCGACCTTGCCCGGATCGACGATGACGGGCAGGTGCAGTGCCTCGGGCGGGCCGACGATCAGGTAAAAATTCGGGGTTTTCGCGTCGAGCTGGGCGAGATTGAATCGCTGTTGGCGCAACAGCCTGGCGTGGGCACTGTGGCCGTCCTGTTGCGCAACGAGGCGGGCGTTGATCAGCTGATTGCCTATCTGGTGAGCGACACCTCGACGCCTTCCGCATTCACGAGTCAGTTGCGCAAAACCCTGCAGGCGCAGTTGCCGCCGTACATGGTCCCGGGGCACTTCGAACTGCTCGACAGTATGCCGCGCCTCACGTCCGGCAAAATCGATCGCAAAACGCTCAAGGCCCGGCCGCTGACGGTCGATGCCAAGGCCGCCAGCGCAGAGTCCGATGTGGCGCAAACCGAAGGTGAGATTGCACTGTTTGCCGCGCTGAGCACGCTGTTCCCCGGCATGCCGATCCGCCGCGATGCGGACTTTTTTACCGATCTGGGTGGGCATTCGTTCTTTGCTGCGCGTCTGGCCTCGGCACTGCGGGCCAATCCGCGTTTCGCTCAAGTCACGGTGCGCGACATTTACCAGCATCGGCGTATCGGGGCGATTGCCGAAGTGCTGGACCAGGCGCCACAAGAGGTGGACGCGCCGGTGGACTGGACGCCTCCGTCAGCTTGGCGTCGCTGGCGATGCGGCGTGGCCCAGGCGCTGGCATTGCCGGTCATGGTCAGCCTGCGCATGACCCAATGGCTCGCACCGTTCTTTACCTACCACTTGCTCACCGGCTCGCCCGACGACTCTGTCGCGTTGGCGACGCTGGCGTCGATCTCGGTGTTTCTGATTGCCACCGTTCTGCAGTTTTTCATCGCGCTGGCAGCCAAGTGGCTGATCGTCGGCCGCCTGAAGCCTGGGGTCTATCCGCTGTGGGGCGTTACTTACTTTCGCTGGTGGGCCGCAGACCGCATGGTCGAGTCGGCGCCGACTTATCTGCTGAGTGGCTCTTCACTTTATCCCCTGTGGCTGCGCGCACTGGGCGCGAAGATCGGGCAGGACGTGATTATTGGCGGCGCTACAGTACGGGCTCACGACCTGCTGGAAATCGGCGACGGGGTCAGCGTCGGCAACGGTGTCAGCTTCGAAAATGCGCGCGTTGAACGGGGCCAGTTGCATTTGGGGCGTATCGCCTTGCAGGACAATGCCTGTGTCGGCTCTTACGTGATCATGGAAGGCAATACGGCTGTAGGCCCGTGGGGACATCTGGAAGCCCAATCGGCCATGGCCGACGGCCGGGAGGTTCCGGCTGGGCGCATCTGGCAGGGCTCGCCAGCGCGTGATGTCGGCGCGTTCGATACGCTCGGTCAACCGGCGCGGCCTGTGACCAGCCCTGCGCGTTTGCGGGCAGAAAAACTGTTCTTCGTGTTCGGCGTTCTGCTGGTCGCGACGCTGTTCTTCATCCCGGTCTTCCCGACCTTTTTCCTGATCGACTGGTTCGACACGCAGCACGTCTTGCCATGGTTCGAGGGCAGCGGGCCACTGGGACAACTGGCGCGCTATTTCCTGCTCGCGTTCCCGGCCAGTGCGGTGCTGATTGTCGCGACTGTTCTGGCATCTGCGGCATTGCGCTGGCTGGTCTTCCCACGTCTCAAACCGGGCCGGTATGAGGTGCACAGCAATACCTACTGCGCTAAATGGCTGATCAGCCAGATTCAGGAAGCGAGCCTCAACGTGCTGTCCGGCATCTACGCCACGGTGTATTCGCCCTTCTGGTATCGGCTGTTGGGCGCGAAAGTAGGGCGCGATGCCGAGATCTCCAGTGCGCAGGGTGTCATCCCGGACATGCTGACCCTGGGCGATGAAACCTTTATCGCCGATGCGGTGATGCTTGGTGATGAGCGCATCGACGGCGGCTGGATGACCATGCAGCCCACGGTCGTGTCGGATCGCAGCTTTGTCGGCAACGGCGGATACATCGCGGACGGCACGGTGCTGCCGGAAAACGTCCTGATCGGCGTCCATTCCTGCGCACCGCACAGCAGCAAAATAGTCGACGGCGATACCTGGCTGGGCTCCCCACCGATCCACCTGCCGGCCCGCGAGCAGGTCAGTGGCGCTCCTGAATCACTGACCTTCAAACCTTCACCACTGCGACGCCTGGCCCGAGGCCTTGTCGAAGGCGTGCGCATCGTCACCCCGCACGCGGTAGTGATCGCCGTTGGCTACACAGTCATGCTTGACCTGATGCCACTCGCCGACGACGAGCGCTGGGGCGCGGTGCTGGCCTACCTTGCAGTGATCGGCGTGGCGTACAGCGTGGGTAACTTTCTGCTGATCGCGGCCCTGAAATGGCTGGTGATGGGCCGCTATCGCAAACGCGCTGACCCGATGTGGACGCCCTTCGTATGGCTTTCGGAGGGCATCACCAGTCTGTATGAAGGCATGGCCGCACCGAACTTCATGCGCTACTTGCGCGGCACGCCGTGGTTGCCGCTGGCGTTCAATGTGCTCGGCTGCAAGATTGGGCGCGGGGTTTACATGGACACGACCGACATCACCGAATTCGACTGCGTCAGCATCGGCGCAGACAGCGAACTGAACGCCGGCGCCTGCCCGCAGACCCACCTGTTCGAAGACCGAGTCATGAAAATCGACCACGTCAGCATCGGCGAACGCGTGTACATGGGCCCACGCAGCGCCGTGCTCTATAGCGCCGTCGTCGGCAACGATGCGCACCTTGGCGCACTGACCCTGGTGATGAAGGGCGAACACATCCCTGCCGGCAGCCGTTGGGCCGGTTGCCCCGCGTCACCAGACAGGGCATGAAGCGCGGGGCGAGCTGGGCATTCGATGAAGATGGCCGGCTTGCTCCTCCAAAGCCTTTCCCTCGGCAGAATGTATTGCTGGTCAGCTGCGTCACCAGACCGGGCTGTGCAAGGGATGAAGCCAGAAACCGCATTCGGACTTGCGTGCGTACCGCCGTGGAACAGTGGCTCGAATTGCCATCGGACGCGATCACGTTCATCAGCGCCCCTGGTATCGCGCCGCGATTGCTTATCGACGGGCTGCCGGAGCCCGGATTTTCCATCAGCCACGAAGCCGGATGCTCGCTGGCTGCCATCAATCTCCACGGCGCAGTGGGTGTGGACTTGATGCAGGTTCAGGCGGTGCCGGACTGGCATGCGGTCGCGCAGGATTATCTGGGGGCTGAGGTTGTCAGTGTGCTGTCAGGCATGCCCGAGTCCGTTCGCACGATTGCGTTCGCCAAGGCATGGTGCAGGCGCGAAGCGTTTTTGAAGTTGCATGGCTTGGCGCTTGAGGAATGGACGGCAGTGGGCGGGTTGCAGGGTGTGGGGGTCGAGGTTGAATTGGGGGAGGGGATGGTGGGTGTGGTGGCGTTGAGTCAGGTTTTGATGGAATACATGAATCAGGCTGAGCGGCGTACGGCACCTTGATTGATCTCGTCCTCTGAGCTCAAGCAGTGTTCTCCGCTATTGGGATTTGCGGCCTGTTGAGCCGCATTGACACTCACCCCCGCAGAGCTTTTCGCTCTGCGGTCGTCATCTCTTTTCACCGCAGAGCTTATATGGCGTCAGATTATTCCGGTGTTTGCGCACCGCTGGTCCTGGACATTTCAACAGGCTTGGTCGCCGCATTGAAGAAAGCCAAGTGATAGGCAAGGCCGACGAACACCGCGCCGCCCACCGCGTTACCCAAAAATACCGGGACGAAGTTGTCGCCGAACTGCGCCCAGCTCAAGGCGCCAGCGAAGATCGCTGCAGGAATGACGAACATGTTGGCGACGATGTGCTGAAAGCCGATCGCGACGAATGCCATCACCGGAAACCACATGCCGACCACTTTACCGATCACGTCCTTGCTCGCGTAGCTGAGCCACACCGCCAGGCACACCAGCCAATTGCAGCCAATACCCGATATGAAGGCCTGTTCGAAGCTGGCCCCCACCTTGGCATTGGCGATGGCCACGGTCTTGGCCATGAAGGCGCCTTCAGTCAGGCCCACCACATGGCCGAAACAATAGGCGACGAACAGCGCGCCGATCAGGTTGGCCAGCGTCACCAGCACCCAGTTGCGCACCAACTGACCCAGACCGATACGCCCGGCGAACAGCGCCATGGGCAGGCTCATCATGTTGCCGGTCAGCAACTCGCCACCGGCCAGCACCACCAGAATCAGCCCGACCGGAAACACCACAGCGCCAAGCAGATTGCCCAGCGACGCCCACTCGTGAGGGATCATGGTGCTGACATGAATATCGAGAAGAAACCCGAGGGCAATGAACGCCCCCGCCAAAAAGCCCAAGATCATCAACGACGACAGGCCCAGATGGGCCTTCTTGACGCCGCTTTCGACGGCAATTTCAGCGATTTGTTGCGGGGTGTTCAAAGACATGGTGGGCTCGTGCGTGGTCGTGGGCTGAGCTGGGGGATTAAAAGCTCAAGCGGTGCGCGCATCTGTCGCACCGGGAAACAACGTTACGGAATGTTTCGGAGTATGGCTAATCGGATGTTTTGATCGGGTGATTGAGAGGGTCGATCAGTGGGGTGGATGCTGTGTGGGGGGGTGGGCTTATAGTTGTTTGGTTGGCAGGATTGTAGTGGGTCAACTACACCCGATCACTGAGTTGTCAGCGACCGAGCCACCTTGGAAACGCTGACTCAAGCGTTCAAGCCAGCGGATTCTGACGCAACGGTAGGCAACGGAGCAAGGCGCCAAGGCTTCTGTAAAACGTTTACTCGTTCCGCAACACGATCCTGTTTTTTACTTCATCCGGCTTGGTATTGCCCGGCATCACCCCATAACTATCCCTGTCTCCATAAACCGCAAGGACAAACCATGACCAACCCAACCGAAACCGCCATCCTTGCCGGCGGCTGCTTCTGGGGCATGCAAGATTTGTTGCGACGCTACCCCGGCGTGCTGCATACGCGAGTCGGCTACACCGGTGGTGACGTACCGAACGCCACCTACCGCAACCACGGCAATAATGCCGAAGCGATTGAGATCGTGTTTGACCCGGCGGTGATCAGCTACCGGCAGATTCTTGAGTTCTTTTTCCAGATCCATGACCCGAGCACGCCTAACCGGCAGGGCAATGATCTTGGGCCAAGCTATCGTTCGGCGATTTACTACCTGAGCGAACAGCAAAGGGATATTGCCGAAGATACCGCGGCTGACGTGGACGCCTCCAAGCTGTGGCCGGGGCGTGTGGTCACGCAAATCGAGCCCGCGAGTGAGTTCTGGGAGGCGGAGCCGGAGCATCAGGATTATCTGGAGCGGATACCGAACGGTTATACCTGCCACTTCATCCGGCCAAACTGGAAGTTGCCCAAGCGGGCTTGAACCTGAATCGCACCGGGAAAGGCCGCGATAGGGGAGAGCGCAAAAGCTGACCTGCCCCTGTCATGTAGGCAGCTGTAGTGGTAATCAGACACTTCTATTTGGCGATATTCTCGCCTGAATGAGTGTCTGGAATTACTAGACCACTACAGGGCTGTATCTGAGAGGACCTCACCAGAAACACAAAAGCCGCGCAATGCGCGGCTTTGAGTATGGTGGGCCCACACGGACTCGAACCGTGGACCAAAGGATTATGAGTTGCTGGGCGACGTGCTATGCCTAGAGAAACCGTGCGTAGCAGAACGTAGCTTGGCATAGCTGGAGGCCCCGTAGTTACTGGTGTTGAGCGTAGTTTTGAGAAGGTTGGTCAAGCTGGGTACTGTACCGTGGTTGTACTGATTTTGCAGCGTATGAGCTTCGACTTAATGTAACGCGGTTACCATGTTCAATTCTGAAGAGGCGAATGCTTGGCCTCGAATGGGCGCTTGGCATTGGTAGCGGCTGAGCCCCGGCTTCCGGTTACACCAGGAGGCCGCAATCTGTCGCAGCAAGCTCCCTCTTGAAGCACTGCCCCAACAGCCACTGCCAATGCGGCTGCGCCCTCAAACGCGTCGGTGAAGATGCCAGCGAAAAGCTCGACTACACACCGGGCGTGTTCACCGTCGAGCGGCTCAACGGACATGATCCGTACGCTTACTTGAAGGATGTTCTTACACGCCTGCCGACGCAGCGGGCGAGTGAGATTACCGAGCTGTTACCGCACAGGTGGGTGCCCGTTTAATCACGCAAAGTGTGTTGGGCGGAAGCTACCTCAAAGGTACGCCCAACCGTATCCAGAGGTCGTTCACGCAAGGGCTTTGGAATTGACGGGCGTCATAGAATGCGCGGCAATCATCGAAGTGGATCTGCGCCTGATAAAAGCCTCGATCAGCCTTGCTCAGATCAATCCAGCTCTGGTCAAAAGCCGTTTGTGCGAGGCAAGCGAATCTCCTTTTGAGCAGATCAGACAGCGCCTTGGCGTTGAACGAGGAAAAACAATAACTAGGGGCACAGGCAGACAACTTGCTGTTTAGCCAGTCTCACAAAAAAGGTACGAAAGCTGCATAGAGCGTTCAAAAGCCAATTTGATGACGACCTCTATGAAGCATTTTTACTCTACCTCCACCAGGCTCGCGCCTACCATGCTTACCAGAGCACTGATTGGCTTCATTGCTCTGGTTTGTCTATCGCTGATGTTGGCTACAGCGTGGCAAATGAACCAGTCCAAGCGCGAGCGTGTCGCGACCGCCAAAATTTCGGTATCAAACATCGTTCTTGCCGCCGAGCAGCAAGCTCAGGATACGTTACGACAGGCTGATAATACGTTGCGTCATCTCGTGGAGCGCGTGGAGCACGATGGTGTAGAGGGGGCTCAGCAAGCTCGACTGGCGAAATTGATGGCCCAGGATGTGGTGAATGTGGACGGTATTCAAGGGCTTTTCATCTACGATGCCCAAGGCAACTGGGTCGCCAATTCCTTTTCCCAAGGTATACAGGTAAAAAACAACAACGACCGCGCGTACTTCGCGTATCACCGCGATAACGCCGATGAGTCCATTCACGTCGGTTCCATTGTCGAGAGTCGCAGTACAGGGGAGATGGTTATCCCTATCAGTCGACGCATCAATGCTGCCGACGGTACGTTTGCAGGTGTGGCGTTAGCGACTGTGCCCGTTGCCTATTTCCAATCATTCTTCAAGCGCATGGATGTGGACGACAAGGGCGTTATTTTCCTTGCGCTGAACAATGGCGACCTGCTGGCTCGGCGACCGACGTTAACCGCAATCATGACGACCAATGTCGCCAAAGGGGATCTTTTCACCAGTTACCTCCCATACAGCGATAGCGGTACCGCTGTGATCAAGTCTGTAGTGGATGGCGTGGAAAGGATTTATGCCTATCGGCGGGTTTCTGGGTTGCCCATCGTCGCTGCTGCCGGCGTGTCCTGCCAGCATGTATTCGCCCCCTGGTGGGCCTATGCGTATCGATCCATGGCTATGGTGGCTATGATCACTTTATCTTTGGCTTTGCTGGGTCTCTTGTTGTACAGGCAAATCCAGCACTTGATCACTGCGGAAAGTGAGCTGAGCATCGCCCGAACCGAACTTGAGATAATCGCTCAGACCGACAGTCTGACGCATCTGGCCAATCGACGTTGCTTTGACGCTACGTTGCAAAAAGAGTGGGGACGAGCGTCTCGAAATAAATCAGTCATCGCGATAATTTTGTTGGATATCGACTGGTTCAAGCAATACAACGACCGCTACGGCCATCTGCGGGGGGACGACTGCCTGCGCCAGGTGGCAGGGATCATCGGTAGCTGCATCAACCGGGCTGGAGATCTAGCGGCACGGTATGGCGGTGAAGAGTTCGTGATCCTGCTAGCTGAAACAGATTTAGCGGGGGCTTTGAGCGTTGCAGAAAAAGTCAGGTTACGCATTGAAAACGCACTTATAGAGCACTCCGGCAGTCCAGTGGGGAACGTAACAATCAGTTCCGGCGTGGTGGCGATCAATGCAACCGAGAAGGAGGGCTATACAGCTGTGCTGAAGGAAGCAGATCGACTTCTTTATTGTGCTAAGACCAGAGGTCGCAACTGCGTCGAGAGTCGCTCAATGGCCGATACCACAAGAAAACAGTTCATATCCCAGATCGTTCAAGATACAGGCTACTGCTGATTGAGGCCGATCCGCTGCATCTCTGTGTGCAACCTATTGCCATCCAGGTCAGATGCAGGAGCATCGGCCTTGGCGCTGCCAACCATGCTTCATGGTGGCGCAGGGTGCCTATCGACCCAGGAAATCGAGCAGATGATCGCTGACATTCAGAACGATTCTGATCTGGCCGTGAAGGCGATGAATACGAGCAGAGACCTAGCGACCGAATCACTTGGCGTCGCCCAGGAGGCCAGTACCTCGCTGGATCAAATAGCCAGCGCCATTGTTCAGATCAACGAGCGTAATCTCATGATCGCCACGGCCTCTGAGGAGCAGTCGCATGTTGCGCGCGAGGTTGACCGCAATCTCGTCAGTATTCGCGAGTTGGCAACTCAGAGCGCCGCGGGTGCCAGCCAGACAGCAAGTGCATGCGGTGAAATGTCAAAACTGGCCGTGAACCTGAATCAGTTGGTTAACAGATTTGTTGTGTGACAAAAGCTTTAAGAGTACTGAGGGTAAGCCAGCACTGAAAAGCAACGTGCCAAAAATGCTCAAATTTTCGTATCACCAGGCAATTCCGAAAAACCGGGATTGCCTGAAGCGTAATGAATGGTTGTTTCAAACATTAGCTGTCTAGCGAAACTGAATTTACAAAGTACACACGACTAATCTCAATATTTAGCCTGACTGAGTGTGTTCAGAAAAGGTGTAATGGCCGACGCTTACTGCTTAGCAATGCGAGGCTTTTTTGCATTACCACATCCTAAAAAAAGTATGGACACCGTGTTTCCCAGCGTCAATAGGAGCCCGCAATCGACCCTGAGCCGGCAAAATTATCAGAGACGAACTGATCCTCAGCCAGCATGCTCGCTACTCGACTAGCCAATAAATCCAAGGTGTATGGCTTGGTCAAAAGCTGCATGCTCGGGCCTAGGAAGTCCGCCCTAGCCAAGGCGCCTTCTGCGTAACCTGTCAAAAAAAGCACGGGCAGACGCGGTTTCAGTTGCTGCATAACCTCAGCCAACTGACGACCATTCATGCCAGGCAGACCTACGTCTGTGAGAAGAAGATCTATATCTGCCAGATCATTGAATACTCTCAATGCCTCCTCACCGTCCCGTGCCACATATACTCGATAACCAAGCTCTTCAAGAACGTCCTGGTTAATTAATCGCACAGAATCATCGTCTTCGACCAAGAGGATGCACTGGCCCTGGCCCATGGCGGCAATTTCGGAATCCCTGGATTTTTCAAACTCGGACTTCATGTTTTCTGGCAGACAGATTGAGACGGTTGTACCAACGCCCAGTGCACTGTCGATGGAAAGGCTACCTTTGCTCTGATTAGCAAACCCATACACCATGGATAATCCCAAGCCCGTCCCTTGTCCTATGGGCTTTGTGGTGAAGAATGGCTCCATCACCTTCTCCAGGAGCGAAGGTGCGATACCACAGCCAGTGTCTCTGACCTTTATCGTCACCATTGCATTGGTATTTAGGTCAAGGGTTGGCTCAACCTGCGTCATGATGGATATCGTTCCGCCATTGGGCATGGCGTCCCTGGCATTAATGACCAGATTAAGAATCGCATTCTCTAATTGGTTCGTGTCGACCAATACCCAAGGCTCGTCGGCACATAGGTCTAGCTTGAGAAAAATCTGCTCTGTCACGGTTCTTCGAAGTAGGTCTTCAAGTGACCCTATCAAATGGTTGACAGAAACAGCCTTGGCATCCAGGGATTGGCGCCGGGAGAAGGCCAGCAATCGGTGTGTCAACGACGCCGCTCGCTGCGCTGAAGTCAGCGCCGCATCCATGAATCGCTCAACACCGTCGACTCTTCCTTTGGCCATGCGTACTTTTATTAAGTCCAGCGCACTGATCACGCCGGTGAGCATGTTATTAAAGTCGTGTGCAATTCCACCCGTGAGCTGACCCACCGCCTCCATTTTCAAGGACTGTCGCAGTTGATCCTCGGCGCGGGCTCGTTCTGCGCTTTCTGATTGCAGCCGATCAACAGCCTGACTCAGCTCTTTAGTACGCAACTTCACCTGAGTTTCTAGCTCTTCATTAAACCGCCGAAGACTTAGTTCAGCCTGCTTTTCTTCGTTGATATCGACAATGACCGATGCGGCACCGATGATCTGGCGGGTCTCGTCATATAGCGGCACCGCACTAACCCTCATCCAGGATTCCTGCATGCCGTCGAGCCTGCGGTAAAAATCTACACCTGTCGCAGGATCGCCTCTCAATGCTCTAGCACCCGGAAACATCTGAGGCTCAAGCATTTTTCCCTGGTCATCCAGCGCGACCCACCGAGCCGCTCCGTCTGGTTGCTTGGAGGGGATGAGATCTTCAGGTACGTACTGGCGATATAGAGGGTTGCTGATGACTGAAGCCCCCTCCGTATCCATGAAACAAACTCCAACGGGAATATTTTCGAGCAGGATGCTCAGCCGGCTGCGCTCTTTTGCAAGTTGATTCAAACTTTCGCGCATTTCAAATTGGCGCTCACGAGAGCGCCACGCGGCACCTACAGCGCTCAAGAGTGATGTTGAGCTAAGAGGCCTTTCCAAAACGATCACGTGACCTGCCGATTTAGGTAGTCGGCGCCTTGCTAGCTCCGTGTCTCTTCCCGAGCGTCCGTTGCTAGATGCAAGCAATATGATGGGTATTTCAGACCAGCCCGGCTGGTTACTCAGGGCGCCTGCGAGGCTCTCCACATCACCAGACAGACACTCCTCTGTGAGTATTACCAGCCCAGTATCCTCACCCAGTGCTACCGATAGAGAGACCAGGTCGTGATGAATACGGACTGGATATTTATCGCCAAATAACTTGCTCAGACTCAGCGCGTCTCCTTTAAAAGGAGCCACAACCAACAATCTTCTGTCATCGGCGAGCGGCTTACTCAACACGCTTTCGACCTTCCATCAGCGGAACATCGGCGCCAAAATACTCGGGTGTTCCAGTCAGAACCCCTCGGAAATTGGACAACGGTTCGCCAACGCGTACCCCTCTCGAATCAATACGAAGCTCTCGAATCGCATCCTCATGTGCGCCACCTCGATGTTTGAGCACAGATATCGCTTTGCGCAGCCGGCCCTGAGCTTCGAAGAAGCGAATCAAGATAACGGTGTCCGCCACATAGGAAACATTGAGGTTAGTGGACATAGAGCCGACCAACCCATGCTGAGGATTGATCAGGAAGGTCACGACCCCGAGCTGGCTAAGGTAGGAAAGCAGCTCATGAATCTGCAAAATAAGTTGTTGTTCCTGTGGCATTGCCGCCATGTAGCCATTGAGGCTATCAACGACAATCATGGAGCTGCCGCGCTGCTCGACCTCGGCTCGGACACGCCAAGCAAACTCACCGGGGGAGATCTCTGCTGGGTTTATTTGTTGAATAACCAACTGACCGCTTGAAACGTAGCGGCTCAGATCCATGCCCATGCCGTCTGCACGAGAGATCAGCGTGCCGATCCGCTCGTCAAACTCGTAGATGGTGCATTTCTCACCCCGTCGGCATGCAGCGCTCAGGTACGCCAGCGAAATTGTGGTCTTCCCGGAGCCAGCAGGGCCGGTGACGAGCGTACTCGTACCCCTCAACGGCCCTCCTGCTAGTAGATCATCTAACTCACTGACTCCGCTTGCGACAGCTTCCGCTTTAAATCCTACATGATGCGTGGAGGCGATCAGGCGTGGGTAAACCTCAAGACCACCCTTACGAATCGTGAAGTCATGAAAGCCCGCGATGAAATCTACACCCCGTAGCTTCTGCACTTGGAGGCGCCTTCGTGCGGCTCCGAAATCCAGCGTCAGTCGCTCTAGGGTGATCACACCGTGACAGAGGCTGTGCAAGTGGTTGTCTCGCTCGCCGTTGGATGCCGTCAGGTCATCCACTAACAGGACTGTGATATCTCGACCCGCAAAATATTGCTTGAGCGCTAACACCTGCCTGCGATAACGCAGAGGGTCTTGGGCCAGAAGGCGCATTTCGGAAAGGCTATCGAAAACCAAACGCTTGGGTTGGAGCTTATCAACGCGCTGCTGGATGAGCTTGATGGTATCTCCAAGCTCTGCCTCCCAAGGGTGCAGGATTGATTGCTCGTAGTCTTCACCCAAGACCTCTTCAGTAGAAGAGAACTCAAACAAATCAATGCCGTCCAGCGACCAGCCGTGCGAGTGCGCAACACTGTCAAGCTCTTCACTGGTTTCAGAAAGGGTGATGTATAGCACTTGCTCGCCAGCGGCAACCCCGTCCAGCAGAAACTGTAACCCTAGCGTTGTCTTTCCCGAGCCCGGCGTACCCTCAAGCAAATAAAGACGATTGCTTGGTAGCCCACCTTTCAGGACAGAGTCAAACCCGACATTTCCAGTCGAGACGATAGGGCGTGGTTGAACCATTTGAACCTCTGGAGTGACTGTCGAGTAGTGAGGGCTAAAGCGCGTCTGGTTGAGTATGAGGCCTGCCATTCGCTACCGCCATATGATGCCGGCCAGCAACCAAAAAATCAGATGTGAGGGGACATACGCAGACCTGAACCATGCAAGGTGACTTCGCCACACGCTTACGCATAAGTGGCAAGCGGTTTAGTTATGCAAGGCGTGATTGCCGGACGCATACGAATTTTTTGCTCCTGTCACCAATCAGCTAAATTTTTCGCCATGTGAACGCTGGTGGCCGAATCTGCGCGGTGAGTTATATTCGTGAACGTTTACACGTCTAAGTTTCGCGAGTAATGCTCCACCGTTCCAAGCTCGCCCCGATAGCGTCGCTCACGACTTTCGTATGCTCATTTATCAGTCGGCTAAGTGCCTCGATCCGCTCGACGGTGATCGGCTCGTAGGTACCTTCATTCAATCGCCGAGCAACCTGATTGAGGTTTCGACCCAGTGCGAGCAACTGGTAATTGGATTCTCCCAATGCATCAATTTCGGACATGCTGAACTGCGGCTCGTGGGTCAATCCAATGCGGATCGCATCAACGATCCAGCGGCGCATTGAGCAACCCTCGATGTTGGCCCGCTCTTTAATCGCCGCCTTCTCGGAAACGGTCAGAAGGATTTCAAAGCGATGCTTTGGTTCTTTGGCTTCCTCGGTTTGCCGGTAGATCTTTGGCTTAGGGTTGGCATCAGCTTTAGCGAGTTGATGCTTGATAGCTTCTTTAAGGGCAGCCCCAGGGGTTTTGCCTAAGCCGTCGCAATAGGCCACCCAGCAAGCTTTTAATTCTGCGCCCAGGTGGACGTTAATAGCCCGGCTGGCCTTCTGCATAACAACCTCTCAAATGATGAGGCGCGAAGCGCATAGGGAACGCTTGCAAACTGTGTGCGCACACTTTACCGGCGGTTAGCCTATCCTGCACTAGTACTTCGTGACAATGAAAACTTCGTCATGACGAAGAACTATGAAATTATTATTCGACGTTTTAGCCAAGGTTATATAGTTGGTTTGCCAATATATAGTGCTTTGGTTTTAGCTGATGCGTCACTAGCTTTTGGACGGAGAAAAACTTCGTCATGACGAAATTTCCTGGACGGTCGGTACTTCAGGTCATGGCACCATAATGAGATAATTATTTCGCCAAAATACTGTTTTTTGGTTTCTGAAACGAACGCTGAAACCGCCTCGCTGATGCTGCTTGCATTATGGGCGCGGCCCTTAAAAGACGGGGCCTACACCGGGTAAGACTGGCGCATAGTCACCCCAAGGACGGCAACGCCGTGCCGGGTGCGATTCCTAAACAGATCGACAGGCCGGACAGACGGTCCAGCGTTCACCATTTCTAATGGAGAGGTGACTATGGATCTGTTTAAGTGTTTGGCTCGTATGGGCAAACAGCCGCTTCGTATTGCTGCCGCATTTTCATCGTTGATGTGCGCGCAGCAGTGCTTTGCACAAATTCCTGTAACCGTTACCAGCCAGGTAACCGAATCCCCGATGACTATCGCTGAGTTTGCTTCTAACTCCACCCGTTGGAGCCAGCAGGTCCAACAGATGGCTTCTCAGATTGACCAGCTGAAGCAGCAGTACGGAGCGATCACTGGCTCGCGAGGGCTCGGAAGAGTGTTCGATGATCCTCAGCTCCGAGAGTATCTGCCTCAAGAATGGCAAGCGGTGTATGACTCAGTGAAACGTGGCGGATATTCAGGCCTGGATGGCCGTGCCGAGACGATCTATGCAGATAACAATGTGTTCGATGCATGCCAAAGTTTCGCTCAGGATGAACAACGTACTGCCTGCCAGGCGCAAGCCGTAAAACCATCACAGGACAAGGCATTCGCATTGGATGCCTATGATCAAGCCAAAGGTAGGCTGCGTCAGCTTGATCAGCTCATGGGGCAAATTGATAAAACCCAAGACCCCAAAGGCATCGCCGAGCTACAGGGGCGCATTGCTGCAGAGCAAGCAATGATTCAAAACGAGCAGACCAAGTTGCAGATGTTCCAAATGGTGGCTCAGGCAGAGGACAGGGTACAGGAGCAGAGGCAGCGTGAATTGAATGCCCAGATTCTTGATAAGCGAGGATTCAAAACTCGCACCATGCTGAACCTGGGGGGAAATTGAAATGGTTTCGTACGCTCACATCCTCCCGATCATCGTTTGCTTCTTCATTCTCACGTCATTGCGTAGATTCTGGTTGTGTATTGGCTGGTTCGGCGCTCTGAAAGAGGTATCGCGGCGTGCCCCAGAACTGATTCAGAGTGATCTGCTCGCCGCCGCTACGGCAGTGATGCCATTCCTATTGGCGCTTGCTGATTGGCTTCAGATAGTCTGCATGCAGGTCAGTCAAAATCAGCAGCTTGGGTCAAAATCGCATAAGCGCTAACACGGGTTACAGAGTTTGTTTCAAGTAACCCATATAAACCCTAGTTCTTTCTGGAAAACCAATGTCTTTGTTTCTCTTTGCCAGGTATACAGAAACTCAAAGAAATAGTACTTATAAACGCAACCCAGCGCACTAGGTAATTGCTGTAAATAAAAGAAGATGATGCTTGAAAAAATGGTATGTAGCCATATCTGGATATGTTTGACTGAAACAATCCGCATGCTATCAAAGCAGTTAAGATTACGAAAAATGATGTTGTGCTAAATCTATTGCCTGAAAAACGCTTTTTAATTGAGTGGAAATAAAGCCATATGCAAATAGAAAAAATCAGGTACCCAAGTGCTGTCATGATTTTAAAGTGATCTGTCATTTTTTTAATTCATCGCGTATTGAATTTATGGTAAATCCATCAGATGTTGCTTCTAAGAAAAGGCCCTTTTTACTGGCTTCAGTATACCCACGTACATAATCTGTGCGCACGTATTTAAATAAGCGCCACGCATCTGGTTTCAATACAGTTCTTGCGAGGCCAAAGGCGGAAAGCCCCAAGTCGGCTACCCCGTAGGCTATATTCCCTTCAGCCTCTGCGGCCCCCATAAATTTTGCGGCACCTTGATAAGCCTCTCTGACCGGGCCCTCTGCATTTGTGCTCCCATCCCATAGGTTTCGTCCATTCTCATAGACATTGTTAGCGCCATGAGCCATCAGAAGGCCGCCCCCTAAAACACACAGTGTGCCAACGGATGCGTAGCAAATTCCAGCCCCCGCCACGAATTGAAACGCCCCAGCGACTAGGCCAACACTTTTTTGTGCAATCACCAGCGACTGGCTAAGCAGGCTGCTTTGCTCGTTTTTTAGCTCCTGAAGCCCTTGCTCCGGGCTTTTTTTACCCTGCGAAACGTCATTAGTAATGCTTGTCGCGTAATAGGCAATTTCTCGGGTAAATTGCAAGCGCAGCGCGCCATCTTTGATATGCCTGATACCTAATGTATTGGCATGCGCTCCTAACTTTGCGGCTGCGGCACTGACCATCCAGTAATCACAGGTTCCCTGTGTGCAGCTTTCATCTGTTGGTTTCATTTGCCATTCCCTATAGCACCGGTACACGATTTTTCAGGCTATCCATATTAGGTTCAAAATGAAGCACCTTTGCCTAATACGACATTCCGTTTTTTTCTATTGGCATGTAATCCATTTGCTTACGCATATGGCCTGTTGGAAGTCCTGTCCCAACCCCCAGAAACTATACCGGCACTGCCGCCATCAGCACGACGCTGTTGCGAATATTCAAATTTGATGCGACCGTAATTCAGGTTTACTACTTCTACGGGGAAACCAGATTGGTCAGCCCCTTGACCACTTACTAATGAAATCAGCACTTCTTCAAGCACAATGTCCAGGTACTTGAATTTTTCAGTTCCTGCACGATGGATTCGAATGGTCACGTTTTTGATGTGCGAACCTCTACAGCAAAGTTCGAATAGCTTCGGGGTGGCCCTATCCAAATATTTGCTGATCTGGAAATCGCCAAGCGAAACCCCTCCAGCAGTGGCTCCACCACTTGAGCTGGCAGTCTGACTTATGGACTGCATGGCGTTGTAGTGGTAGGAAAGCAATTCGACCCAACCTTTGTGTCCATCGTCAAGTGATTCACCCTCAACACCGTCAACCTTCATAAATGCATCAAAAGACATAGAAACTTCCTGTTTCAAAAAACAATAATGAAAAAATAACAATATGTTATTACGCCTGCAGAATCCTGCGCGTACCCCACGGGGGCAATCACCATCCAACGGCTAATAACTATGCGAGTTCAGCGGCCTGCTCCGACTTGAGTATCGTCTGGTGCAGATGGTTGATGTGCTCGACCGCCTTGTGACCCTGCGCTAGGTGGGGCACGATGATTTCGCTTGTCTTGGTAAAGCGATGGCCAACGCGCACGGTGTACGCTCGGAAGACCCAGCTGAAGAAACCCGTGTAATACATGGCGTCTTCAATATCACGCCACTTCACGCCGCGAACCCCTTTGCTCCAGGGCAAAATGCCCCTGTACAACCAAACACCCACGTCGTCGGTGTAAACCCGAACGCTTTTAAGAAAGAGGATGTTGTAGATGCACACCGAAACGGAGACGACCAGAATAAATGCGCTGGCCGTCATACCCAGCCGAAAGGCTGCGTCCGATTGAGCGTTGTGGGCGGTCCACTGGCCGATGGCTATCGACACGACGATGAAGAAAATGATTGTCATCACTGTGTTGGCATAGGCCAACCAGGACAATCGGAACACTGCGTGTGTTGATTCGACGCTGGTGGGACTTTCGAATCCATTCATATCTTTTAGCTCCTTGTGACATCTTTCTAATCAGACCCTGCAGCGGTGGGCCTTACCTTGTGGGCGACTATCCTAGCGCGTTTCTGGTGGCGTAATGAAGCGGTACAAGCGGCTCTGCGCCGAGAAAAGCTTCATTAGCTTGGCCGCTGATGCGATTTTGACCCATGCTGCCGGAAGTCATTGACCTACCCAAGCACTCAGCGAACGAAGCCTTTGCGCAGGATTTCAAATGCCGCTTACAGGTCAGTCAAAATCAGCAGCCTGTTTCAAATTCGCATCCTAAACGGCTTGCGAACCAGCACTGTTTCCTGAATTGCACGCTTGGAATGTCCCTGAAGCGGTCCGCCCAAAAACAAAAAAGCCGCGCAATGCGCGGCTTTCAAAGGTGGTGGGCCCACACGGACTCGAACCGTGGACCAAAGGATTATGAGTCCTCTGCTCTAACCAACTGAGCTATGGGCCCTCAGTAGGTCGCGGATTATAACGGCGGTTTCGCGGCTGTGCTATCCGAAAAGTCCGAAAGATTCATAAGAAGAAATCTTGCGCGGAATTCTTCGGCGTCAAGGGGCAGGCTGACGATGTAGCCCTGGATCTGTTCGCAGCCTTCGCTGGTCAGGAATTGCTGCTGCTCGCTGTTCTCCACGCCCTCGGCGATCACGGTCAGTTGCAGGCTGCGCCCCAGGGCGATGATGGCGCGGACGATGGCGGCGTCGTGGGTGTCTTCGGGCAGGCCGCGGACGAAGGACTGGTCGATCTTGAGGATGTCCAGTGGCAGGCGTTTGAGGTAGCTCAGTGAGGAGTAGCCGGTGCCGAAGTCGTCGATCGCCAGTTGCACGCCGAGTGTCTTCAATTGGTGCAGCACGGCCAGCGCTTCCTGGGTCTGGCTCATGATGAAGTTTTCGGTGATCTCCAGTTGCAGGCAGCCGGGCTCGAGGCCGTTGTCCGTGAGCAGTTGTTCGATGCGTTCCAGCAGGTTGGTCTGGCGCAGTTGCGCGCCTGCCAGGTTCACCGACAGCGGGCCGAACGGCTGACAGGTCTTGCGCCATGCGCCTATCTGGCGGCAGGCCTGCTCCAGCACCCAGTCGCCGATCTGCAGGATCATGCCGTTTTCTTCCGCCAGGGGAATGAAGTGCTCGGGCGGCACTTCGCCAAAGGTCGGGTGGTTCCAGCGGATCAGGGCTTCTGCGCCTGCCAGTGTCTGGGTCGTCAGGTTGATTTTGGGCTGGTAGGCCAGTGTCAGTTGATTGCGCTCCAGGGCTCGTCTCAGCTCCTGCTCTAGGGCGATGCGCTCGCTGGCCTGCTCACTAAGGTCGCAGGTATAGCTTTCGACGCGGTTGCGGCCTTTTGCCTTGGAGCGGTACATCGCCGCGTCGGCATTTTTGACCAGCGTGGCTACATCTGTGCCGTCGGTGGGGAACACGCAGCTGCCGATGCTGGGGCTGATGTAGAGCTCATGTTCGCCAGCCTCAAAGGGCGTGTTGAAACAGGCCAGTAATTTATTGGCGATGGCCTGTGCGTCGCTGGCTTGCAGCAGGCCGGGCAGCAGAACGATGAACTCGTCGCCGCCCAGACGTGCGACTGTGTCGATGTCGCGCAGGGTTTCCTTGAGCCGGTGTGCGATGCCTTTGAGCAGCAGGTCGCCGACCGGGTGGCCCAGGCTGTCATTGATGTGCTTGAAGCGATCCAGATCGAGGAACAGGACTGCGCCGAGGCTGCCGGACTCTTCGCTGTGCAGCAGGGCGGCTTGAAGCCTGCTCTCGAACAGTATTCGGTTGGGCAGGCCGGTGAGCGGGTCATGATGGGCCTGATAGTCGAGGCGCGCCTGGGCGTGTTTGAGGCTGGAAATGTCGGCGAAGACGGCGACGAAGTGGGTCAGGAGGTCGTCTTTGTTGCGCACGGCACTGATGGTCAGCCAGCTCGGGTAGAGCTCGCCGTTCTTGCGGCGGTTGCTGATTTCGCCCTGCCAGTGGCCCTCGGCTGTCAGTTGGTGCCACATCGAGGCATAGAACGCGCTGTCATGTTGGCCGGAGGCAAGCAGGCGAGGGGTCTGGCCGATGGCTTCACTTTCGCTGTAGCCAGTGATTTCCGTGAACGCGCGGTTGACGGCGCTGATGCTCTGGTCGGTATTGGTGATGAGCACACCCTCGGCAGTGCACTCGAAAACAGTCGCCGCGAGATGCAGTTTCTCCTGCATTTGCCTGCTTTCGGTGATATCCCGTGTAATCGTCAGCAGACAGTCTTCACCGGCAATGATGAGGGGTTGAGAGGACAGTTCGCACAGTCGAACATCGCCATTGTTGTTACGAATCCGGACCCGCATATCCCTGACGAAACCATGCTGTTTCATTTGCTCGATGAGCCTTGAACGCTCGCTCAGGTCAACCCAGATACCCAGGTCGAATGTCGAGTGGTCAAGGCAATATTCTTCGCTGTACCCGGTCTGA
Organism: Pseudomonas sp. B20; assembly: GCF_020515755.1. Taxonomy (NCBI): domain Bacteria; kingdom Pseudomonadati; phylum Pseudomonadota; class Gammaproteobacteria; order Pseudomonadales; family Pseudomonadaceae; genus Pseudomonas; species Pseudomonas sp. B20. The sequence continues at coordinate 114,186 of NZ_JAHPJG010000014.1, forward strand.
CGGCAGAACCCTTCGTTGACCTCCAGCAGCATGCCGTCCTGCTGCCGGGTAATCGCCATTCCGTCAGGCGAGGCATGAAAGGCTTTGGCGAACTTCTCTTCGGAAAGCTGTAATTGTTGTCGGGCCAGTTTGAGCTGGGTGATGTCACGCACTATCACCAGCACGGCAGGTATCGGGCTATGCTCGAACGGTTGGGCGGACATGAGCCCTGAAAAGGTTTCGCCGTTCTTGCGCCGAAAGGGTATCTCCAGATTATGGATATCGCCGGTCTGCAATTGCAGCAGGACTTTTGGGCCGATGCCTGGCACTGCCCACAGATTCAATTCTGTCGGTGTCTTGCCAATCACTTCATCAAGGGGGAGGCCGGTTCGCTCTACGAACGCCTCGTTGGCATCCATGATGTGTCCGTCGGCAAGGCTGACGATAAGCATGGCATCCGGGCATTGGGCGAAGATCGAGGCGAATTTTCCCTCGGACAGGCATGACGCTTCCCGGTCACTGTTTTTGATTACTCCACGCATATGCGGCTTACGTCCGTGTCTGACTATCGCTGATGATGGTGTGGCGTAACCTTGTAACTTCAATGATCCAAGGCTTGGTTCGAAGAGCGCTGGTGTCTGGTGTGATACATAGTTGTAGGTCAATTTTTCAGGAGCTGCAATTAGACTGATGTCTGACCTCTTTTTGATTGGGTCAATTGACAACTGGGTCTGCAAATTTTGAATTTTCTTTTGCCCCGGAAACGCAAAACCCCCGGCATGCCGGGGGTTTTGTTGACTCGCTGGTGCGATTACTCGTCGAGGAACGAGCGCAGGTGCTCGCTTCTTGTCGGGTGACGCAGCTTGCGCAGTGCCTTGGCTTCGATCTGACGAATCCGCTCGCGGGTTACGTCAAACTGCTTACCAACCTCTTCAAGCGTGTGGTCGGTATTCATGTCGATGCCGAAACGCATGCGCAGAACCTTGGCTTCACGGGCGGTAAGGCCCGACAGCACTTCGCGTGTCGCTTCTTTCAGGCTTTCAACAGTGGCGACATCGATTGGCGACTGCATGGTCGAGTCTTCGATGAAGTCACCCAGGTGCGAATCTTCGTCGTCACCGATCGGGGTTTCCATGGAGATCGGCTCTTTTGCGATCTTCAATACCTTGCGGATTTTATCCTCAGGCATTTCCATGCGTTCGCCCAGCTCTTCCGGGGTCGGTTCGCGACCCATTTCCTGCAACATCTGCCGGGAAATACGGTTGAGCTTGTTGATCGTCTCGATCATGTGCACAGGAATACGAATGGTGCGTGCCTGGTCGGCAATCGAGCGAGTGATCGCCTGACGGATCCACCAGGTGGCATAGGTCGAGAACTTGTAGCCACGACGGTATTCGAACTTGTCCACAGCCTTCATCAAGCCGATGTTGCCTTCCTGGATCAGATCGAGGAATTGCAGACCACGGTTGGTGTACTTCTTGGCGATGGAGATCACCAGACGCAAGTTCGCTTCAACCATCTCTTTCTTCGCGCGGCGGGCCTTGGCCTCACCGATCGACATGCGACGGTTGATGTCCTTGATCTCGGCGATTTTCAGGCCGGTCTCTTCTTCCAGTGCAGACAGCTTCTGCTGGCAACGCTGGATGTCAGGCTGCAGGCGACCGATGGCTTCGGCGTATTTGCTCTTGCCCTTGGCCAGTGCGTCAGTCCAGCTTTCGTCAACTTCGTTGCCCGGGAACTGGCGCAGGAAGTCGGCGCGCGGCATACGTGCATCACGTACACACAGCTGCATGATGGCGCGTTCCTGGGCACGAAGACGCTCGAGGGCACCGCGTACACGTTCTACCAGACCTTCAAACTGTTTTGGAACCAGTTTGATCGGCATGAACAGTTCGGCCAGCGCAACCATTTCGGCAATGGCGTGCTTGTCGTCGCGACCAAATTTCTTCAGTGCCTTGCGGGTGATTTCCATTTGATCGGAAACCGCACCGAAGCGCTGCTGGGCGATGACCGGATCAGGACCGCTCTCGACTTCGTCTTCTTCGTCGCTGGCGTCTGCCGACTCTTCTTCGTCGTCATCGGCACCCTCGGCCTTGACGGCTTTGGGGTCGACAGGCGGCGGGACTTCGGCAGGCGGCGCAATGCCGTCGTCCGGGTCGATATAGCCGCTCAGGACATCGGAAAGGCGACCGCCTTCACTGGTGACGCGTGTGTATTCGGAGAGAATGTGGTCAACCGTGCCTGGGAAGTGCGCAATTGCGCCCATCACTTCACGGATGCCTTCTTCGATACGTTTGGCGATTTCGATTTCGCCTTCACGGGTCAGAAGTTCAACGGTACCCATTTCCCGCATGTACATACGAACAGGATCGGTGGTACGCCCGATGTCGGTCTCGACCGCTGCCAACGCTGCAGCCGCTTCTTCTGCGGCTGCCTCGTCGGTATCGGCGTCGGCCAGCATCAAGGCGTCCGCATCCGGAGCACTCTCGTGTACCGGGATCCCCATGTCGTTGATCATGCGGATGATGTCTTCCACCTGCTCGGGATCTGAAATATCCTCGGGCAAGTGGTCGTTGACCTCTGCGTAAGTCAGATACTTCTGCTCACGACCCAGGGTGATCAACTCTTTGATACGAGATTGCTGTTGCGCTTTTCCGGACATAACACCCTATCCACTGAAGGTCTTGGCGGGCAAAAAACAAGCCGAGGATTATACCCGAGCTATGACCTCACGCGCCAGTTGAGGTCGGGGTTTGTGCGGGAACATTGCGATTTAGCAGTTCCCTAAGCTGAATTTTCTCTTCTGCGCTCAACTCGGTCTGCCGAGCCTTGCTGATCAGATGTTCCAGACTGCGCTCGCGTTGGCGAGCGGATAAGCTAGTTATAGTGTCGAAAAACTGTTGTTCAAGGTTATCGGCCTCAATCAGCCATTCCTTTTCTGCCAGTGCGCGCAGCAAGCGGCCCTGTTCAGTCCCGTGCCATCGCGCTATCAACTGTAACGACCGAAGGTTCGGATTCTTTTGCCGGGCCTCGATAAGAGCGACCAGCAGTTGTGCGTTGGATTGGTCTTCTGCAGCGAAATGGCTGGCATTTTCGACCTTTTCCGCCAATTCGGGGTGATGCAGCAAGGTTCTCAGTGCGGCCTGCATGGGCGGCTCGACGGCGGTGGGAACACGCGGCGTTCGAGGTTCGAAGTCCTGGCGCTTGCCTTTTTTGCCCCAGGATTTGTTGTCCCATTTTTTTTGATTCGGACCGCCGGTTTTCTTCTGCGTCCATTCCTGCTGAGGCTCATAACCGCCTTGTGGCTGGTAATCGGCAAAATCAGGCATGGCGTCGTAGTCGACATACGGGTCGTAACTCGGTGGCGCCTCTGTCGGCGCGCTTTGCACCAGCTGGCTGACGGCCTCGCCGGTCAGCCCGGTAATTTCGGTCAGGCGCTGACGCATCAGAATACGCAGGTTCGCGCCGGGCACCTTGTCGATCAATGGCGCCGCGAGGGTGGCCATGTGCGCCTTGCCCTCCAGCGAGCGCGGATCGGACTCTTTGGTCAGTTGCTCGAAAAAATAATCGGCCAGCGGCTGCGCGTGCTGATTGATGCGTGCCTTGAACGCGTCGGTGCCTTCGGAGCGCACCAGCGTGTCCGGGTCTTCGCCTTCGGGAAGAAACAGAAAGCGCGCCCGGCGTCCGTCCTGCAGGTTCGACAGTGTCGCTTCCAGCGCACGCCATGCAGCGTTGCGTCCGGCCTGATCGCCGTCGAAGCAGAACAGTACGTTGGGCACCACCCTGAACAGGCGCTTCAAATGCTCTTCGCTGGTTGCAGTACCCAGCGTGGCCACGGCATTGCGCAAGCCTTGCTGGGCCAGGGCGATGACGTCCATGTAGCCTTCAACGACGATGATTTCATCGAGGTTGCGATTGAATTTGCGCGCCTCGAACAGCCCGTACAGCTCCTGGCCCTTGTGGAAAACCGGTGTTTCCGGGGAGTTCAGGTACTTGGGTTTGTCATCGCCCAGTACGCGGCCGCCAAAGGCGATGACGCGCCCGCGTGAGTCACGGATCGGAAACATCACCCGGTCGCGGAAGCGGTCGTAGCGTTTGCCGGTTTCGGCGTTCTCGATCAGCAGGCCGGCATCGATCATCACCTTTTGCTGTATTGAGTCGCTGCTCAGGTGCTTGTACAGGTTGTCCCAGCCGGGAGGGGCGAAGCCCAGGCCAAAGTCTCTGGCGATCTCGCCGGACAGCCCGCGGCCCTTGAGGTAATCCACCGCAGCCTTGCGTGACGGGTGGCTTTTCAGGGCCTGGCGGTAGAACTCGGCGGCGGCGGTCAACAGCGGGTAGAGCGGGGAATCTGTCGGTTGCCGGGGCTTCTGGCCTTTTACGCTCTGTTCGCGAGGCACTTCCATGCCTGCGGCCTTGGCCAGGTCTTCGACAGCCTGGGGGAAGTCCAGGTTGTCGTGGTCCATGATGAAGCCGAGCGCGTTGCCACCTGCGCCGCAACCGAAGCAGTAATAGAACTGCTTGTCCGGGCTGACGCTGAAAGAGGGTGTTTTCTCTTTGTGGAACGGGCAGCACGCGGTGTAGTTCTTCCCGGCTTTCTTGAGCTGCACGCGCGAACTGACAACATCGACAATATCGGTGCGGTTCAGAAGGTCGTCGATAAAGCTCTGGGGAATCAGCCCGGCCATGGCGTTCTCATCATTCAAGCGTGGTGCAAAAATATCGGATGACTCTACGAGCGTTCCGTCAGCCTGTCAGCCGTCTTTTTGTAGACGTAGGCAATAAACGGGCACGTCTTTGCATCCGAAGGACGGTGTTGGCCTGAAAGGAATAAATCTTGAACCCGCGAGCAGGTCGGAAAGGCCACAAGCTTCGTTGTCCACTTGAGTGGTACAGAGCCTGGGACACGGAAGACGCTGCCTTGGCTGAGCTTCTTGCGAAGTCATCAAGGCATACTCGTCTTGTCATCGGTCGATGTGCTGCCCGAGTGGGCATGACCGATGTAGCCTGTGAACAGGCCGTGACGTGCTTGACTGAATATCCGAGTCGCATGTGCGGCCTGGACAGGGTCAATCAATAAAGCAAACGCGAAACAGCGAAGCTGTAACTGCCGACAGCCCGGCTGGTTGGCCGGGCAAGGCAGAAGCTTGCGACGAAGGTCTGTAAATTAATACAGACGAACGGCGCGGCGCTGTTCGCGCTGGACTTTCTTGGCGTGGCGTTTGACAGCAGCTGCTGCCTTGCGCTTACGCTCCGAAGTCGGCTTCTCGTAAAATTCGCGGCTACGAACTTCAGCCAGAACACCGGCTTTTTCGCAGGAGCGCTTGAAACGACGCAGAGCTACGTCGAAGGGTTCGTTCTCTTTAACTTTGACGGCTGGCATCCAGAGCTACCTTCATTCATTACCGGGGTCAACGCTCAGTGCAAACACTGCACAAAAGTACGTCGGTTTTTAAGGGTTGCGGATGTTAACCCCTCATTGAGAGGAATGCAAAGCCTCTGATCGAAAACCGCTGGTCGGCACCTCGGTCGGCGACTATTATGCGCGCCTTCAAATCTGCCCCCTACAAGGCGCAACCCCATGCTAGTACTGGGATTAGAAACCTCCTGCGACGAAACCGGCGTCGCGTTATACGACAGCGAACGCGGTTTGCTTGCGGACGCATTATTCAGCCAGATCGACCTGCATCGTGCCTATGGCGGTGTGGTGCCGGAGCTGGCTTCGCGCGATCACGTCAAGCGCATGCTGCCCCTGATTCGCCAGACACTGGCCGAGGCGGACTGCGTGGCCACTGATATCGACGCCATTGCCTACACGGCCGGCCCTGGGCTGGTCGGCGCCTTGCTGGTCGGCGCTTCGTGCGCTCAGGCGCTGGCGTTCGCCTGGGATATCCCGGCGCTGGGCGTGCATCACATGGAAGGTCATCTGCTGGCCCCGATGCTGGAAGAAAACCCGCCACAGTTCCCGTTCGTCGCCTTGCTGGTGTCGGGCGGCCATACGCAACTGGTGCGCGTCGATGGCATCGGTCAGTACGAGCTGCTGGGCGAGACGCTGGATGATGCCGCAGGCGAGGCCTTCGACAAGACCGCGAAGATGATGGGCATGCAGTACCCCGGCGGCCCGGAGATTTCAAAGGCAGCCCTGCAGGGCGTGGCAGGGCGTTTCGTCTTCCCTCGGCCGATGACCGATCGTCCCGGGCTGGAATTCAGCTTCAGCGGCCTGAAAACCTCTGCGCTCAATACCTGGCAGCAATGCCGAAACGCTGGAGACGACAGTGAGCAAACCCGCTGCGACATCGCTCTGGCCTTCCAGCAGGCGGTAGTGGAGACTTTGACCATCAAGTGCAAGCGCGCGCTCAAGCAGACCGGCCTCAAGAGCCTGGTGATTGCCGGTGGCGTCAGCGCCAACAAGGCACTGCGCGCTTCGCTGGAAAGCATGCTTGGCGATTTGCGCGGCCATGTTTATTACGCACGGCCCGAGTTTTGTACCGATAACGGCGCGATGATCGCGTTTGCCGGGTGCCAGCGTTTGCAGGTCGGGCAGAAGGAAGATTTGAGCATCAGCGTGCAGGCGCGCTGGCCCATGGAGCAGTTGTCGGGGCTGTGACGGCAGGCGAGGCGGGTTACGCCTCAGAAATGCCGTTCGCGCCCGGCGAGCAGGTCGCGTAGATTGCCGCGATGGCGCCAGACGATGAGCAGGGTCAACACGCTCATCGGCAGCAGCACATGAGGCTCCTGCCACGCCAGCAATGGCAGGGTCAGGGGTGTGGCGATCAGGGCGGCAAGCGAGCTGGTGCGGGTCAGGTACAGCGTCAGCAGCCAGGCGACTATCGCCAGGGCAGCGGCGGGCGGATACAGGCCCAGCAGCACGCCGGCGGCAGTCGCTACGCCTTTGCCACCGCGGAAGCGGAAGTACAGCGGGAACAGATGGCCCAGCACTGCGCAGACGCCGATCCAGCCCTGTTGTGCGATGTCCATGCCCAAGGCGCTGGCGATCAGGATCGGCACCAGGCCTTTGCAGAGGTCGCCGAGCAGGGTCAGGATGGCGAGTTTTTTCCCGGCCAGACGCAGCATGTTGGTCGCGCCGGCATTGCCGGAGCCACTGGCGCGCGGGTCCGGCCTGCCGCTCAGGCGGCTGAGCAGGATGGCGAAGGACAGCGAGCCAAGCAGGTAGGCGAAGGTGGCCATTAACCAAAACATGCGAACCATTCCGGGCGAGGATGCCCTGATTCTAACGGCGCATCGCGCCCTTGTCGTGCAGTGGAGAGTAGTGCTTGGACAGAGTTTTCATCGAGGGCCTTGAGGTCGATACGGTCATTGGCGCCTATGACTGGGAGCGCGGCATTCGTCAGTGCCTGCGTCTGGACCTCAGCTTCGCCTGGGACAATCGCCCTGCAGCCGCAGGGGACGATCTGAGCAAGGCCCTCGACTACGCCAGTGTCTCGACACGTATTCAGGCGTTCGCCGAGCAGGCACAGTTCCAGTTGGTGGAGACCTTCGCCGAGCGACTGGCCGAAGTGCTGATGGGTGAATTCAATATTCCCTGGCTGCGCCTGAAACTGACCAAGCCCGGTGCTGTAGCGGCCGCTGCCGGTGTGGGCGTGGAGATCGAGCGCGGATGTCGCTGACGCGGATTTTCCTCGGCCTGGGGAGCAACATCGAGCGTGAGCGCCATCTGGTTGCGGGGCTCGATGCGCTGGATGGCTTCCTGACCGACCTGAGCTGTTCGCCGGTTTTTGAGAGCCATGCCGTGGGTATCAAGAGCGGACCATTCTTCAATCTGGTGGTGTCGGCGCTGACCGATCTGCCCTTGATGGAGCTGGATCGTCGCCTGAAATTCATCGAAGCGGACAATGGCCGCTATGCCCCGGATCGCAAAGGGTTGCCGCTGGATATCGATGTGCTGCTGTACGGCGAACAGGTCGGTAACTTCGACGGGCTGATCTTGCCGAGGGCAGAAATCCTGAAGAATGCCTTCGTACTGCGTCCATTGGCGTTGATTGCCCCTGAAATTCTGCATCCCGGTGTGGGGATTGCTTTCAGCAAACTCTGGGCTGATGCGCAGATCGATCAGCAGCTTTGGCCGGTGGCGTTCGAGTGGCGCGGGTTGGCACTGACGCCTGAGGATTTGCTGCGTAGCTGAAGGCGTCCTCGCCTTAAAGCTCGAGCGCAGAGCGTCCATGGCTGCGCATAGTTACGAAAATTGCTCCCCCGGACACCTCTCGTTCCTCACGCTCCGCGTGGGAATGCAGTTCGTGACGCTCCGCGTCACACAGTGCAGCGTTGCCGCCTGATTCAGTCTGTACGAGATGCAGGCCGCCTTAAAGCCTGAGCTTTGTTTATCCGTGCTGTTTCGCCAGACTGAAGATTTTTGACGCAGAGCGTCATGAACTGCATGCCAACGCGGAGCATTGGCACGATAAGCAGTTAGATCTGCGTGTAACGATGAGCGTTGCCTGTCAGACGACGTGCTCGGCTTTGTAGGTTTTCAGTGCCTTCAAGCGCTCGTTCTTCAGTGCGTCACCCAGTTCCTTGCCTTTCAGGCCCTGTTCCAGCAACGGCTGTACTGATACCGCGCGTGCGACCTCGGCGGCGCCGCGCAGATAGTCGGCCTGTGGATAACTGCGTTGTTCGAAGCCGTGACGTCCTCTGGCGTCCATCTCGCATGCGGCAATGAACTCTTCAAAGCGCTGCGGGCGGCGGTAGACGTCGAAGCTTTGCAGCAACTCCAGCAGGGTCGAGGGTTTCAGCTCCAGCGCACGGTGGCCGTGAGTGTGGTACTGGCCGACCAGCAGCGCCAGTTCCTGGCAGTCTCGAGGTACACGAAAACGCTCGTTGACCGCTTTTATCAGGCGCAGGCCGGTGTGCTCATGGGCGATGTGCCTTGGCCATTCGGCTTCCGGCGTCAGCCCTTTGCCGAGGTCGTGCAGCAGGCAGGCCCAGCGCACCGTCAGCGGGTGTTTGTGGCGTGCGGATTGCTCGAGGACGCTGAGCACGTGCACGCCGGTGTCTATTTCCGGGTGATGCGCGGCCGGCTGCGGTACACCAAACAACGCTTCGACTTCGGGCATCAGCTCTTTGAGGGCGCCGCAGTCGTGCAGTACCTGAATGAACACCTGAGGCTGTTCTTCCATGAGTGCGCGAGAGATTTCCTTCCAGCTTCGCTCGGCAGTCAGCGCCTTGAGTTCGCCCGATTCACTGAGCTGTCGCATCAATCCCAGGGTCTCGGGCGCGATGGTAAAACCGTGACCGGCGTAGCGCGCTGCGAATCGGGCGACACGCAAGACTCTGAGCGGATCTTCGGCGAATGCGGGTGAAACGTGACGCAATATCCGCGCTTGCAAATCCTTCTGGCCGTTGTAGGGATCGGTTAAATTGCCGTCCTTGTCTTCAGCCATGGCATTGATCGTCAGGTCGCGCCGAATCAAATCCTGCTCGAGTGTTACCTCGGGGCTGGCGTGGAAAACAAAGCCCCCGTAGCCCACGCCGCTCTTGCGCTCGGTGCGCGCCAGCGCGTATTCCTCATTGGTCAGCGGATGCAGAAACACCGGGAAATCTGTACCGACCGGGCGATAGCCCTTGATCAGCATGTCCTCGGTGCTTGCGCCGACCACGACCCAGTCGATGTCCGTGACAGGTTGACCCAGAAGACGGTCGCGTACAGCCCCGCCCACTTTATAAATCTGCATAAAAAGCCTCCGTAAGCGCGACAGGATAAACCTTGTGTCGTGCTTATGGAGGCTAAAGCTGTATGAGCAAGCGTTTAACGCGCTATTGCCCTAGCGCTTAAAGGTGGACGACCGCCATATCAAGCCGGGGATATTCACTGTCGGCATGCTCGCCTTTCGGGGGTACGTGATGGGTCTTGACCACACGATCGCCCTGCAAGGTTTCCAGGTGGATGTCAAAGCCCCACAGCCGGTGCAGGTGTTTGAGCACCTCGTCTGTCGAGTCACCGAGCGGTTTGCGATTGTGCTGTTGGTGGCGCAGGGTCAGCGAGCGGTCGCCTCGGCGGTCGATGCTGTAGATCTGCACATTGGGCTCCCGATTACCCAGGTTGTACTGCGCAGCGAGTATTTCGCGAATGGTCCGATAGCCGTTTTCATCATGAATGGCGGGCACCAGCAGGTCGTCCTTCTGGTCGTCGTCCATGATGCTGAACAGTTTGAGGTCACGGATTACCTTGGGCGACAGGTACTGGAGGATGAAGCTCTCGTCCTTGAAGCTGGTCATCGCGAACTTGATCGCCGTCAGCCAGTCGCTGCCGGCAATTTCCGGAAACCACTGCCGATCCTCATCGGTAGGGTGTTCGCACATCCGGCGGATGTCCTGATACATGGCAAAGCCCAGCGCGTAGGGATTGATGCCGCTGTAATAGGGGCTGTCGAAACCGGGCTGGAAAATCACGCTGGTGTGCGACTGCAGGAACTCCATCATGAAGCCGTCGGTGACCAGCCCTTCGTCGTACAGGTCATTCATCAGCGTGTAATGCCAGAACGTCGCCCAGCCTTCGTTCATCACCTGGGTCTGGCGCTGTGGATAGAAATACTGCGCGATCTTGCGCACGATGCGCACCACTTCGCGCTGCCATGATTCCAGAAGCGGGGCGTGTTTCTCGATGAAGTAGAGAATGTTTTCCTGCGGTTCGGCCGGAAAGCGCGCGTTGTCTTCCTTGCTGCTCTTGTCGGCACTTTTCGGGATAGTGCGCCAAAGATCATTGATCTGTCGCTGAAGGTGCTCCTCCCGGTCCTTCTGCCGACGCCGCTCCTCTTCAGCGGAAATCGGGTAGGGGCGCTTGTAGCGGTCGACACCGTAGTTCATCAGCGCATGGCAGGAGTCGAGCAAGTCCTCCACGGCATCGATGCCATGGCGCTCCTCGCATTGCATGATGTACTGCTTGGCGAACACCAGGTAATCAATGATCGAACTGGCGTCGGTCCAGGTGCGGAACAGGTAGTTGCCCTTGAAGAAGCTGTTATGGCCATAGCACGCATGGGCCACCACCAGCGCCTGCATACAGATGGTGTTTTCTTCCATCAGGTAGGCAATGCACGGGTCGGAGTTGATGACGATCTCGTAAGCCAGGCCCATCTGGCCGCGAGAATAGGATTTTTCCGTGCTGAGGAAGTGTTTGCCGTAGGACCAGTGGTGATAGCCCAGCGGCATGCCCACCGAGGCATAGGCGTCCATCATCTGCTCGGCCGTGATCACTTCGATCTGGTTGGGATAGGTGTCCAGCGCATACCGTTCGGCAATCCTGCCGATTTCGCGGTCGTAGGCGCGGATCAGTTCGAATGTCCACTCTGACCCCGTGGAAAGGGGTTGGCGCTTCTGCTCTCTGGCGGTCATGACACTAACCTTCGCTGAAAGAGTTCGCGGAATACCGGATAGATATCACCGGCAGAGACCAGCTGTTGCTGGGCAAACGTGTCGGCAAAATCTTCACCGATGCGTTCGTATTCGTACCACAAGGCCTGGTGCTCACGCGGCGTGATTTCCACGTACGTGTAGTACTGCACGAAGGGCATGATCTGTTTGGTGAGGATTTCCCGGCAGATGGGCGAATCATCGTTCCAGTTATCGCCGTCTGACGCCTGTGCCGCGTAGATATTCCAGTCACTGCTCGGGTAGCGTGCGGCCATGATTTCCTGCATCAGTTTCAATGCGCTGGAAACGATGGTGCCGCCGGTTTCCCGTGAATAGAAAAACTCTTCCTCGTCCACTTCGCGGGCGCTGGTGTGGTGACGAATGAAGACCACGTCGATCTTGTCGTAGTTACGCTTGAGGAACAGGTACAGCAGGATGAAGAAGCGCTTGGCGATGTCCTTGGTCGCCTGGGTCATGGAGCCGGAGACGTCCATCAGGCAAAACATGACCGCTTTGGAGCTGGGGTTAGGTTGCTTGACCAGCAGGTTGTACTTGAGGTCGAAGGTATCGAGGTAGGGCACACGACGGATGCGAGCCTTCAGTCGGTCGATTTCTACTTCCAGTTCCTGAAGGTCGCCGAAGTTATCCGGCTCTTCGCGCTTCATGCGCTCAAACTCGGCGGTCGCTTCCCTGAGCTTCGCCCGGCTGCTGCCGGACAGCGCAATACGCCGTGCATGCGCCGAGCGCAGTGTGCGGATGATGTTGATCCGCGACGGGTTGCCCTCGTTGCTGATCCCGGCGCGCACGGTCTTGAAGGTGTCGGTGCCGGTCAGGTTGCGCTTGACCAGGTTCGGCAGCTCCAGGTCTTCGAACATGAACTCGAGAAACTCTTCCTGAGTAATCTGAAACGAAAACTCATCCATCCCTTCGCCGGAATTGCCCGCCTTGCCGGGGCCTTTACCGCCAGCGCCGCCTTGAGGGCGGGCGATGTGCTCACCTGTGGTGAACTCCTTGTTGCCAGGATGAACGACGGTCTGCTTGCCGCCGCGACCGTGATGCAGCACCGGTTCGTCGATGTCACGCCCGGGGATGCTGATCTGCTCGCCGTGTTCCATGTCAGTGATGGAGCGCCGGCTGACCGCTTCCTCCACTGCTTTCTTGATGTGGTCACGGTAACGCCGCAGAAACCGCTGCCGGTTCACCGTGCTCTTGTTCTTGCCGTTGAGACGTCGGTCGATCACATAGCTCATAGGCTCCTCCGGGGAGCTTCAAGTTGTAAGCCTCAAGCTGCAGGCGAGTACACGATCAATCCCGAGACCGGGTGTTGATCGCTTGTCGCCTGCAGCTGATAGCTTGAAGCTTGCAGCTGCTTTACTGCGATTTCCGCACGCGCAGATACCATTCGGAAAGCAAACGTACCTGCTTGTCCGTGTAGCCCCTCTCGACCATTCGTGTCACGAAGTCGTTGTGCTTCTGCTGATCCTCTTTGCTGGCCTTGGCATTGAAGCTGATGACCGGCAGGAGGTCCTCGGTGTTGGAGAACATTTTCTTCTCGATCACCACCCGCAGCTTCTCGTAGCTGAGCCAGGTCGGGTTCTTGCCATTGTTGTTGGCGCGGGCACGCAGCACGAAGTTGACGATTTCGTTGCGGAAATCTTTCGGGTTGCTGATGCCAGCCGGCTTCTCGATTTTTTCCAGCTCCTCGTTCAAGGCCACGCGGTTGAGGATTTCGCCGGTTTCCGGATCGCGGTATTCCTGATCCTGAATCCAGAAGTCCGCATACAGCACATAGCGGTCGAAAATGTTCTGACCGTACTCGCTGTAGGATTCCAGATACGCCGTCTGGATTTCCTTGCCGATGAACTCGATATAGCGCGGTGCCAGGTATTCCTTGATAAAGCGCAGATAACGCTCGCGCGTTTCGGCGGGGAACTGCTCCTGTTCGATCTGCTGCTCCAGTACGTAAAGCAGGTGCACCGGGTTGGCGGCGATTTCGTGCGGATCGAAGTTGAAGACCTTGGACAGAATCTTGAACGCGAAGCGGGTAGACAGACCATTCATGCCTTCGTCGACGCCCGCACTGTCGCGGTACTCCTGGATCGACTTGGCTTTAGGGTCGGTGTCTTTGAGGTTCTCGCCGTCATACACGCGCATCTTGGAGTAGATGTTGGAGTTGTCCGGCTCTTTGAGGCGCGACAGCGTGGTGAACTGCGCGAGCATTTTCAGGGTGTCCGGCGCGCAGTGCGCCTTGGACAGCGAGCTGTTGAACAGCAGCTTGTCGTAGATCTTGATCTCGTCGCTGACACGCAGGCAGTACGGCACCTTCACAATGTAGATACGGTCGATGAAGGCTTCGTTGTTCTTGTTGTTACGGAAACTGTGCCATTCCGATTCGTTGGAGTGCGCCAGCAGGATACCGGTGAACGGGATCGCGCCCAGCCCTTCGGTACTGTTGTAGTTGCCTTCCTGGGTTGCGGTGAGCAGCGGGTGAAGCACCTTGATCGGGGCCTTGAACATCTCGACGAATTCCATCAGGCCCTGGTTGGCCCGGCACAGCGCGCCCGAGTAGCTGTAGGCATCGGCGTCGTTCTGCGGGAATTCTTCCAGTTTGCGGATATCCACCTTGCCGACCAGCGCAGAGATGTCCTGGTTGTTTTCGTCGCCGGGTTCGGTTTTCGCCACGGCAATCTGGTTGAGAATCGACGGGTAGAGCTTCACCACCTTGAACTGGCTGATGTCGCCGCCGAACTCGGCCAGACGTTTGGTCGCCCACGGCGACATGATGGTGCTCAGGTAGCGTCGCGGAATCCCGAAGTCTTCTTCGAGAATCGCGCCGTCCTCGGTGGCGTTGAACAGGCCCAAGGGCGACTCGAAGACTGGCGAGCCCTTGATGGCGTAGAACGGGACTTTTTCGATCAGTTGCTTGAGTTTTTCCGCCAGGGACGATTTACCGCCACCCACCGGGCCGAGCAGATACAGGATTTGCTTTTTCTCTTCCAGGCCTTGGGCGGCATGGCGGAAATACGAAACGATCTGGTCGATGCATTCCTCCATTCCGTGGAAGTCGGCAAAGGCCGGATAGCGGCGTATGACCTTGTTGGAGAAAATGCGCGACAGCCTGGAGTTGGCGGAGGTATCCACCAGTTCGGGCTCGCCGATAGCCAGCAGAAGGCGTTCTGCGGCAGAGGCGTAGGCGCTGCGATCCTGTTTGCAGAGCTCCAGATACTCCTGTAGCGAGAGCTCTTCTTGCCGCGTGCTTTCGAAGCGTTGTTGGAAGTGGCTGAATATACTCATGACGTCACCTCGCTCGATACGTGGAGCCGGCGGCGGATCGTCAGTCGATGCTGGCAGCGACCTAACTACGGCCGCTGTTTCCCCCCAGAACACCCTAAAAGTAACTACCGATGACCCACGCGCCGGTGTACCGGCTCTCCCCTGAAAACGGATGGCCTAGGCTAAGGATAGTTCGGATTCGGAAAGATAAAGAAGGGATGCGCGAGAAGACGGGCTGACCGTTCGTCAGATGGCTCGCGAGCCCGCGTAGAACGCGGGATCAGCTGTCATAAAAATATTTTCTATCAGCCTTGCACGGTTTCTTGCGGATAAGTGGCGCGCCACAGCTCGAAACCGCCGTCCACGCTGTACACATCGGAGAAACCCTGGCCGACCAGATAGGCCGCAGCGCTCTGGCTGGAGTTGCCGTGGTAGCAGACGACCACCAGCGGTTTGTCCAGATCGGCTTCGCGGATGAAGTCGGCGATCGAGTGGTTGTCCAGATGCACGGAATCGGGAATGTGATTGCTCTCGAAAGCCTGTGGGTCCCGAACATCGACCAGCACGGCGCCTTGCTCGCGCAGAGCCTGGGCCTGTTCAGGTGGGATACGTTTGAATTCAGTCATTGCCTGGGCTCCTGAGCCTGAGGTTACGGAAGGGGAGTAGCCCCGGGTTGCACGCGGGTAACAAGCCCGTCGGCGGCATTGCCGATAGCATCGCAATTGCACTGATGACGTTCAAGCGTATCGACATTGAGCAGCGTCATCGAGCCGCCCCAGACACATCCGCTGTCGAGGGCGAAGACGTCAGGTTCGCCGCAGCGACCTTCAAGCGCAGCCCAGTGGCCGAAAATGATTTTCACGTCGCGGGTCTTGCGGCTCTGGTGGCTGAACCAGGGCGCGTAGCCAGGTATCGCGGTGCCGACCCCTTCCTTGCTCTTCAGATCGAGTTTGCCGTCGCTGGTGCAGAAGCGCATGCGGGTGAAGTAGTTGGTGATGACCCGCAGACGCGTCACGCCTTGCAGTTCGTTATCCCACTTGGCCGGTTCATTGCCGTACATGCCGTCGAGAAAGGCGCCGTACAACGTGTCGTCCTGCAGCGCGTGCTCGACTTCGGCAGCGTGCTTCAAGGCCTTTTTCAGCGCCCACTGTGGCGCGATACCGGCATGCACCATGGCGACATTGCGTTCTGCGTCGTAATGCATGAGCTTCTGCCGACGCACCCAGCCAAGCAGGTCGTCACGATCAGGCGCTTCAAGGATTTCAAGCAGCGTGTCGCCTTTCTTCAGCAGCTCTTTTTTACGGGCCACTGCCAGCAGGTGCAGGTCATGATTGCCGAGCACGCACACCAGCGATTCGCGAATGCTGTACAGATAGCGAAGCGTTTCCAGCGATTGCGGGCCACGGTTGACCAAGTCACCCACCAGCCAGAGGCGATCCTGCTCCGGGTTGAAGTGCACGTGCTCGAGCAGGCATTGCAGAGGTTCAAGGCAGCCTTGCAGGTCACCCACCGCATACACCGCCATCAGTGCAGCGAGCCCGGAACGGCCAGACGGAAAGGCTCGATAACGGCATCGAAGCGTTTGCCGTCTTCGGCCAGCATCTGGTAAGTGCCCTGCATATTGCCGACTTTGGTGGTCATGACCGTACCACTGCTGTAGGTATGGCTTTGGCCGACCTTGATCAGTGGCTGCTGGCCGACCACGCCTTCACCACGTACTTCCTCGACATTGCCATCACCGTCGGTAATGACCCAGTGCCGCGACAGCAGCCGGGCAGGGAGCTCGCCATTGTTGTGCACGGTGATGGTGTAGGCGAAAGCGAAGCGGTTCTGCTCGGGTTGCGACTGCTCCGAGAGGAAGCGTGTGACGACGCTGACGTCGACCTTGTAACGAGAATCGGGCATGCAATAGGCCTTGAAATCCATAGCTGCGAAAAAAGGGCGTGTGCGGCAGGTAGATCAGTCTAGGACAAGTAAGCGGAAAATGAAGACTGAGCCTGCCGTTTACTTGTCCCCAGGGTTCACTCTGTCACAACTTTTTCGCTGAGAGTGTCTGCCAGACGAACGAATGCAGCCAGATCGAGCTGCTCGGGACGCAAGCTGCCGTCTACTCCGGAAGCGGTGATCTCATCGCTGGTCAACAGCAGCTTGAGCGTGTTGCGCAGGGTCTTGCGACGCTGGTTGAACGCTTCACGCACGATCCGCTCCAGCACACGGTGATCCTTGGCAGGGTGCGGCAGTGTTTCGTAAGGGACGAGGCGCACAATGGCCGAGTCCACTTTCGGCGGCGGGTTGAATGCACCCGGTCCGACGTTGAACAGGTGTTCGACGCGGCAATGGTACTGGACCATGATCGACAGACGGCCCCAGTCACCGCCGCCGGGTCCGGCAGCCATGCGCTCGACCACTTCCTTTTGCAGCATGAAGTGCATGTCGCGGATCAGACTGGCGTTCTGCAGCAGATGAAAAATCAGCGGTGTCG
The DNA here is from genome assembly GCF_020515755.1 of Pseudomonas sp. B20. Classification (NCBI taxonomy): domain Bacteria; kingdom Pseudomonadati; phylum Pseudomonadota; class Gammaproteobacteria; order Pseudomonadales; family Pseudomonadaceae; genus Pseudomonas; species Pseudomonas sp. B20. The sequence goes on from NZ_JAHPJG010000014.1 coordinate 131,284, forward strand.
AGATGTTGTACGGCAGGTTGCCCACCACCCGCAGGCTGCGCGGTTCGGCGCCGAGGGTGTTGAAGTCGAATTTCAGCGCATCGCCCTGATGCAGGTTGAAGTTCGGCTTGCTGGCGAACTGACCGTTCAGGATCGGGATCAGGTCCTTGTCCAGCTCGACCACGTCCAGCTGAGCGCCGCTGTCAAGCAGGCCCTCGGTCAGTGCACCCTGGCCCGGCCCGATTTCCAGCAGCCGGTCTTCAGGTTTGGCACGGATGGCACGCAGGATCTTGTCGATAACGCCTGCATCGTGCAGGAAGTTCTGCCCGAAGCGCTTGCGCGCCCGGTGTTGGTAGTGCTCGGTCATGAATGGGTCTCGGCCATCTGGTAGGCGGTTTGCAGTGCGACGTGCAGGCTGCCGGTGTCGATGTTCGCAGTGCCGGCCAGGTCCAGCGCCGTGCCGTGATCGACAGAGGTGCGGATGATTGGCAGGCCGAGCGTCACATTGACCGCTGCGCCGAAACCTTTGTATTTCAGCACGGGCAGGCCCTGATCGTGGTACATCGCCAGCACTGCGTCGCAGTGCTCCAGATATTTGGGGGTAAACAGAGTGTCTGCAGGCAGCGGGCCGCGCAAGTCCAGGCCTTCGCTGCGCAGGCGCTCCAGAGCAGGTTCGATGATGTCGATTTCCTCACGACCCAGATGCCCGCTTTCGCCGGCATGAGGGTTGAGGCCGCAGACCAGAATGCGTGGGTGGGCAATGCCGAACTTGTTGACCAGATCGGCGTGCAGGATGCGTGTCACGCGCTCCAGACGATCCGCTGTGATAGCGTCGGCCACATCGCGCAACGGCAGGTGAGTGGTCACCAGTGCTACGCGCAGGTCGCCGGTTGCCAGCATCATCACTACCTGTTCGGTGTGAGTCAGTTCAGCGAGAAATTCGGTGTGTCCGGAAAACGCGATACCGCCGTCGTTGATCACGCCTTTGTGCACCGGGGCGGTGATCATGCCGCTGAACAGTCCGTCCAGGCAGCCCTGGCCCGCGCGAGTCAGGGTTTCCAGGACGAACGCCGCGTTGGCCTTGTTCAGCACGCCGGTTTCCACCGGAGCGGCCAGTGGCGTATCCCAGACGTACAGACTGCCGGCAGGTGCAGGCAGGTCGGGAAACGCGTCGGGCGTGACCTCGATCAGACTGACTGCCACACCCAGTTGCGCGGCCCGCTCAAGGAGCAGGTCGCGGCTGGTGATGGCAATCAGGGGGTATGGCTGAGGCTGCGTGGCGAGCAGCAGGCAAAGGTCAGGACCTATGCCGGCCGGCTCGCCGGGTGTCAGTGCGAAACGCTTGGGTTTCACTTTGCAGCCTGTGTCGCGCCAGGGAGTTTGATTTCAACGTAGGCTTCGTCGCGGATCTGACGCAGCCAGGTTTGCAGCTCTTCGTCGTACTTGCGGTTACGCAATACGTTCAGCGCCTGCTGTTCACGAGCCTGATCAGTAGCGTCCTTGGAGCGACGACCGAGCACTTCGAGCACATGCCAGCCGTACTGGGTCTGGAACGGTTTGGACAAGACGCCTTGTGGCGTTTCGCCCATCACCTGGCGGAACTCCGGAACCAGAGAGTTGGGATCAACCCAGTTCAGATCGCCGCCATTGAGTGCAGAACCCGGATCTTCCGAAAAGCTCTTCGCCAGCGCGGCGAAATCTTCGCCGCCCTCGATGCGGTCGTAGATCTTCTGGGCAAGACGCTTGGTCTCTTCCTCGTTACGAATTTCGCTTGGCTTGATCAGGATATGACGCACATGCACTTCATCACGCATTTGCGCCTCACCCTGGCCGCCGCGCTTTTCAAGCAGCTTGAGAATGATGAAACCGCCCGGCGTACGTGCAGGAGGCGTCACGTCACCGACAGGCATCGAGCTGAGCATGTCACCGAACGGCGGTGGCAATTGCGCAGCCTTGCGCCAGCCCATGTCGCCGCCTTCCAGCGCGTTTTCGCTGGACGAGGAGGTGGCTGCGAGACGGGTGAAGTCAGCACCTTTCTTCAACTGGTCGTAGATGCCCTTGGCCTTGACCGCAGCAGCCTGGATGGCGTCCGAGGAAGCGCTGTCAGGTGTGGCGATCAGAATGTTGGCCAGGTGAAACTCTTCAGACAGCTGAGCCTTGCCCATATCGGAGGCGAGGAAGTTCTTCACTTCCTGCTGGGACACCTGGATACGTTCGGCCACCCGGCGCTGACGCACGCGGCTGATGATCATTTCCCGGCGCACCTGTTCGCGCGCATCGTTATAGGACAGGCCGTCATGCGCCAGCGCGGCGCGGAACTGCTCCACGCTCATGTTGTTGCGCTGGGCAATGGTGCCAATGGCCTGGTTCAGCTCTTCGTCGGAGACACGAATGCCAGAGCGTTCGCCAATCTGCAACTGCAGGTTTTCCAGGATCAGACGATCCAGAACCTGTGGTTGCAGGGCTTCTGCAGGCGGTACACCAGAGCCGCGCTTGGCAATGGTCTGCTGAACTTCACGTACACGCTGGTCCATCTGGCTTTTCATGATCACATCGTTGTCGACGATAGCCACGACACTGTCCAGAGGTTGAACCGCAGCATGCACTGCACCGCTCAGGAGTAACGCGCCCAGCATCAGCGGGCGCAGACAATCAGAAAGCTTGGTCTTCACGTTCACGATAACCTTGAATGCCTTTGTCGAGGAAGCTGTCTACCTTGGCGCCAGTTACACCGCCGAGCCCCTTCAACACGATTTGTAGGAATATGCCGCGGTCGCCTTTCTCGTTCTGAGGTGCTGCCTGGCTGAACTCGTCGTAGTCGATCCAGTAGCGATTGACCAGACGCATTTTCCAGCAGCAGTTGTCGTACTCGAACCCGCCGAAAGCTTCGATGGTGCGTTCACGGTTGTAGTCATACTGCCAACGGCTGATCAGGCTCCACTGCGGCACGATCGGCCAGATGACCGAGAAATCGTGCTGCTGAATCTTGTAGTAGTCCTTCACGTAGTTTGGCGAACCCGGGGTGCCGTAGTCACCACCACCCACGACCCAACGGCCGGTGCTTTCGTCGTAACGAATCTGGTCGTTGCGATAGCGATAGCCGAGGTTGACGACCTTGTTCGGGTTGTCTTCAGGCTGGTAGTGGAACATTGCGCTGCCCGAACGGGTGCTTCGGCTGTCCGGATCCCAGTTGAAATCGGAGTTGAAGCGCCAGTCGCGGTTGAAGCGGTATTCGTATTCCAGTGCATAAGGCGAAACGTTGGAGCGCGCATCATCACGATCCGCGAACACCACGCCCGGCAACTGCACCTTGCGGTCTTCGAAATACAGCGCCTGACCGATGCTGAAGCGTTGACGTTCGAAGCCGTTTTCCTCGATCCAGCGGTTGGTGACGCCCAGCGACAGTTTGTTCTCGTCGCCGATGCGGTCGGAACCGGTGAAGCGGTTGTCACGGAACAGCGAGGCGAAGTTGAACGTGCTTTCGCTGGTGTCGAATACCGGGATGTCGGTCTGGTCTTTCTCGGGAACATAGAGATAGAACAGGCGCGGCTCCAAGGTCTGGCGGTAATCCTTGCCGAACCAGTTGGTATTGCGGTCGAAGTACAGGCCGCTGTCGACGCTGAAGATCGGTACGCTGCGGCTTTGGCTGCTGCTGTACTCTTCGCCGGCCAGCAGGGTGTTTTTACCCTGACTGTCCAGATCCAGATCGTATTGCGTGTAGACGTACTTCAGCTTCGGCGTCAGGAAGCCATAGGTCCAGTTCATTGGCAGGCTGACGGACGGTGCCAGGTTCAGACGATCGCCGTTGGCGCGAGCCAGGCCGGAGATGTTGTTGTCCAGGCGTGTCTCGGAGTTGCCATCTTCATCGATGAACGCGCCGCTGCGCAGGTCACGTTCGAAGCGCACCGCTTCAGTCTGATAATCGAACTTCAGACCGCCGGGGTTGTAGGGCAACGTACCGTTGAGCGTCAGCTGAGGCAGACGGTTGTACGGCGTAACGTTGGCAACCGTCGCCAGCTTGTAGGCCTGAGCATTGAGCACTGCCGCGAAGCTGTCGCCGCGGTAGGTCAGGGAGCCCTGCTGGTTGAGGAAGTCAGTCCGTTTGACGCCGATCTGATCGGTTTCCAGGTCCTGGAAGTAATACGGATCGCTGATATCGGTGTAGTCGACCTGGGTCAGCCAGCGCGTATCAAGCCCGCCCTTGTGCTGCCAGTTGATCATCCAGCGGGTCTTGTCGTAGTCCGACTGCAGTTTGCGGTCGTCGTTTTCGTCGTTCAGGTACGCGCCGCCAAACTGACCTTCGCTGCCCTTGGTCAGGTAGCGGAACTCGCCTTCCATCAGCAAGCCACGATCAGCCATGTAACGCGGGTACAACGTGGCGTCGTAGTTCGGCGCCAGGTTGAAGTAGTACGGGGTGACCAGCGTGAAGCCATTGTCGCCGCCTGCTGCAATGGTTGGCGGCAGGAAACCGGACTGACGACGGTCGTCGATCGGGAAGTAGATATACGGCGTGTACAGAACCGGTATGTCCTTGACCCGCAGGGTAACGTTGGTCGCTGTACCGAAGCCGGTGGCCGGGTTCAGCGTGATGTTGTTGCCCTTGAGCGTCCAGGCGTTGCTGTTCGGCTCGCACGTCGTGTAGGTACCGTCCTTGAGCCGGATGATCGCGTTCTCTGCACGCTTGGCGTACAGGGCGTTACCGCGAATGTTCGACTTGTGCAGGACGTACTCGGCGTTGTCGACACGGGCTTCGCCGGTGTCGAGTTGCAGTTCGGCCTTGTCACCGACGATCAGCGCACCGTTGTCGCGCAGACGGACATCGCCGTTCAGCTCGCCACGGTTCTCGGCCTGATGCAGTGCAGCCTCCTGGGCCTGCACCTGCATGCTGCCCTGGCGCATCACCACATCACCCGCCAGCGTGGCGACCTGCGCTTCCTGTTCGTAACGCGAAGCCTTGGCTCCCACGAACATCGGCGCGTCTTTCATCGGCGTCTTGTCGTCCATGCCAGGACGGATCGGCTCGACGTAGGCACCCGAGCAATACGGGCCGGTCTCGGCCAGTTGCGCTGCGGTAAGCTTTTCGCGAGGAACCCAATCGAGGTGGCTGTAGTCAGCACTACGCGACTTCAGACCTTTGCCCTTGGCTTCAGTGACCAGTTGCGTACCCGCAGACTGTTCACCCGAAGAGGTGCCTTGTGAGGTGACCGTGCCGTTGGAACTGACCGACGTCGTGTCATGCACGGGGCGCGGAGGCAGATCCACTGCAGCAGCATTGGATTTCGGCGCACAGTTCCAGGCACCCGAAGCAGAGACTGAGCAGTCATACTGTTCCGCGGCGACCACGAACTGAGTGGCCAGAGGTTGCATCGCCAGCAGACTGCCGGTTACGAGCAACGGAAATTTTTTACGAAACGCGGGGGATTTCAATGCCATCTTATTAGTCCGGGCTTCCTGCGCGCCATCTGCCCGCGGGGGGGCCGCACGCCTCTCGATGGGCTGAAAAAGATTCCGGATAATAAAGCATGACCCGCTTGACGGCTAGCGCCGTCGGAGACCCTTGTAATGTCAGATCAAGATATACGCCTGCAATCCCTGAAAGTTTGGCTCGATGAGCAGTTGCCGGCGCTGTTTTCGGCGCACGGTTGGGGCGCCGTGCCCCCGGCTACATTGACTGCGGCCAGTAGTGACGCAAGTTTTCGCCGTTATTTTCGCTGGGAGGGTGCGGGCCGAACTTTTATTGTCATGGACGCCCCTCCACCGCAGGAAAACTGCAAACCGTTCGTGGATATCGCTCATTTATTGGAAAAGTCGGGCATTAATGTTCCAAAAATTTATGCCGAAGACCTGACACAAGGCTTTTTGCTGCTCAACGATCTGGGCCGTCAAACTTATCTGGATGTCATTGACGCCGATAATGCCGATGCCTTGTTCGCTGATGCCATTCAGGCGTTGCTGGCCTACCAGCAACTGCCTATGGACGCGCCATTGCCCAGCTATGACGTCGCGTTGCTGCGCCGTGAGCTGGAGCTGTTTCCCGAGTGGTACGTGAAGCGGCACCTGGGTATCGAGATGGACGAGGCGCAGCTGAGCGACTGGCAGCAGGTCAGCGAGCTGTTGATCAACAGCGCCCTGGCACAGCCCAAAGTACTGGTGCATCGCGACTATATGCCGCGAAACCTGATGATCAGCGAGCCTAACCCGGGCGTGCTGGATTTTCAGGATGCGGTCTATGGCCCGGTCACCTATGACGTGACATGCCTGTTCAAGGACGCATTCCTGAGCTGGCCACAGGAGCGTGTCAGTGGCTGGCTGCGCACCTACTGGGATCAGGCGCGTGCCGTCGGCATTCCGGTACAGGAAGATTTTGCCTCATTCGAGCGCGCCAGTGATCTGATGGGTGTACAGCGACATTTGAAGGTGATCGGCATTTTTGCCCGCATTTGTCACCGCGATGGAAAACCTCGCTACCTGGAAGACGTTCCGCGCTTTTTCGCTTATATAGAGGCGGTGTTGTCACGTCGCCCAGAGCTGGCGCAGCTCGGGCAGTTGCTTACCAGTCTGCAGCCGGTAGACACCGCTGTCTGAAATGACAGAGACGGCCAACGTGACAGAGAGCCGGTTTTATAAAGGGCCGCTTTGAAAGATGGCCATTTTGGAAAAGATCTTGATTGTGTCGAAGAGGACTGCATGAAAGCGATGATTCTCGCCGCCGGTAAAGGCGAGCGAATGCGCCCGTTGACCCTGCACACGCCCAAACCGCTGGTGCGTGTCGGGGATGTACCGTTGATCGAATACCACCTGAACGCCTTGCGCGATGCAGGGTTTCACCAGTTGGTCATCAACCATGCGTGGCTGGGTCAGCAGATCGAGGATTACCTGGGCGACGGTCAGCGTTTCGACCTGAGCATTCGTTACTCCCCAGAGGGCATGCCGCTTGAAACTGGCGGTGGCATTCAGCGGGCATTGCCGCTGCTTGGCCTTGAGCCCTTCGTGGTGATCAACGGGGATATCTGGACCGATTACGACTTCAGCACATTGCGCGTGCCGCTTACGGGCCTTGCGCACCTGGTATTGGTCGATAACCCCGCGCATCACCCGACGGGCGACTTCTCGCTGGTCGACGCTCAGGTGCGCGACGACGATTCGGCGGGGCAGCGCCTGACCTACAGCGGTATCGCCATCCTCCATCCACAGTTGTTTGCCAATTGCGAGCCCGGCGCGTTCAAGCTCGCGCCGCTGTTGCGCGAGGCGATGCATAAGGGGCTGGTCACGGGCGAGCACTACCGAGGGCGCTGGGTCGATGTCGGCACCCACGAGCGCCTGGCTGAAGTCGAGCAGATGCTTGCGGAGACTCGCTGAATGCTTTGGCCCGGCACAGTGATCGGCGCTGGAGTCGGTTACGCAATTGCCAGTATTCCAGGCGCAATGCTCGGTGCTCTGTTGGGCCAGGCGCTGGACCGGCGCCTGAAACTGCAGAGTTGGGCGCATCTGCGTGAGCGTCTGGGCGGACGTGCAACGATCCACAAGGACGATCTGCTGTTTGTGTTGCTGGGCCGTCTGGCCAAAAGTAACGGACGGGTTCTGGCCAGCCATATCCATCAGGCACGTATCGAGATGCGCCGTTTGAACCTGAACGAGACGGATCAGTTGCGCGCCATCAACGCCTTCAAGCGCGGCCGCGACGGCACCGATGGCCTGCGCAGTTACCTGCGTGGCCTGCAAGGGCAGTCGGACATTGCCGAGGATATGTTGCGCGCCTGCTGGCGGATGGCCTGGGCGGACGGCAAAACTTCTCGGGTCGAACGCGAGCTGATCGGGGTATGGGGCATGTGGCTTGGCTGGACAGGGCCGCAGGTCGAGGCGCTGGCGGCTGACCACGACCCCATGAAGCGCTCGCCGATCAGCAGCGGCGACGACTACAAAAGTGCGATGACGTTGCTGGGAATAAGGTCGGACACCGATCCTTTGAGCATCAAGCGTGCCTACCGGCGCCTGCTCAGTCGGCATCACCCTGACAAGATTGCCGGCTCGGGCGCCAATCCACAGCAAGTGCGGGTGGCGACCGAGAAGACCAGCGAGTTGCACAATGCCTATCGCGTGGTGAAAGCCCGACGCGGGTTCAACTGAACCTGCTGGTGCGTCTGGCGCTTATTTTTCCTCTTTGGCGTCTATCCAGCCGCGAACGCGGCGGAATAGCTGCTCTTGTTCGGTATCTCCGCTGCCGGCGATGTTGATCAGGCCGATTTGGGTAAAGCCCGGCCCCTTGGTGCGTTTGCTGGCCTGCAGGCGGGCCTTTGCAGCCTCGTCAGGCGCGTTTTTGTAGATGAAATCGACGGCTTTTACTTTCAGCTGAGGCACCATGTCCAGAAGCGAAGGCTTGGTATTCAGAGGTTCACGCGCCGTCAGCATCACCAGTTTCTGCACCACAGGCGATGTCCGTTCATTGAGGAACCTGGCCGCCCAGTACGCGCCGCTGCTGTGGCCGATCAACACGATACTGCGTGCCTTGTTCTGCTGCGCAAAGCTGATCGCGGCTTCGATCCGCGCGAAGATGCGCTCGGCCTGAGCCTTGTTGAGTTCTTCGTCGGCAGCAGCCTTGGCTGTTTCAGCCGCAGCCAGGGCCTCGGCTTCTGCGGCCGGGTCTTTTGCTGTCTCCGTGGCGTCTTTGGGTTTTTCCTTCGGTGCCTCAGTGGCTTTGGCGGCGTTTGCATCTGCCGGAGCAACATCGGGCTCGCGTGCCCCCGGCGTGTTGTCGAGCGGGTCCGGCATGGTGATGCTCAGGCTCGACCAGCCCACATCCGGAAACTTGCGCCGCAGCGGGCCGACAGCGTCAGGCCAGTCCGGTGACTCGGCTTCGCCGGGCACAATGATGACCGCGCCTTCAGGAGCCTCAGTGTTGGCGGGTTTCCAGAGCGCGAGAAAGCTATCGTCTCCGGCCTGAAGTTGCTGCTGATCTTCGCGCGGCAATTGACGTTCCAGCGCTATTGCGTCTTCCTGTGAACGGCTGAGCAGCGGGGCTCTTTCGACGGGCGCTTCTGCAGCAGCGTCCTTGGCCGGGTCAGGGGTCGGGTCCGCTGCGAGGGCAGGCAAGGCGCAAGGCAGTATCAATGACAGAAACAATGCAGGAAACGTTGCGCGAAAGGTGTAGGACATCGGATATTCCAAGCCAGAAACTATCCCGGCAGCCTAATGGGTTGATCGGCTTTTGTCAGGCCTGAGCCTGCGCGGCACAAGGCCGTGATACGCACACACGAGAGCGACATACTGATGATTCGTCTTCTGCGCACCGGTTTTATCGGCTGCCTGGCCTTGCTCTTGATGGCTCAGATGGCGAATACGCAGGCTGACGAACCTGAAACACCTGCCGTTGCGCAGTTGAGTTCAGCGCAGCGTAACTGGCTCGACCAGCATGGCCCGTTGCGCGTAGGGCTGGTATTGCGCGCGCCTTACGCGCAGTTCGATCAACGCTTGCAGCAGTTGTCCGGCGCCAACGTCGACCTGATGAATGCGCTGGCGGCGACGCTGCCGGTCGACTTGCTGTGGCGGAATTTTCCTGACCAGAGCGCGCTGGAGAACGCGCTGGCCAAGGGTGAAATCGACGTCGCGCCCGGCTTGATGCAAACCCCCGCAGGCCTGCGTCTGTGGTTGTTTTCCGATCCGTATCTGCGTGTTTCGCAGCTGTTGATCGGCGAACGTGATGGCAGCACTGCCGTGGACCTGGAGAAACTCGACAGTCTTTCCCGCGTCGCGGTACGCATGCCCAGCACCACGGCCGACTACCTGCGCAGCAACTTTGCGCACCTCAACCTGCAAGGGGTACCGCTGGAGCGCCAGGCCTTGCAGCTGTTGCTCAGTCAGCAGGCACGTTATGCCGTGGTGGACGAAGCGCAACTCAGTCGTTTGCTGCGCGAGCCGGAGTTCGCCGGGCTGGCGGTGGTGGGGGATATCGGGCTGCCACAATTGTTGCGGGTGGCTTCGCGTCGCGACATGCCGGAGCTGGCCGCCATCGTCAGCGAAGCCTTGCGGGCGATCCCTGCCAAGGAGCTGGAGCAGCTGCATGCGCGCTGGATGCCGCTGACCCCGTCCCATTTCATCGAGTCGACCAAACTCTGGAAGAACCTGTGCATTCTGCTGCTGGTGATGTTGCTGGCGTGTTTCGCCATCGTGATCTGGCAGCGTCGCCAGCAGCAGGCGCTGGAGCAGGAGCTGCTGGCTGCGCGTGAAGAACTCGCCCGCCGTGTCGAAGAGGAGGAGGCGCTGCGTCTGGCGCAGTTTTCCATTGATCAAAGCACCGTCGGCATCCTCTGGGTCAACTGGGACAGCCGGGTGCGTTACGCCAATCGGGCGGCGGAGTCCATGCTGGGCTATGCGCCGGGGCAGGTGGTCGAGCGCCCGCTGATCGATTTCGAGCCCGGTCTGCATATGGATCGCTGGCTCAACCTGTGGAAGAACGCGCGCTCCAGCGAAGACAGCCCGCAAGTGTTCGAGACCCATTGTCTGCGCGCCGATGGCAGCCTGCTGCCTGTCGATGTCTCGTTGAGCTTCCTGCGCTTTCGCGATGCCGAATACCTGGTGGTGTTCCTCACTGACGTCAGCGAACGACGCCGCGCGCATGAGCAGTTACGTGACTTGTCAGCGCATCTGGAAAGCGTGCGTGAAGAGGAGAAGGCACATATTGCCCGCGAGGTTCACGACGAGCTGGGTCAGATGCTGACGGTATTGAAGCTCGAGACGTCGATGTGCGAGCTGGCCTATGCCGACCTCGACCCTGGCCTGAGCGAGCGGCTGGACAGCATGAAGCGTCTGATCGCTCAGTTGTTTCAACTGGTGCGCGATGTTGCTACGGCCTTGCGGCCACCGATTCTCGACGCCGGTATCGCTTCAGCCATCGAATGGCAGGCACGTCGTTTCGAGGCGCGCACGCAGATCCCGTGTCTGGTGCAGGTGCCGGACAATCTCCCGGCGCTCAGCGATGCCAGGGCTACAGGCATGTTCCGGATCCTTCAGGAGGCGCTGACCAACGTGATGCGCCATGCCCGGGCCCACACGGTAGAGATCAGCCTGACGCTGCAGGACGGCATGATGTGCATGAGCATCGCCGATGACGGGCAGGGCTTTGTCATCGAGTCGGGCAGGGCGGTTTCGTTCGGTCTGGTCGGGATGCGCGAGCGGGTGCTGATGCTCGGCGGCCGACTTGAGCTGGACAGCGAGGTGGGTGAGGGCACAACCTTGCGCGCCTATATCCCGCTGGACACCCTCGCACAGGAGCGAAGACAGTGATTCGTGTTTTGGTAGCCGAAGACCACACCATCGTGCGTGAAGGGATCAAGCAATTGATTGGTCTGGCCAGGGATCTGCAGGTGGTGGGCGAGGCCAGCAACGGCGAACAGTTGCTCGAAACCCTGCGTCATGTGGCCTGCGAAGTGGTGCTGCTGGATATCTCCATGCCCGGCGTCAACGGCCTTGAGGCGATACCGAGGATTCTCGCATTGACCAACCCGCCGGCCATTCTGGTGCTGTCGATGCACAATGAGGCGCAGATGGCCGCGCGTGCATTGAAGGTCGGCGCGGCAGGTTATGCCACCAAGGACAGCGACCCGGCGCTGCTGCTCACGGCCATTCGCCGGGTGGCGGCCGGCGGGCGTTATATCGATCCGGATCTGGCCGACCGCATGGTCTTCGAAGTCGGCCTCACCGACAGCCGGCCCCTGCACTCACTGCTGTCGGAGCGCGAGTTTTCGGTATTCGAGCGCCTCGCCCAGGGCGCCAACGTCAACGACATCGCTCAGCAACTGGCCTTGAGCAGCAAGACCATCAGCACCCACAAGGCGCGGCTGATGCAAAAAATGAAACTCAACTCGCTGGCCGATCTCGTCAAGTACGCGATGGAGCACAAGCTGCTCTGAGTCTGAAAACGACACCCGACACGATAGGCGTCCTTGAGAACGCCGTTGTGTCCATGCTCCGTGCGGAACGATAGGCGTCCGTGAGAACACTATCGTGCCCATGCTCCGCGTGGGTATGCCGTTCTGGACGCTCTGCGTCCTCTTGCGATGCCGCGCATCGAGAAGGGGAGGAACCGACATATCCAATCGCGCCATCTCTGTAGGGCAATCCCTACCCCTGGCCTTCCAGCCGGCCTAGGCGATTCTCTCCCGGCCCCCGATTTGCGGGGGCTTCGGGCTGCTCTAGGCTTGAGCCCACGCAGACAAAACAAAGGTGTGGGTAATGAGCGACGTCGATACAAGCGCTGGAGCAAATGATGTTCTGGTCAGCTTTCGTGGTGTGCAGAAGAGCTACGACGGCGAAGCACTGATCGTCAAAGACCTCAACCTGGACATTCGCAAGGGCGAGTTCCTGACCCTGCTCGGTCCTTCCGGCTCTGGCAAGACCACCAGCCTGATGATGCTGGCCGGTTTCGAGACCCCGACGGCTGGTGAAATCCTCCTCGGTGGCCGCGCCATCAACAACGTGCCGCCGCACAAACGCGACATCGGCATGGTGTTCCAGAACTACGCCTTGTTTCCGCACATGACCGTGGCCGAGAACCTGGCGTTCCCGTTGTCGGTGCGTGGCATGAGCAAGACCGACGTCGGCGAGAAGGTCAAAAAGGCCTTGGGCATGGTCCAGCTCGACACCTTTGCGCATCGCTACCCGGCGCAGCTGTCCGGTGGCCAGCAGCAGCGCGTGGCGCTGGCGCGTGCGCTGGTCTTCGAACCGCAACTGGTGCTGATGGATGAGCCGCTCGGCGCGCTCGACAAGCAGTTGCGCGAACACATGCAGATGGAGATCAAGCACCTGCACCAGCGCCTGGGCGTAACCGTGGTCTATGTGACCCACGACCAGGGCGAAGCGCTGACCATGTCGGACCGGGTTGCCGTCTTCCATCAGGGCGAGATTCAGCAGATCGCACCGCCCCGCAGCCTGTACGAAGAGCCAAAGAACACCTTCGTCGCCAACTTCATCGGCGAGAACAACCGCCTCAATGGACGTCTGGTCAGTCAGGACGGCGACCGCTGTGTGGTCGAGCTGGAGCGCGGCGAGAAAGTCCACGCGCTGGCGATCAACGTCGGCCAGCCTGGCGGCCCGGTGACCCTGTCGATCCGTCCCGAGCGCATCAACCTCAATGGCCGCAGCGAGAGCTGCGCCAACCGTTTTTCCGGTCGTGTGGCCGAGTTCATCTATCTGGGCGACCACGTTCGCGTGCGTCTGGAAGTGGCCGGCAAGAACGACTTCTTCGTCAAACAGCCGATTGCCGAACTGGACCCCGGCCTGAGCGTGGGCGACGTGGTGCCCATCGGCTGGCAAGTCGAGCACGTCCGTGCGCTCGACCCCTTGCAGCAAGTGCATTGATCTACCGACAAAAGCAATAACAGATGCGACCTGATCGCCCATCCCAATCGCTTACCAACACTGCTCGTGGAGAAAAGAACACATGTTGAAATCTTTGAAGTTCACCGCCATCACGTTGGGCATGATGTGCGCGGCGCAGGCCATGGCAGCCACCGACCTGACCGTCATCTCCTTTGGTGGTGCCAACAAGGCCGCTCAGGAAAAAGCCTTCTACGCGCCTTGGGAAAAGGCTGGCAACGGCAAGATCATCGCCGGTGAGTACAACGGGGAAATGGCCAAGGTCAAAACCATGGTCGACACCAAGAGCGTTTCCTGGGACCTGGTAGAAGTCGAATCGCCGGAACTGGCGCGTGGTTGCGACGAAGATATGTTCGAAGAGCTGGACCCGAAACAGTTGGGCAATGCCGCTGACTTCGTGCCTGGCGCCATCACCACCTGCGGCGCGGGCTTCTTCGTCTGGTCCACCGTGCTGGCGTACAACGCTGACAAGGTCAGCACTGCACCCAGCGGCTGGGCCGATTTCTGGGACACCAAGAAATTCCCGGGCAAGCGCGGCCTGCGCAAAGGCGCCAAGTACACCCTGGAATTCGCTCTGATGGCCGACGGTGTTGCGCCGAAAGACGTCTACAAGGTATTGGCCAGCAAAGACGGCCAGGACCGCGCGTTCAAAAAGCTGGATGAGCTCAAGCCGAACATTCAGTGGTGGGAAGCCGGCGCACAGCCGCCACAGTACCTGGCTTCCGGTGACGTGGTGATGAGCTCGGCCTATAACGGCCGGATCGCCGCCGTGCAGAAGGAAAGCAACCTCAAGGTCGTGTGGACTGGTGGCGTGTATGACTTCGACGCCTGGGCCATCCCGAAGGGCTCGAAAAACGCCGATGCCGCGAAGAAGTTCATCGCCTACATGCTGAGCCCCGAGCAGCAGAAGACCTACTCGCAGAACATCGCCTACGGCCCGGCCAACACCCAGGCGGTCAAGCTGCTGGACAAGGAAACCCTGCAGAACATGCCGACCACGCCTGAGAACATCAAGGATCAGGTGCAGATGGACGTGGCGTTCTGGACCGACAACGGCGAATCCCTCGAGCAGCGTTTCACTGCCTGGGCTGCCAAGTAATCCGTTTGCGTTGAGTCAGAACCGGGCGCTCCCTGAAGCGGGGAGCGCCCCCTCGTTGAAAGATTCCGGAGTTCGCTATGGCCATCGCCGTGCCCTTGACTGAAGGCGCCAGCCCCAACTTGAAGCAACGTCTCGCTCGCGCCGAGCGGGTCAACCGCTGGAAGGCTCAGGCATTGATCGCTCCGCTGGTGATTTTCCTGCTGTTGGTGTTTCTGGTGCCCATCGCTGCGCTGCTGTACAAGAGCGTCGGCAACCCGGAAGTCGTGACTGCGCTGCCGACCACCGTGGTCGAAGTGCAAAAGTGGGATGGTAAAGGGCTGCCGCCCGAGTCGGTCTACAAGGCAATGAGCCTGGACCTGGCCGAAACGCGCAAGAATTCCACGCTGGGCGATCTGTCCAAGCGTCTGAACATCGAACTGGCCGGATACCGCAGCCTGCTGAGCAAGACCGCACGCGCGCTGCCGTTCAAGACCGAGCCTGCCTCTTATAAAGAAGCGCTCGAAGCGCTGGACGAGCGTTGGGGCGACCCGGCCTACTGGCAGGCGGTGCGCCGCAATACCAGCAGCATCACCCCGTATTACCTGCTGGCGGCGGTCGACCATCGCATCGACGACCTCGGCGAAATCGCCCCGGCGACCCCGGACCAGGCGATCTATCTGGACATCTTCGCCCGCACGTTCTGGATGGGCCTGGTGATTACCGCGATCTGTCTGGTGCTGGCTTATCCGCTGGCCTACCTGCTGGCCAGCCTGCCTGCGCGGCAGAGCAACCTGCTGATGATTCTGGTGCTGCTGCCGTTCTGGACCTCGATTCTGGTGCGCGTGGCTGCCTGGATCGTGTTGTTGCAGTCCAGCGGGCTGATCAACAGTGCGTTGCTGGCGATGGGCATCATCGACAAGCCGCTGGAACTGGTCTTCAACCGCGTCGGCGTGTACATCTCGATGGTGCACATCATGCTGCCGTTCATGATCCTGCCGATCTACAGCGTGATGAAGAACATTTCCCCGACCTACATGCGCGCTGCGATTTCGCTGGGTTGCCACCCGTTTGCGAGCTTCTGGCGCGTGTACTTCCCGCAGACCTATGCCGGGATCGGGGCCGGCTGTCTGCTGGTGTTCATTCTGTCGATCGGCTACTACATCACCCCGGCGTTGCTGGGCAGCCCGAACGATCAGATGGTCAGCTATTTCGTCGCGTTCTACACCAACACCAGCATCAACTGGGGCATGGCCACCGCGCTCGGCGGGCTGCTGTTGTTGGCGACCATCGTGCTGTACCTGATTTATAGCTGGCTGGTCGGCGCCAGCCGCCTGCGTCTGAGCTGAGGAGCGTGACCATGTTGAACCCTTACACATCGCCGATCGAGCGCCTCTGGTATTACGCCTTGCGCATCATCTGCACCCTGGTGCTGCTGTTTCTCGTGCTGCCGGTACTGGTCATCGTGCCGCTGTCATTCAACTCCGGCAGCTTTCTGGTCTATCCGCTGCAGGGCTTCTCGTTGCAGTGGTATCAGGACTTCTTCAACTCCGCCGAGTGGATGCGCGCGCTGAAGAACAGCATGATCGTCGCCCCGGCCGCGACCCTGCTGGCGATGGGCTTCGGCACGCTGGCAGCGATCGGCCTGACCCGCGGCAACTTCCCCGGCAAGGCGTTGGTCATGGCCCTGGTGATTTCGCCGATGGTGGTGCCGGTGGTGATCGTCGGTGTCGCCAGCTACCTGTTCTTCGCGCCACTGGGGCTGGGCAACAGCTACACCTCGCTGATTCTGGTTCATGCGGTGCTGGGTGTGCCGTTCGTGATCATCACCGTGTCGGCGACCTTGCAGGGCTTCAATCACAACCTGGTGCGTGCGGCTGCCAGCCTCGGTGCATCGCCACTGACCGCGTTCCGGCGCGTGACCCTGCCATTGATTGCGCCGGGGGTGATTTCCGGCGCGCTGTTCGCCTTTGCGACCTCGTTCGACGAAGTGGTGGTCACGCTGTTCCTCGCCGGACCGGAACAGGCGACCCTGCCTCGTCAGATGTTCAGCGGCATTCGCGAAAACCTCAGCCCGACCATCGCCGCCGCTGCGACCCTGCTGATCGGCTTTTCGGTGGTCTTGCTACTGGTGCTCGAATGGTTGCGCGGGCGCAGTGAAAAACTCAGAACGGCGCAGTGACTGCAAGCTGCAAGCTGCAAGCTGCAAGCTACAAGCTAAAAGCTAAAAGCTAAAAGCTAAAAGCTAAAAGCTAAAAGCTAAAAGCTAAAAGCTAAAAGCTAAAAGCTAAAAGCAGAAGCAAATCAAAATGCTTGAAGCTTGAAGCTTGCAGCTTGCAGCTTGCAGCTTGCAGCTTGAGGCTTGAAGCTTGAAGCTTGAGGCTTGAGGCTTGAGGCTTGAGGCTTGAGGCTTGAGGCTTGAGGCTTGCGGCTTGCGGCTTGCAGCTTGCAGCTTGCAGCTTGCAGCTTGCAGCTTGCAGCTTGCAGCTTGAGGCTCGAAGCTTACCGCTCCGGGCGAAGCTTGGCGTACAATCCGCGCACCGTGATTCTGCTCAAACAGGTGCGTCATGCAGCCCTTCGTTATTGCCCCATCGATTCTTTCCGCTGACTTCGCCCGTCTGGGTGAGGAAGTCGACAACGTGCTGTCCAGCGGCGCCGACTTTGTCCACTTCGATGTCATGGACAATCACTACGTCCCGAACCTGACCATTGGTCCGATGGTATGCAGCGCCCTGCGCAAATATGGCGTCACTGCACCGATTGACGTGCACCTGATGGTCAGCCCTGTGGATCGCATCATCGGCGACTTCATCGAGGCCGGTGCCACCTACATCACCTTTCACCCGGAAGCGACCCAGCACATCGACCGTTCGCTGCAGCTGATCCGCGAGGGTGGCTGCAAGGCGGGCCTGGTGTTCAACCCGGCTACGCCCTTGAACCTGCTCGAATACGTCATGGACAAGGTCGACATGATCCTGCTCATGAGCGTCAACCCAGGTTTTGGCGGGCAGAAGTTCATCCCCGGCACGCTCAACAAGCTGCGTGAAGCGCGCGCCCTGATCGATGCTTCCGGACGCGACATCCGCCTGGAAATCGACGGCGGCGTGAACGTCAACAATATCCGCGAAATTGCAGCGGCAGGTGCTGATACCTTCGTCGCCGGTTCAGCCATTTTCAATGCGCCGGACTACCGCGAAGTGATCGAAAAGATGCGTACAGAACTGGCGTCATCCCGCGCATGAGCGGTTTCGAGCAGCTGTTTGCAGGCAAACTTCCCAAGCTGATCATGTTCGATCTGGACGGCACCTTAGTGGACTCGGTGCCCGATCTGGCCGTGGCGGTGGACACCATGCTCGCCGAGCTGGGGCGTCCGATCGCCGGGCTGGAATCGGTGCGGTCCTGGGTGGGTAACGGTGCGCCGGTGCTGGTACGCCGTGCGCTGGCCAACAACCTCGACCACAGTGGAGTCGATGACGCCCTGGCCGAGCAGGGCCTGGAAATCTTCATGCGCGCTTATGCGCAAAAGCATGAGTTCACCGTGGTCTATCCCGGCGTGCGTGAAACCCTCAAGTGGCTGCAGAAAATGGGTGTCGAAATGGCCCTCATCACCAACAAGCCGGAGCGCTTCGTCGCGCCGCTGCTGGACGAGATGAAGCTGGGACGTTTTTTTCGCTGGATCATCGGCGGTGACACCATGCCGCAGAAAAAGCCCGATCCTGCCGCACTGTTTTTCGTGATGAAAATGGCCGGTGCGCCAGCCTCGCAATCGCTGTTCGTCGGCGACTCGCGTACTGACGTGCAGGCGGCCAAGGCTGCCGGTGTGGCCTGTGTCGCGCTGAGCTATGGCTACAACCATGGGCGGCCGATTGCCGAGGAAAACCCGGCGATGGTGATTGATGATCTGCGCAGACTGATTCCCGGTTGCCTGGACATGGACGCTGAGATACTGTTGCCCGACATCAAACGTCCCTCCTCAAGAGAATCCATCGTGGTGGTCACTCGCAAACTCTGGATGAAAGTCATCAAGGCCCTGGCCCGCTGGCGTTGGCGCGCCTGACCTGATTCTGGCCGGCCTGCCGGCACGTTTGCCTACCTGACCGTTTTGTCCTCAAACCACGAGGTTGCTCATGAACCGTGAAGAATTCCTGCGTTTGGCCGCTGAAGGCTACAACCGCATCCCGCTTGCCCGCGAAACCCTGGCCGACTTCGACACTCCGCTGTCGATCTACCTCAAGCTTGCCGATCAGCCTAACTCCTACTTGCTGGAGTCGGTTCAGGGCGGCGAGAAGTGGGGGCGTTATTCGATCATCGGCCTGCCATGCCGTACCGTGATGCGCGTGCATGGCCATCACGTCAGCGTGACCCATGATGGTGTCGAGATCGAAAGCCTGGATGTCGAAGACCCGCTGGACTTCGTCGAGACCTTCAAGGCGCGCTACAACGTGCCGACCATCGCCGGGCTGCCACGCTTCAACGGCGGGCTGGTGGGCTACTTTGGCTATGACTGTGTGCGCTATGTCGAGAAGCGTCTGGCCAACTGCCCGAACCCTGACCCGCTAGGCGTGCCGGATATCCTGTTGATGGTGTCTGACGCGGTCGTGGTGTTCGACAACCTGGCGGGCAAGATGCACGCCATCGTGCTGATCGATCCAGCGCAACAGGACGCCTACGCAAGTGGCGTGGCGCAGCTCGATGACCTGATGCACAAGCTGCGTCAGCCGATCACGCCGCGCCGTGGCCTCGATCTAGACCGGCCGCCGGCGGCCGACCCGGTGTTTCGTTCCAGCTTTACCCAGGACGATTACGAGGCGGCGGTCGATACGATCAAGCAGTACATCCTGGCCGGCGACGTGATGCAGGTGGTCCCGTCGCAGCGCATGTCCATCGATTTCAGCGCCGCGCCCATCGATCTGTATCGGGCGCTGCGTTGCTTCAACCCGACGCCTTACATGTATTTCTTCAACTTCGGCGACTTCCATGTCGTCGGCAGTTCGCCGGAAGTGCTGGTGCGGGTCGAGGACAATCTGATTACTGTGCGTCCGATCGCCGGTACTCGTCCTCGTGGTGCCACCGAAGAGGCGGATCGCGCGCTGGAAGAAGACCTGCTCTCCGATCACAAGGAAATCGCCGAACACCTGATGCTCATCGACCTTGGCCGCAACGATACCGGTCGGGTATCCGAGATTGGCACGGTCAAACTGACCGAGAAAATGGTCATCGAGCGTTATTCCAACGTGATGCACATTGTGTCCAACGTTACAGGCCAGTTGAAAAGCGGGCTGACGGCGATGGACGCGCTGCGCGCGATTCTGCCGGCGGGCACTTTGTCCGGGGCGCCGAAGATCCGCGCCATGGAAATCATCGACGAACTGGAACCCGTTAAACGTGGCGTCTACGGCGGCGCGGTGGGGTACATGGCCTGGAACGGCAACATGGACACCGCGATTGCGATCCGCACTGCGGTGATCAAGGACGGTGAACTGCATGTGCAGGCCGGTGGCGGCATTGTCGCCGACTCCGTGCCAGTGCTGGAATGGGAAGAAACCCTGAACAAACGCCGCGCCATGTTCCGCGCCGTAGCCCTGGCCTCGCAAACTGCCGAGGACTGAGAGGCTTGCTGCCCTGCGTCTCAAAGCGGACGCAGAGCATCGCACGATACTTGAGATTATCGTTCCTCACGCTCCAGCGTGGGAATGCCGTGGGTGACGCTCCGCGTCACAGATTTACGCCGCGCCGCAGCTCTCAGGACAGGACGCGGAGTGTCCAGAACGGCATGCGACGCGGAGCGCCGCACGATAGTCAGGCTTGCTGCTCTGGTAATGAACGGTAGTTGGAGAGCTATCGTTCCTCACGCTCCAGCGTGGGAATGCCGTGGGTGACGCTCCGCGTCACAGATTTGCGCCGCGCCGCAGTTCTCAGGATAGCACGCGGAGCGTCCAGAACGGCATGCGACGCGGAGCGTCGCACGATAGTGAGGCTGTCCAGCGGGCAGTCTAGAAACTCAGACTCAACGCGACATTCACCCCTTGCTGGGTCACGTCGTCGTTCTTGCGCCAGTTGTAGTTGCCGCGCAGTGTCAGGTCCTGAGTCAGCTTCTGGCTGACGCCCAGCGTGGCCCGGTTCAGGTCGCGTTGCGGTGTGTAGCCTTCTAGCGTGAAACCGACTGACTGGACACTGTTGAGCGCCATGGTCACGTCCTGCTGATCGGTCTCGAACTCCCTTTCATGGGCCACTTCGCCCCATACCTGCGTGCTCGGTGTCACCTGGAATTTGCCCTGCACACCCACGCCTGCACGCCGCGATTTGCGCGTCTGGTCACTGAAGGTCAGCGCCGTTGAACGGTCGCCCTTTTCCGAGTAGCCGTCGACATCGATGTGCGCGTAATCGGCGCTGACGAAAGGCGACAGATGCCAGCGGCTGGTCGGGCCTGCGATGTCGAAGCCGACTCGCCCGCTGACAGCCCACATTTCGCCGTCGGTATTACCTTTTTCCTGACCTTCGCTGACGCCCAGCGCGAACTTGCGCTCGGCATTTTCGTAATCCAGCTTGCCGCCCGACACCGACAGATCACCCCACCAGTGGTTGGCCTGATACTGCAGGAACGCAGTGGCGATGTAGCTGTTGAGTGTGTAGTCCGAGTCCCGTGGCCCTGCCTCAAGACTCTGGCGGTACGCACCGGCAACAACCCCTGTACGCCAGTATTCGGCAAACCGATAGCTGCCGCCGATGGTCAGGTTATAGCCTCTTCCGTCAGCATCAGCCGAGCTGTCCTGCGCGTCGAAGTCCATTTTCTGACCGCCTGCGGAAAGCATGCTCTGCCACTGCCCGACACCTTGCCAGTTGCCCCAGTCGCTGAGCCACTGGGCGCGAATTTCATCCTGATGCATACGCAGCGTGCCATTGGCCATTTCCGGCAGCAGAGAGATTTCCCAGGGTGCCGAAAGCAGCGAGTACGCGTAGTCGGCCAGCAACCTCTGTCCGGCCTCGGTCGGGTGCACGCGATCATTGAAGAACAGCCGGCTCGGATTCGGCGTCGCACTGGACCTGCCGTTGGTGGTGCTTTCCCGGCAGCTGTCGCCGCTGAAACAGGTACTGACCAGATTCTCGTTGGGATCGAACCCGAAGCGTGCCGGTTGAGCGAGGATTTCATTGATCAGCAACGGAACATTCAGCGGAATGATCTGGGCATTGATCTGCGCCAGTCGGCTGACCAGTTGCTGATTGAAGCCCGCACTGAGTGCGGAAGTTGCCGAGGCCAGCGGCGAACCGCTCAAGGCTGGCGTTTTACCGATGTCCGGCAGCAACCAGACCATGATGTAGCGCGCACCGGCCTGTTGCAGAGCTTGCGCGCTGTCAGCCAGTTGATTGGCAGCTTGCGCGGCGCTTCTGGCACTCAATACACGACCCTGCAGGAAGTCGTTGCCGCCTCCGGTCAGGTAATAAAGAGCGTTGGGGTCGGCGCGAAAACTGTTGGCGGGCAGGTAACCGGTCCGGCTGCGTAGCAATGTGCCGGTGTTCGGATCGACGACGGTGGATTGGGAATTGATCGAATCAAGAATCTGGTCAGTCCGATAGCCGCCGACAGCCCAGTTATTGCCATCGGGTGCGCCCAGCGCAGCATTGACCGGCGACGTCGAGGCCGCCAGATCTCCTGCTGGCACACCGAGCATCCTGCCGATCAGTGTCGACGAGTTCAGGTTGAACGCTTCACCGCTGCCGTCCTGATAAGTGGGGCCGACACGATTGGTGAACCTGAGCGTGGAACCCCTGGGCCCGGCGGTGTCGGGAAACTGCCCGGCATCGGCCAGACTGTCACCGAACACCACCATGGTCGAATAGGGCGCGGCAGCAGCGGTGCCGCAGGCAAGCGATAACAGGCAGGCCGCGAAGGGCCAGCGCCTCGATGTCTTGGTCATGAACGGATCCCGATTGTTTTTGTTTTGTACCGGAAACGTAGCAAGATTTTTCATGGCTGCAAAGTTCGATGAACATTATCGCGCTGCGACGGTGCTTTTTTGACCTCAGGCTGCCCTGTTGGTCACGATGGCGCTCAGGTAGTTGGCCAGGTCATGCAGGTACACGAAGGGGTGACCCTGACGACTGCCGCCTGTGCGGCTGACCTTCAAGTCGATGCGTCCTGCGTTGATCTTGCGCAGCAGATTCCTGTCGTTCGACAGGTGCGAAAAATAACGCTCTCGGACGGCGCTCAGTGAAGGGCACGGCGTGGCGAATTCTTTGCGAAGTTGATCCAGTATTTCGTTCATTCCATGACTCCCTGTGGTTTGCATGTGAGTACTCCCGAGATGGGGTGCAGACAAACAATACGATATGTAGTGCGCTATGACAATACAGTTTGTATTTTAAATACGATTTGTATTGATCGTCTCACAGGGAATCGATGTACCAGGACACGCGAGCAGTGCCGTTTTCAGGGTTGCGAGTCACGCTGATGCCTTCGGCCTCGCTGATCTGATCCATGATGCGCTCCCAGTGAGCCACCGACTCGCCAGGCTCCCTGATCAGCAGGACCTGATGCTCGATCTGCGCCTTGTCACTGGTGATAGCGTCCTGAATGCGCTGTGCCAAGGCCAGGTAAGCGTCATGTTGCGAGGTGTCGGGGAACTGCTTGAGCATGAGTGAACTCCTTTTTACTGTATGTGCATACAGTAATTGAGGGCTGTTTCTCACGCAAGCTACAAATGTTTCCTACACAGACACATGCCAGGGTTGAAACAGGTGACATGAAAAAGCCCCGATTATCGGGGCTTGGGCAGTGCGTGCCGGGAGTCAGAGACGCATGGTCATCTGCCTGATGACACCGATCAGCTTGCACTCCTCGGTCACCGCAAGGGTCGGGTAGGCGGGGTTCAGCGGCTTGAGAAAGTAGCGTCCGGCGTCTTCGACAAGCTTTTTGAACGTGGCCTCGTTGCTTTCCGGCAGCTTGGCGATGACCAGCTTGCCGGCAGTGGGCTCGATTCCGGTGTCGACCAGAATCAACATGCCTTCGGGAATGCTCTGGCCTGCGGGGGCGGTCATCGAATCGCCACGGACCACCAGCCAGAAGGCTCTGCCCTTGGCTTTATAGTCGCTGATCTCGAAGGTGTCCGAATAGCCGGCAGGGTAGGGCTCGACGGCTTCACTCCAGCCACCGGCCTCTACCCAGCTGATGACCGGGTAGCGATAGAAACGCGAAGGCTGCACCGTGTGCTCCACGTTGTGCATGCCGGGTTCGCTGGTCGGGATGGAGGTGGTGAGAATCGGCAGGCCGAGCTCGGTCAGAAATCGATTGATGACCTCGATCTTCGGCTCACGCTTGCCATTCAGCCAATGCCCTACCGCGCCGGGCGTTACGCCCATCCGCTCAGCCATCTCTTCCTGGCTGATTTCCTGGGTGTCCATGACCTGTCTTGCGACTTCATACCATTTTCTGTTCATGCGTCGAATCATACAGGCTGTAGGGTGTTGAGCAATATACATAATGTAATGCTTCGTTGTGTCATAAAAATACAAAATGTATTGTAAGGCCTTGGTCCTGTGCAGCGAAAGACGCTGCGCAGCGTTTCGGAAAGGTCCTACAGGAGAGACACGATGATCGAGAAAATAGAAGCCGTGATGCAGCATTGGGGTGAACAGCGCATGCGCATTGGCCTGGGCGGCGGACTGAGCAGCCCGATGGCCGGGATCATGGAATGGGGCGCGTACATTCCGCGTCGCACACCCGGCTCGCGCGTGCTGGTGGGCAATGGCAGCGGTCTGGACTATATAAGCAGCGAAGTGGAGGCGGCCATTGCGCAGCTGTCGCGCAGCCCGGCAAGGAGCCGCGGGCCCGAACTGGCCCAGCTGGCAACATTGCGTTATGTCGAATCGTTGCCGGTGCGCGAGCAGATGCGCCTGGTGGGCATTAATGAGGGCGCAGACCGCACCTATCGCAACTGGATCAACAAGCTTCACCAGCAAGTGCTGGCGATTCTCGCCGAGCGCAGCGCTTCCAGAAGCAGCAACGCCGTCGTCGACAAGGCTGCACAAGGGTGAATGAAGGCACGGTTTCACGCCGTTTATCCGGGTCGATTGCACAGCTGTGGCCGAACTCGTGCTGAACTCCGGTCAAACTCGACCCACCCCGAAACTGCCCCTTCCCAGGCTTTCCGGAGGGGGGTAAAAAGGTCCCACGATATGCGATTTGCGCCTCAGGGCAGCAGCCGGAAACAGGCTGATCAACAGCCACAACCGGTCACTCGCGACCCACCTCGAACCCCGCCTTGGCGGGGTTTGTTTTTTAAGATCCGGTCAAAGTCCAGATCAGGTGTCGTCGCAAGCCTGGCCGACGCAGCATTGTTAAATGTGTTCAGCCCGGCCGCCTCAGTGCGGCCTTTTTTATTTCCGGAGTACCAATGGACCCAACCGACCTAGGCCCAGGCACAGCTACCTGGCTGGGCGGCACGGGCACAATTCTGCTTGGCGGCTTTCTATGGCTGCGCAAGTTTCTTTCCAGAGATGCAACAGACCGGGCGATGGACAACGCGGACATCGGCACGGTTCGTCGCCTCAATGAATTGCTCGACTCCGAGCGCCAGGCGCGCAAGGAGGCTGAAGCGCGGGCTGATCAGTTCGCCAAGGAGCGCAACGAGCTCGCCGCAGCGGTTGGCCGGATGGAGGGCAAGATCGAAGCCCTCACCAGCCACATCGTTCAACTCACCGACAAGGTCACCACGCAAAGCGCCGAAATAGCCCGGCTGCGATCTCAACTCGGAGGTGCAAACGATGCACAGATGCGCAATTGATTTCATCGCTCGCCATTGGTGGCGGCGCCTGGAGGTCTGGCTGATTTCCGTGCTGCTGATCGCTGGCTGCCTGATGCTCGGTTTTCAGGCCGGGCAGTGGTCGGCGAATGCCGAGCATACGCAGCAGCTGGCCGAGGTTCGCAATGCCTACGACGCAGCGCTGGGTAAGCGCGACCGGCGCCTGGACAGGCTGGCCGAAACCACCACCCAGGCAGCAGACAAGGTCGAGAGTGCTGCATCGATTGCCAATCAGGCCGCTCACACGGCCAGCCGTGCTGCAGACAAGGCTGATGAGGCATTGGGCAAGGCGAATCAGTAGGCGTCTCCCACGCCGCAATCAACCTTCAATACACGCGGAAACCCTCATGAAGATAACCCCGATAGTTGCCCATTTGCAGGCGACCTGCCCGAGCTTTGCCGGGCGAATCAGTGCCGGTATCGACTGGGCTGCGGTCGCCCTCGGCGATCAGCTCGCTCACCCGTCGGCGTACGTGATTGCCACTGGCGATCAGTCCACCGCCAACGATTTGCAGAACGTCATCCGCCAGAACATCACCGACACGATCGATGTCGTGGTGGTGCTCGATGGCGGTGACAAGCGCGGGCAGGAAGCCAGCGAGCAACTGCATGCCCTGCGCGCCGAACTGTGGCGTGCACTGGTGGGCTGGAACCCGGATCACGATTACGACGCGATGCAGTACACCGGTGGCGCGCTGGTGCAGATCAGCGGCGACCGGGTGACGTATCGCTTCGGCTTTGCAGCGCAGTTTCAACTGGGCCGCAACACCGCCGATCAGCCTGCCGAGACCTGGCACGAAGCGTATCTGGATGGTTTGCCCGGGTTTACCGGCGCCACCCTCGAGATGGACTGCGTTGACCCCGCAGATCCGAATCTGAAATCCCCCGGCCCTGATGGCCGTATCGAAGCGAAGTTCACAGCAGAGGTAACCCCATGACTCAACGCATCACTGTAGTACCGGCCGAAGGCCGCACTGTGCCGGATCCGGAGGCGGGCGATTTGCTGCCCGTCGAAGGCCGGCAGGTGACCTTCAACGCCTGGTGGCAGCGTCGTCAGAACGACGGCGACATCACCCTTAAAACCGAGCAATCCACCACCACCCATCAAGCCTTCACGGCTTAACCAAGAGGAAGCCAAACAATGGCTATCAGCTTTAACAACATTCCATCCGATGTTCGCGTTCCGCTGTTTTATGCGGAGATGGACAACTCGGCCGCCAACAGCGCGTCGGCCAGCATGCGTCGACTGATCGTTGCGCAGGTCAACGACGATGTGTCCGGCCCCGAACTGGGTTCTCTGGTGCTGGTGCCAAGCGTGGCGCTGGCGAAAAACATCGGCGGTCAGGGTTCCATGCTGGCCGCCATGTATGAAACCTGGCGCAAGGCGGACCCCACCGGCGAAGTCTGGTGCCTGCCGCTGCTCAGTACCGAAGGCGCCAAGGCCAGCGCGAAAGTCACCCTCACCGGTGCGGCGACCGAAGCCGGTCTGCTGAACCTGTATGTCGGCGGCATGCGAGTGCAGGCCACTGTCGTTAACGGCGCAACCGCTGCCCAGGCGGCCACGGCGCTGTCGGTGAAAATCAATGCCACGCCTGACCTGCCGATCACCGCGGCTGTCGAAGCGGGTGTGCTGACCCTTTCCTGCAAATGGAGCGGGGCAAGCGGCAATGACATCCAGCTGGAATTCAATCGCCAGGGCAAGACCAATGGCGAAGTCATTCCTGCCGGCCTGACGGCGGCAGGCACCGTCATGACTGGTGGCGTGGGTACGCCTGATCAGCTCAAGGCACTGGCTGCGCTGGGCGATGAGCCGTTCGAGTTCATCTGCATGCCCTGGACCGACACCGCCACGCTGGATGCCTGGAAAGCGGCAATGGACGACAGCACCGGTCGCTGGAGCTGGGCACGTCAGCTGTACGGTCACGTTTACAGCGCCAAGCGCGGCACGGTCGGTACGCTGGTGGCCGCAGGTCAACTGCGCAACGACCAGCACATCACCCTTCAGGGTGTCGAAAACGGTGTTCCGCAACCGGTCTGGCTGCAAGCCGCTGCACTGGCTGCGCGTACGGCGGTGTTCATCTCTGCCGACGCCAGCCGTCCGACCCAGAGCGGCACCATGCCCGGTATCGATCCGGCGCCGGCCAGTCAGCGTTTCACCCTGACCGAGCGTGAGTCGCTGCTGCGTTACGGCATCGCCACGGCGTACTACGAAGGCGGTTACGTGCGCATTCAGCGTTCGATCACCACCTACCAGAAGAACGCTTACGGCCAGGCTGACAACTCGTACCTGGACAGCGAAACCATGCACCAGTCGGCGTTCATCATCCGTCGTCTGCAAGGCATCATCACCAGCAAGTACGGCCGCCACAAGCTGGCCAACGATGGCACGCGCTTCGGTGCCGGCCAGCCGATCATCACGCCGAGCACCATCCGTGGCGAGTTGATTGCGCAATACGCACGTCTTGAAGAAGAGGGTCATGTGGAGAACGCCGAAACGTTCGCCCAGCATCTGATCGTCGAGCGTGACGGCAATGACCCAAGCCGCGTGAACGTGATGTTCCCGCCTGACTACATCAACGGCCTGCGCGTGTTCGCGCTGCTCAACCAGTTCCGCTTGCAGTACGACGAAGCGGCATAAGCCTAACCAACCCTTTCAAGCCCGCCTCGTGCGGGTTTTTTCATTCTGGAGATAAACAACATGGGTCAGAAAGTTGCGGGTACCTGCTACATCAAAGTGGATGGCACCCAATTGACCATCAGCGGCGGCGGCGAAGCGCCTCTGATGAACATCAAGCGCGATACCGTCGTACCGGGCTACTACAAGGAAGTCGACAAGGCCGCGTGGCTGAAATTCACCGCCGTGCATACCGCAGATCTGCCGCTCAAGCTGCTTACCACCGGTGTGGACATGACCATCACCTGTGAATTCAAGAACGGCAAGACCTACGTCCTGTCCGGCGCCTACCTGGTCGATGAGCCGAGCAGCAAGGCTGACGACGGCACCATCGAGCTGAAGTTCGACGGCAATCAGGGGAGCTGGCAATGAGTGAAGTCATCGACCTGGCCAGCCCGATCGAAGCGCACGGCGAAACCCTTTCGCAACTGACCTTCCGGCGCCCTACGGCGCAGGAAGCGCGGGCCATCAAGGCCCTGCCGTACAGGATCGACAAGAACGAGGAAGTTTCTCTGGATCTGGACGTGGCGGCGAAGTACATCGCCGTCTGCGCCGGCATCCCGCCCTCGTCGGTCAATCAGATGGACCTGTGCGACATCAACACGTTGAGCTGGAAGGTTGCGAGTTTTTTCATGGCAGCGGCATCAGCGACCTCGAAGGACTGATCGCCGTCGTTTACGACCTCGCGTATTTCTGGAAGACCGATCCCGAACTGATGATGTCCAGGGAGCTGGACGTCATCACCGAGTCGATCTTGCAGACGCAACGCATCAACCAGATCCTGCAGGGGGAGTGATGGCAGACACTATCAAGACGCTGATTACCGGCGTCGACAAGCTGTCTCCAACGCTGGCAACCATCCGCAACAACGTTGAAGGCTTCGAGACCAGGCTTAAAGGCTCTGGTCTTGGGAACGTCGAAGTGGGCGAGATGATCAAGGGCAATGCTTTGGCAGAGCCCTTGATTGCCGGGGTAAAGGCAGCGATCGGTTTCGAGACCAGCATGGCCGGCGTGAAACGATCGGTCACCTTTGAAACACCGCAACAGTTCCAGCAGATGAGTTCCGACATTCTGGACCTCAGCGAACGACTGCCGGAAAGCGCCAACGGTATCGCGGCGATTGTCGCCGCGGGTGCCAAGGCCAATGTACCGCGCGAAGAACTGACCGGGTTTGCCAGCGACGCCGTGAAAATGGGCGTCGCATTCGATCAGACAGCGGCCGAGTCGGGCGACATGATGGCCTCGTGGCGGTCATCGTTTCAGATGACTCAGCCGCAGGTCGCGGCGTTGTCTGAGAAGATCAACGTGCTCGGCGGCAACAACCTGGAAAAGAAAATCGCCACCATGGTCACTGCAATGGGCCCGCTCGGGCCGGTTGCGGGGATGGCCTCCGGGCAACTGGCGGCCATGGGAGCGACCCTGGCCAGCGTCGATGTGCCGGCCGATGTGGCCGCCAGCGGCATGAAGCGTTTCATGCAATCGTTGACCGAAGGGGGCGCGGCGAAAGCCGGGGCGTTCGAGGCGTTGCAGCTCGACGTCAACCAGCTGACCCAAGGCATGCAGAGTGACCCGTCCGGGACCATTGAAAAGGTTCTGACGGCGGTTTCCAGTGTTGATCCCGGCAAACAGTCGGACGTCATCACGCAGCTGTTCGGTGCCGAATCGCTGGGCGCGATCACGCCACTGCTGGCCCACCTCGATGTGCTCAGGTCCAACCTGGCCAAGGTCGGGGAGGGCGTGCAAAACAGCGGCTCCATCGAGAAGGAGTTCGCAGATAACTCCCAGACCACGGCCACTGCCATCAAAGAGATGACCAACCGTGTCGATCGTCTGGGCATCAACATCGGCAGTATGTTCCTGCCGGCGATGAACGAAGCAATGGCCGTGATCGGGCCGATGATTTCTCAGGTCGCCGCGCTGGCGGCCGAACATCCAGAGGTGATCAAGGGCGTCGTGGGCGCCGCGATTGCTTTCGGCGTACTGCAAGTCGCCGTTCTCGCTGCGACGAGTGCCGCCGGTCTGCTGGCTGCGGTCATGGGCATGTCACCGTTGGGCCTGATCGTGCGCGGCCTGGCGCTGGCGGCAGGTTTTCTGATCGCCAACTGGTCGACCGTCGCACCTTATTTTCAGGCGGTCTGGGAGGCGATTCGCGGACCGGTGATGGCGCTGTGGGACGTACTCAAGGCGGTCTTCGCCTGGACGCCGCTGGGCATGATCGCAGCCAACTGGCAGCCACTGAGCGAATTCTTTGCTGCGCTGTGGGACGTGATCAAGGCGCTGGCCACGCCGGTTTTCGATTTTCTGCAAACGCTGTTTGCGTGGTCGCCGCTGGGCATGGTCGTGGCCAACTGGCAGCCGTTGTCCGAGTACCTGGCCGGCCTGTGGGAAACCATCAAGGCCGAGGCGCAACCGTTTACCGATGTGCTGGCAACGCTGTTCAGTTTTTCGCCGCTGGGCATGGTCATCGAGAACTGGCAGCCGATCAAAACCTGGTTCGCAGGTCTGTGGGCGGACATCAAGCCATTCATCGAACCGATCATGAGCTGGTTTGGTGGCGACACGAATAAGACCGTCCTGCAGCGGGCGACCGAGAAGGCCAATCAGTTCGCGGAAGAACAGCGGATACGCAACGCAGGGCCAGGCGGCGGGACCGGGGCGTTTCTGGCGGCCGGTGCCGTCGAGAACGTTCGCACGAATCAGCAGTTGCTCAATCAGGCCACTGGCGTGCCCTCGACCAGCCAATTGCTCGGCGTACCCACGCCGTTGGCGCCCGGCAGCCTGTTGTTGCAACAGGGCGCAGCCGGTGCCGGCCCGCGACTTGAGGGCGAGCTCAACATTCGCTTTGAAAACGCGCCGCCGGGCATGCGCGCCGGGCAAGTGCAAACCAACCAGCCGGGTTTGACGATATCGCCAAACGTCGGTTATCGAACCCTCGGCGCAGGAGCCGGATCATGAGTACATGGCGTGACAGCCTGCTGCCAGCGTCTTTTCGGGGCGTCGGTTTTTTCATTGAAAAAGCCGTCGTCCCGGCAGGCCGCAAGGGGCAGTTGCATGAGTTTCCACAACGCGACGAGCCTTATTTCGAGTCGCTGGGCAAACAGTCGAAAGTGCATACGCTGACGGGGTTCATTGTCGGTCCCGACTGTTTCGAACAGCGAGACAGACTGCTGCAGGCACTGGAGCAGGAAGGTGCCGGCGAGCTGGTGCATCCCTGGCTGGGTCGCGTGCAGGTCCAGGTTGGCGAATGTGGCGTTACACACAACCTGAGCGAAGGCGGGCTCGTCCGGCTGGACCTGAAATTCTATCCGGCCAACCCGCTCAAGTTTCCCGTGTCGACCCTCAATACGCGACGGCAGTTGCTGGGCGCGTCCGAGAGCCTGCTGGACTCGGCGCTCAGGCGCTACCGCTCGGTGATGGCCACGGTGGACGCGGTGCGTATCAATATTCAGGCGCTGCGCAGCGCCCTGTCGGGTGTATTCGCGACTATTCAGCGGCAGTTCACACCGTTCATGACGATCTATTCGGATGTCACTGCGCTGGTGCATTCGCTGGTCAATGCGCCGTTGACGGTCAGCACGCTGTTTACCACGTTCTTCGCCAGTTTCGACGGGGACAGCCGTCGAGCCAGAAGAGCGAACGGCACCAGCAGTATTGGCGGTGCGAGTACCGGGACGAGTGCCGGGTCAGGTTCCGGCAGCTCGACAGGGGGCGGCTCAGGCAGCGGATCCGCGAGTGGCAGTAACGGCACGGCGGCGAGCAGCGCGGCAGCAAGGTCCGGCAGCAATGGCGGCGTGTCCTCTGTTGAAACGGTCGATTACCGGTCGGTGATTTCCGAGGCCACGCAACAGGCGGAAGCGGTGTCCGGCATCAATCTGGTCAGTCAGAGCAGCGGGCTGGACACCGGCGTGACGGCTCAGGCGGCGGCCAATCTGGTTCAGGATGCCTTGTTGGTCAAGGTGGCGAAAATCGTCGCGAGCATGCCGGTTGCGACGACCGTCACGCCGCTCACGGTAGTGCCGTCGCTGGATCAGCAAGTGACGCAAGCGCTGCAACGCGTCGATGTGCCGGTTGCCGATGACGTCATCGAACTGCGTGACACGCTGAGTTCGGCGATCTGGGAAGCGTCGTTGAAAGCCGACCCCGAACATTACCTGGCGCTCAATACGTTGCGTCAGGCGTTGATCAGGCACCTCAACGCGGTGGCGGCCTCCGGTGTACGTCTGGTGGACATGAAGGTCTCCGAGCCTTTGCCCGCGCTGGTGCTGGCCTATCGCCGATTCGGTGACGCCAGCCGGGCACTGGAAATGGTGCAGCGCAATCGGCTGGCCCATCCGGGCTTCGTGCCGCCCGGCACGCTGAAGATCGCTCAGGAGTGACCCATGATCGACCCTAACGTTGTCACCCTGACGGTTGACGAGCACGACTATGCCGGCTGGAAGTCGGTGGAAATCTCTGCCGGGATCGAGCGTCAGGCGCGCAGCTTTGACGTGAGCATTACCTGGCAGTGGCCGGGCACTGAGATTTCGCATCCGATCACGCCCGGCGCAGCGTGCGAAGTGCGTATCGGCGGCGAGTTGATTCTGACCGGCTGGGTGTTTGCCGCGCCGATCAGCTATGACGGCAAGCAAGTCACGCTAAAGATTTCCGGGCGCTCGAAAACCGCCGACCTCATCGACTGCTCGGCCATCAACAGGCCGAGCCAGTGGAAGGAGGTGGGTGTGTTGAAGATCGTTGAAGCGCTGGCTGCTCCTTATGGTTTGTCGGTGATCAGCGAAATACCGGAAACCTCGAAGATGGCCGATCACACCATCGAGCCTGCCGAAACCGTGTTCAAGTCCATTGACCGGTTGCTGACCCTGTTCCGGATTTTTTCCACCGATGACGAATACGGCAATGTGGTGCTGGCCAGGCCGGGTAGTCGCGGGCAGAGCGCAGACGCGCTCGAACTCGGCAAGAATGTGTTGAGCGCGAACATAGCGCGGGACTTTTCCGGGCTTTTTTCCGAGTACCGGGTCATCGGTCAACAGACTGGTAATGACCAGACGTTTGGCAAGGAGTCGTCGGAGGTTTCGGCAGAAGTCACGGATGACCGGCATGACGATCCCGCGCATAAAAAGCGTCTTCGCGTACTGGTCGTTCATGAGGATGCGCCGATCACACCCAAGCTCGCCCTGAGTCGCGCCAATTGGGAGCGCGGTCAGCGGGCCGGCAAGGCGCTGCTCACCACCTACAAGGTCCAGGGCTGGCGGCAGTCCAACGGGGCGCTCTGGCGGCACAACACCATGGTCCGGGTGATCGATCCGGTCATCGGTTTTACGAGCCGCAACATGCTGATTTCAGCCGTGACCTACTCGCTGAGCGACCAAGGCACGATCACCACACTGGTGGTCGGTCCGCCTGAAGGTTTCCAGGCCGAGCCAGGTGACCCCAACAAGCGCAGCAAGGTGCAGGTCAATCAGGACGCTTACTCCTGGCTGCTGCCCATCGACGAGGAAACAACCTCATGAGCTTACTCAATCGCATGCTGGTGCGCGGCACCGTGGTGCTCGCCAGGGCCAGCAGCAAAATGCAGGCGCTGCAAATGCGCCTCACCGCCGGAGAGGTCAAGGACGACATGGAGCACTTCGAACCCTACGGTTTCACCAGCAATCCACTGGCCGGCGCTGAAGGTATCGCCGCGTTCATTGGTGGCGACCGGTCGCACGGTCTGCTGCTGGTGGTGGCCGACCGGCGCTATCGGCTCAAGGGGCTGGAGTCGGGCGAAGTGGCGATCTATACCGACGAGGGCGACAAGATTCACCTCAAGCGCGGCAAGGTCATCGACATTGAAACCGACACCTTGAACATCAAGGCGGCGGTGGCCGTGAACTTCGACACTCCACAGATCACCCAGACCGGAAAGATCGTCTCCCAGGGCGACCAGCTTGCCGCTGGCATCAGCCAGATCAGCCATCTGCACGGCAACGTGCAGGGCGGTAATGGCCAGAGCGGGCCGCCCGTTGGAGGTGCCGGATGATTATCGAAGGTTCTCTGCAGGCGTCCTTGCTGCGCTCGGTGGTCATCAGCCTGTTCACCTGGCGGCGTGCCGAAGCGGACGATCCGTTCGACGATGCCGAGCGCTATGGCTGGTGGGGCGACACCTACCCGGCACAGGCCAATGACCGCATCGGTTCCAGGCTGTGGCTGCTGCGTCGGGTCAGGCTGACTGCCCAGACCCGGCGCGATGCCGAGTTCTATGCCCGGGAAGCGCTCGACTGGCTGATCGAAGATGGCCAGGTCCAGCACATCAACATTCTTACCGAACAGGTTCAGAGCAACCGCCTGAACCTGGGCGTCGAGCTGGTCGTCTCGGACGGTCAGCTCGTGCGTTTCAACCCTTCTGAACAGTGGCAGGTGATTTATGCCGTTTGAAACACCTACGTTACCGGCGCTGATCAACCGAACCCAGGTCGACCTCGCCGACGAAGCGCTGCGTCAGTCCGATGCTCGGGTATTGTCCCGCGCGCACAGCGGCGCGGCCTACGGGCTGTACGGCTATCAGGACTGGATCGCCGACCAGATTCTGCCGGACACCGCCGACGAGGAAACCCTCGAGCGGCAAGCCATCCTGCGCCTGAGGCAGCCGCGCAAAGTGGCACAGGCCGCTACCGGCACGGTGCGCTTCACCGCTGCAGCCGGCGCGGTGCTGGATGCGGACACTGTGCTGCAGTTCAGTGATGGACGCTTCTACCGCGTCACCAAAGGCGTCACCACGGTTGCGGGCAATAACACGACCACGGTCGAAGCGGTGGATGCCGGTGTTCTGGGTAATGCAGATGCCGGTCTGGTGATGACTGCCGTGCAACCGGTCGAAGGCATCGACAGCACCTTCACCGTCATTGCCGACGGACTTTCCGGCGGCATCTCGCAGGAAAGTATCGAGTCGTTGCGTGCGCGTGTCGTGCGCTCCTACCGGGTCATCCCGCATGGCGGCAATCAGGATGATTACGTGACCTGGGCGCTGGAAGTGCCGGGCGTGACGCGCGCCTGGTGTGTGCGCCGGTTCATGGGGCCAGGGACGGTGGCGGTGTTCTTCATGCGTGACGACCAGGCCGATCCCATTCCCGACGCCGAGCAGCTCGCTGCGGTCGCAGCGTATATCGAGCCGCTGCGTCCAGTCACCGCAGACGTATATGTGCTGGCGCCGGTGCAGAAACCGGTGGTCTACACCATCCGGCTCACCCCGGACACCTCCGCCGTGCGGGCGGCGGTCGAGGCGCAACTGTTGGACCTGCACAACCGTGAGGGCGGACTGGGCGAAACCCTGTTGCTCACGCACATCGCCGAGGCCATCAGTCGCGCGACAGGCGAAACCGATCATGTGCTGGTTTCACCCGTGGCCAACGTTACTGCTGCGGCCAACCAGCTGCTCACGTTCGGGGGTATTCAATGGTCGTCATAAGAACTGCCGAACACTACGCCGGACAACTGCAGGCGCTGTTGCCACCCGGTCCCGCATGGGATCCGGAGCGGGTGCCGGAATTGCAGCAGGTGATTACCGGCCTGTCCCGCGAGTTCGCACGCATCGATGGCCGCGCGTTCGACCTGCTCAACGAGATGGACCCCGCCACCGTCAGTGAGCTGGTCCCGGACTGGGAGCGGGTGATGAACCTGCCTGACCCGTGCCTGGGGCTCAAACCGTTGTTCGCAGACCGGCGCCTGTCGGTGCGCCAGCGGCTCGTGGCGACAGGAGGGCAGAACGCGGCGTTCTACATCGACATCGCCATCAGCCAGGGCTACCCCGATGCCACCGTGACCGAACACCGAGCGCCCCGTATGGGGCGTTCGCGTTTTGGTCGGGCGCATTTCGGCACCTGGAGCGCGCAATTCATGTGGACCCTGAACACCGGCGGGCGCCAGCGCCTGGGCCGACGCTTCGGGGCCAGCTACTGGGGCGAGCGGTTCGGGGTGAATCCCGGGCTCGCAATCGAATGTTTGATCCGTCGAGCAGCACCGGCGCACAGCGTCGAATTCGTAAACTTCAACTGAGGAACACAATGTGGATTATCCCAAGAGTGTGCCGGGCGTAGGCCTGGCAAGCGGCAAGTTTGTAGATGAAAACCCGGCGACCGGCATGCCCGGTTCGCTTATTCCTGCGCAGTGGGGTAACTCGATCACGCAGGAGATTTTGAATGCGATGGCAGCCGGTGGTGAGCAGCCTGATGAAACCAGAACAGACCAGCTCGCGTCGGCTATCACGCAGATAGGTTCGCAGGTCAGGCAGGCCTACAAAGGTGCCGGGTTTGGCTACACCGCTTCTGAAACTCTGTTGCCCGGAGCGGCGGGGCATTGGCACAGAATCAATGCCGGTGGTATCACGCTGACCTTGCCTTCCAAGGCGAACGTAGTGGTAGGTAAGTCGATAACCTTTCATAACGCATCGCCAGCAGCGGCAACTATCAAGGCCAATGGTGCTGAGGTCATCTCTCTATTCGGTGCCGGCAGCAATACGTTGAAGCTCAATGCGGCGGAGTGGGTAGAGCTTGTTTTTAACCCTGATGCGATCTACATCACCAAGCGCGGCAAAATCACCGAAGTGGCGGGAATCGATTCTCCTGTCTTCATCGGGGATCCGAAGGCTCCTACCGCAGCGCCTGGTGATAACGATTTGTCCATTGCAAACACGGCATTTGTACAGGCTGCTCTTACTGCGCTTGGCTTGGGTGTAACCACCAGTTTGTTAGTGACGGACCTCAACCTCGTTGTTCAGGGGGGCTGGTATCGCACCAGTCCAACAACGCTTAATCAACCGTTGCCAACGAACAGTTCAGTAGAGGTCATTCCCTACAACAACGGCGGTTGCCTGCAGGTTGTTACTCAATTGGGAGCCGGTAGCCGCAAATTCTGGCGCACGCAGGCAAGTAGCATCTGGACTGGCTGGCGTGAGGCCGTGTCGAACGACGATCCTGGTTTGGTACCCACCACGGTTGTTGGCAGCGCCCGCAATTTGATCATGAGTGTGGTCAGCGCTTCCGCGTCCGCAACGATCACGGCGGATGAACTGGTTGTCGAGACCGGTTTGGGTGGGATGGGATATCGGCTTGGCGCATTCAACAAGACGATCAACCTGAACACCGTAGGCAGCGGCGGTATGGATACGGGGACGCCGCCAGCGAATGGGTTCGTTGCTATCTATGCGATCTACAACCCTCTGACAGGGGCTTCTGCCTTGCTGTGCACTGATGTCACCTCGACGACAGCGAGCGAGGTGTATACCGGAGCAAACATGCCTGGCGGTTTTACAGCCTCCGCATTAGTGAGTATCTGGAGGACTAGGAGCTCGCTGTTCCAGATCGGTTTTATGGATGGCCGGGAGGTTAGCGTCGTAAGCGAAAAAGTGGCCGCGACTACCGTTGCTATTACGACTACCAAGTCGATAAACCTGGCTTCTGTTGTTCCTGTTTCGGCGAAGGCGCTCACTGGTTGGTTATCCATAGCTGGCGTCAATACTGTAAATGCTGCGATAACTATTGCTTCATCCGTGTCGGGCATAGGTATTCAGCAGGTAGCTGGAAACAGTATGTCAGAGACGGTTCAAGACATTGAAACAGGCTCCTTCTCTAACTTGAGACTGATTACGCCTCAAACTATTTATTGGTCTACAGGTGTGCAGTCAGGTACTTATAAAGAAGGTGCTCTCAATATTTCCGGCTACAAATTCTGAGGTGGTCCATGATCCACGTACAACTTTCCAAAGACGGTAAAACCATTATCGCAGTGTTCGCCTGCATTCAGGATGATGCCGAGTATCCCAATCAAGCGCTGGTCGAGGATACCGACGAGCGTTACCAGCAATTCAAGCGAAATAGTGAGTTCGTCACCGGCGTAAGTGCAGACGAGCTGCCCAAGTCCTGACGCCCCGCTCTGAGGGGGCGTTGTTTTATTCGCCATTTAATCTTTTGAACAGGAGAACCTTATCGGCTCATGGGGTGGGCTCATCCCGCAAGCCCCAGAGGAGGATCAATGCCTCTCGACCAGTAGCAACAACTGAACATCATCCCTGACGCCGGCCCCACCGCCGGCGTTTTAGTTCCTGTCATCAAACGAAACGGGAGGTCCGCTGACGCCCGCAAGCGTCAATTATTCATAAATCCATACTCTCTCAATAGAAAATCAAAGGTATTCATATGTACACAGTAATAAGCGCTCGTGATCCACGTTGGTCCGATATGACACACACATACATTAATCTGTGGGTGTTGTTTGCAGAGTTTAAAGACACTTACGGCGAGGTGCCTTTTAGTGCGTCTCCCAACGACTCCGCTGCTCACGGCGTCGATCTGTTTAACCGTGCCCTCGCCGGTGAGTTCGGCCCGGTTCTCGAGCCGACCGAGGAGGCGGTCCTGCAGCTGGTGACGAGTCAGCGAAATAACTTATCAAGTAACGCTACCTATCGAATCCACTCGTTGCTGGACGAACTGGATATTCTTCAAGACGCCATAGCAATGAATCTGGCGACCGAAGAGCAATTGAAATCCGTGCCAGCAATAAACGCTGAGCTGTACGCGTTCCGTCTTTATCGCGTGCAGCTTTCCCTAATTGACACAGTGCCAGGTTACCCAAGGAAGTTCGACTGGCCAGTGGCGCCTGCGCAGCCTTTTGTGTATGTGCCACCTTCTGAGTAGTTAGCCATTTGGCAGGGCGTGCGCGAAAACGAATTGCATCCGGCGCCAGCGATGAGGCTGGAGTTGTTGTTTCTGCTTTCGCTATGGCCGCGACCTGCCGATATGACTGCTGCTAACGACTCAGGTCAATGATGGGGTGTTTTTTACCCCTAATGCGCGTCGCTCTTGAGTCACGAGAGCTTCGTCGATTGGGGGCACTGACGAGCGTCATAAGCAAGGCAGGAGTAACCATGCCTATCAACCAGCAACAACTACTGCAAATCCTCCCCAACGCCGGCTCTAAAGCCGGCGTTTTCGTTCCTGCTCTCAACATCGCCATGGCCCGTTACGCCATCGACACTCGCCTGCGTATCGCCGCGTTCATCGCTCAGATAGGGCATGAGTCCGGGCAGCTTCGTTATGTGCGTGAGCTGGGTAGTGACAGCTACCTGGCGAAGTACGACACGGGCCAGTTGGCGCTGCGTCTGGGCAACACGCCAGAGGCAGATGGCGACGGTCAGCTGTATCGGGGCCGTGGGCTGATTCAGGTGACGGGGCGGACCAACTACGAGGCGTGCGGGGAGGCGCTCGGACTGGACTTGCTTGCCCAGCCGCAACTGCTCGAACAACCCGACCACGCGGCCATGTCGGCGGCATGGTTCTGGGACCGTGCCAACCTCAACGCGCTGGCAGACAAGGGTGATTTTCTGATGATCACCCGCCGCATCAACGGCGGTACCAACGGCCTGGCGGATCGGCAGGCGCTTTACCAGCGGGCATTGGAGGTGCTGCCGTGAAAGTGCTGGATATGCGATGCCTGATCCTCGCATTCGTGCTGGGGTCAGGGCTGGGTACATGGGCCGCCTGGACATGGCAGGCGGCCCGCTATGGCCTGCAACTGTCCGCGCAACAGCTGACGTGGCAGCGCGAGCGCGAGCAGGCGGCGCTCGCGCTAGTCGACTGGCAGAACGCCGAGCAGGCACAACGACGGGCGCTGGAAGTCCGTTTGCACACCAACGATACAACCATCCACAAGGAGTTGAGCGATGCACAGACTGCTCAGGCTCGTTTGCGTGATCGCCTGGCTACCGCTGATTTGCGCTTGTCAGTCCTCCTCGCCAACAGCCCCGCCAACCGTGATGGCATGCCAGCCGGCACCGATACCGGCGGCGTGGTTCATGGAAGCTCGCGAGGCGAACTTGACCCAGCGGCTGCTGGACGAATTGTCGCCATCACCGACTACGGCGATCAGGGATTGATCGCTTTGAAGGCCTGCCAAGCCTACGTGCGCGAGATTGCGCACTGATGTTCCTCTCGGCTCCCCACCCTCGGCCATCGTGCCCCTGCCTCAATCCCGCCTCCACAAGGAGGCGCGGCCCTCTTTTCAGCCTTTAACTCCTTTTCAATCGGCGCGGCCCGGTACATTCATATTGCACCGGCCGATTCGGTACGCTAATGTCCTGAAACGTACCGATGAGACCCCTTCCGTGACGACAGTCAGCAAGCTTTTGATGCGCGTTATCAAGGCTCACGCCCGTTGGCGTTGGCGCGCCTGACTATTTCCTTGCCGGCCCTGCCGGACCCGTACCTGTATGCCTTCGATTTTATGATGCTTTTCTCCGTCCCCCGGCCTTGTGGCTGACGTGGGGATGCATGAGTGAAGCAGAATCCGGAAGGCCTGAATCAAGTCAGTAAATCAAAAGGTTGATAGCAAAATGCTGCTGATGATCGATAACTACGATTCGTTTACCTACAACGTCGTGCAGTACCTCGGTGAGCTGGGGGCGGACGTCAAAGTCATTCGCAATGACGAACTGAGCATCGCCGAGATCGAAGCCCTGAACCCGGAGCGCATCGTGGTCTCGCCTGGCCCGTGCACGCCCAATGAAGCCGGCGTCTCGCTGGATGTGATCAAGCACTTCGCGGGCAAGCTGCCGATTCTGGGCGTGTGCCTGGGGCATCAGTCCATCGGTCAGGCCTTTGGCGGCGACGTGGTTCGTGCGCGTCAGGTCATGCATGGCAAAACCAGCCCGGTCATTCACCAAGACGGCGGGGTGTTCGATGGCTTGAATCATCCGTTGGTGGTCACCCGCTACCACTCGTTGGTGGTCAAGCAGGATACGCTGCCCGACTGCCTGGAAGTGACGGCCTGGACTGCGCTGGAAGACGGTTCGGTCGATGAGATCATGGGCCTGCGCCACAAGACACTGAACGTCGAAGGGGTGCAGTTTCACCCCGAGTCGATCCTGACCGAGCAGGGCCACGAGCTGTTCGCCAATTTTCTCAAGCAGAGCGGCGGCCAGCGTCAGGGCTAAGGATTTTTTATGAGTACCCCCATGGATATCAAAAGCGCGCTCAATCGCGTGGTCAACCAACTGGACCTGACCACTGAAGAGATGAGCGATGTGATGCGCGAAATCATGACCGGCCAATGCACTGAAGCGCAGATCGGTGCGTTTCTGATGGGCATGCGCATGAAGAGCGAAACCATCGATGAAATCGTCGGTGCGGTGTCGGTGATGCGCGAGCTGGCCGGCAAGGTCGAACTGAAAACCCTGGACGGCGTGGTCGACATCGTGGGTACGGGCGGCGACGGCGCGAACATCTTCAACGTGTCGACCGCGTCTGCTTTCGTCATCGCAGCCGCAGGTTGCACCGTGGCCAAGCACGGTAATCGTGCTGTCTCGGGCAAAAGCGGCAGTGCCGATCTGCTCGAGGCCGCCGGGGTTTACCTGAACCTCACGCCTGTTCAGGTGGCGCGTTGCATCGACAGCGTGGGTATTGGCTTCATGTTCGCCCAGTCTCATCACACGGCCATGAAGCACACTGCCGGGCCGCGTCGCGAGCTGGGTCTGCGCACACTGTTCAATATGCTTGGCCCGCTGACCAATCCGGCCGGCGTCCGTCATCAGATCGTCGGCGTGTTCAACCAGGCGCTGTGCCGCCCGCTGGCCGAAGTGCTGCTGCGTCTGGGCAGCAAGCATGTGCTGGTGGTCCACTCGCAGGACGGCCTGGACGAATTCAGTCTGGCCGCACCGACCTTCGTCGCGGAGCTGAAAAACGGCGAAGTCACCGAGTACTGGGTACAGCCCGAAGACCTCGGCATCAAGAGTCAGAGCCTGTACGGCCTTGCCGTGGAAAGCCCCGCGGCTTCGCTGGAGCTGATCCGCGATGCGCTGGGACGTCGCAAGACCGAGAACGGTCAGAAAGCTGCGGAAATGATCGTGCTCAACGCCGGCGCCGCGCTTTATGCTGCAGATCACGCCACCAGCCTGAAAGAGGGCGTGGCCCTGGCGCACGATGCGCTGCACACTGGTCTGGCGCGGGAAAAACTGGAAGAGCTGGGTGCCTTCACGGCGGTATTCAAGCAGGAGAACGAAGCATGAGTGTGCCAACCGTACTGGAAAAGATCCTTGCCCGAAAGGCCGAGGAAGTCGCGGCTCGTCGTGCGATTGTGAGCCTGGCCGAGCTTGAACAACAGGCTGCCCGGGCCGACGCGCCACGTGGCTTTGCCAACGCATTGATCACTCAGGCCAAGGCAAAGCAGCCCGCCGTTATCGCGGAAATCAAGAAAGCCTCGCCAAGCAAGGGCGTCATCCGCGAACACTTCCTGCCGGGCGAGATCGCCAGAAGTTATCAGGCCGGTGGCGCGACCTGTCTGTCGGTGCTGACCGACGTGGACTTCTTTCAGGGCGCCGATGCCTATCTGCAGGAGGCCCGCGCGGCGTGCAACCTGCCGGTGATCCGCAAGGATTTCATGATCGACCCCTATCAGGTGGTCGAAGCACGTGCTCTGGGCGCTGACTGCATTCTGCTGATCGTGTCGGCACTGGATGACGTGCAACTGGCTGAACTGGCTGCCGTTGCCAAGGGCCTGAAGCTGGATGTGCTGGTCGAGGTGCACGACGGCGACGAGCTGGATCGCGCACTCAAGACGCTCGATACACCGCTGGTGGGCATCAACAATCGCAATCTTCATACCTTTGACGTGAGCCTGGAAACCACGCTGGACTTGCTGCCGCGTATTCCGCGTGATCGCCTGGTCGTTACCGAAAGCGGCATTCTCAATCGTGCGGATGTCGAGCTGATGGAAATCAGCGATGTCTATTCGTTTCTAGTGGGCGAGGCCTTCATGCGTGCCGAACACCCTGGCGCCGAGCTGCAGCGGTTGTTCTTCCCTGAGCGAAAAATAGCGGTAAGCGCTTCGTCCATCGACTGAGCGCATTGAGCTGAACACCCTCCCGAGGTCCGGCATGCACGACTCGATCATCGACATTTGTGTCGAACAAGGCCTGCAGGCCGAGCAGGATCTTCTGGCGTCGGTATGCTCCGGGGTGGCAGATCACGGTCTGCTGTTTTGGCGACCCAACGATCGGGCTTTGGTCATGCCACGGCGGATGAGCCGTTTACCGGGTTTTGCCGAGGCCAGCGAGACCCTGTCGGACAAGGCGTGGCCTGTCCTCTTGCGTGAAACCGGCGGCGAGCCAGTGCCGCAGTCCTCTGCCACGCTGAATATCGCGCTGGTCTACGCGCAACCGCCCACTGACGTTGATCGTGACCGCATAGAAACCGCCTACCTGCGATTGTGTCAGCCGATTCTCGATCTGTTGACCGAGTTGGGCGGGCAGGCTTCGCTGGGCGAGGTGGCGGGTGCATTCTGCGACGGCCGCTTCAACG
The DNA here is from genome assembly GCF_020515755.1 of Pseudomonas sp. B20. Taxonomy (NCBI): domain Bacteria; kingdom Pseudomonadati; phylum Pseudomonadota; class Gammaproteobacteria; order Pseudomonadales; family Pseudomonadaceae; genus Pseudomonas; species Pseudomonas sp. B20. Next base: position 174,502 of record NZ_JAHPJG010000014.1, read on the forward strand.
TCAATCTCGATGGTCGCAAGATGGTTGGAACGGCTCAGCGCTGGCGTCAGAGTCAGGGCGGAACGCGTCCTGTAGTGCTGGCGCACGGTGCCTTGCTGCTGGAAAACGAGCGCGTTCAGATGGCGGCTGCGGTAAATCGCTTCAATGAGTTGTGCGAGCTTGAGCCGCGTGTTCAGGCCGAAAGCCACATTGCACTGTACGAGGCGTTTTCTGGCGCTGATGTCCTGGAGCGTCTGGCGCAGGCTTACCGGAAGCTGCTCGCCGGGCTCTGAATACCAAGGGCTCAGCGTGTCCCGTAGACCACCATGGTCTTTCCTTTGACGTTGACCAGGCTCTGCTCTTCAAGGGCCTTGAGCACACGTCCGACCATTTCCCTCGAACAGCCGACGATGCGTCCGATTTCCTGTCGGGTAATCTTGATCTGCATGCCGTCCGGGTGAGTCATTGCATCCGGCTGCTTGCACAGCTCGAGCAACGTGCGAGCCACTCGCCCGGTGACATCGAGAAACGCCAGATCACCGACCTTGCGCGTTGTGTTGCGCAGGCGCTCGGCCATCTGGCTGCCAAGCGCATACAGAATTTCCGGCTCTTGCCTGGTCAGTTCGCGGAACGAGTCATATGAAATCTCGGCCACTTCGCATTCGGTCTTGGCCCGCACCCAGGCGCTGCGCACGGACTCCTTGCCCGGTTGCTCAAACAGCCCCAGTTCGCCGAAGAAATCCCCGCTGTTGAGGTAGGCGACGATCATCTCCCGGCGCTCGTCATCCTCGATCACAACCGTGACTGAACCCTTGAGGATCAGAAACAACGACTCGGAGCGCTCACCAGCATTGATAATGTTGGTTTTCGCGGGGCAGCGGCGGCGTTCTGCATGGGGCAGCAGCTTGTCCAGACTGTTTGCTTTGGGCGTAAAGGTTATTGCGACCATGCGAGACTTCCGAAATAAGGTGTATGGCCAAATGGCATACCTATAGGTATCGGCTGCGCCTTTATTCTCGCCAGCTTTTCCAGACGTGTAGGAAGCTATTTGCGAATATTCCTACGCATTTCCTACAAAAGGCATTTCTTCCGGGCAGCTTTTGGCCCTGTGCTAAGCTGGCGACCCCTTTTTTACAGTGGAGTCTTGGCGATGAAGGCACGCATCCAATGGGCTGGCGAAGCCATGTTCCTCGGCGAATCCGGTAGTGGTCATGTGGTGGTAATGGATGGTCCGCCGGAAAGCGGTGGTCGCAATCTGGGCGTACGCCCGATGGAAATGGTCTTGATCGGTCTGGGTGGCTGCAGCAACTTCGACGTTGTGAGCATTTTGAAAAAGTCGCGCCAACCCGTGGAAAGCTGCGAGGCGTTTCTGGATGCCGAACGTGCCGATGAAGACCCGAAAGTGTTCACCAAAATCCATCTGCACTTCGTCGTCAAGGGACGAGGTTTGAAAGAGGCACAGGTCAAGCGGGCGATCGAACTGTCCGCAGAGAAGTATTGCTCGGCCTCGATCATGCTCGGCAACGCGGGTGTGAAGATCACTCACGATTATGAAATTGTCGAACTGGGCTGAACGCCAGACATCCAACGATCATAAAAACGGCGCACACTCTGGCAGACGGCTTCGGACGTCTGCATAATGCGCCACTTTTTACGGGCGCAGCATGTATTGGTTTTCTGCTGCCGGTCCGAACAGACAACCAAAATCGCCAACGCGAAGAGGTGTTAACCGTCCTACGCAGATGAGCCGGGCTCACCTGACGGGCATGCTTGATCACGCGGCTGGCGCCGCACCCATATAGAGAGTTTTTAACGGTGAAAAGCAAACTCAAGCTCCACGGGTTCAATAACCTGACAAAGACCTTGAGCTTCAACATTTATGACATCTGCTATGCGGAAACCCCGCAGGACCAGCAGGCGTATGTCGAGTACATCAACAGTGTGTACGACGCAGAACGCCTGACGCGGATTCTGACTGATGTTGTCGATATCATTGGTGCCAACATCCTGAACATTGCGCGTCAGGATTACGATCCACAAGGTGCCAGTGTGACCATTCTGATCTCGGAGCAGCCGGTGACGCCTACCGAAAGCCAGATCGAAGAGTCGCCAGGTCCACTGCCGGAAACCATCCTGGCGCACCTGGACAAGAGCCATATCACGGTCCACACCTACCCGGAAATTCATCCGGTTGACGGTATTGCCACGTTCCGCGTGGATATCGATGTGTCGACCTGTGGCGTTATTTCACCGCTCAAGGCGTTGAACTACCTGATCCATAAGTTCGAGTCGGATATCGTGACCGTCGATTATCGCGTGCGCGGCTTTACCCGTGACGTGGAAGGCAAGAAGCACTTCATCGACCACGAGATCAACTCGATCCAGAACTACCTGTCCGAAGACACGCGCAACGGTTACCAGATGACCGACGTGAACGTGTATCAGGAAAACCTGTTTCACACCAAGATGCTGCTCAAGCAGTTCGAACTGGACAACTACCTGTTTGGCGACGCCACCAGCAACTTGTCCCCCGAGCAGCGCGAGCAAGTGACCGCCAAGGTCAAACACGAAATGCTGGAAATCTTCTACGGCCGCAACGTCGCCGTATAAACCCGGATTCCGGACATTAAAAAGGCGCCTGATGCAGGCGCCTTTTTTATGGGCGTTGTATACGCATTGTCAGATGCGATAAGTCGACTTGGTCATGACCTTGGCCAGCACACTCATGCCGAACTTGACCGGTGCCGGGAAGCGAAAACCGCCTGCCTCCAGTGCGGACTCAGCGTGGTGTTCTTCATCACTGAGCATCTGTTGCAGGATAGCCCGGGACTTGCCGTCTTCGGTCGGCAGTTGTTCCAGGTGTTCAGCCAGGTGCTTGCAGACCTGATCTTCGGTCGCCGCGACGAAACCCAGGCTGACCCGGTCGCTGATAACACCGGCTATTGCGCCCATCCCGAAGGACAGGCTGTAGAACAGCGGGTTCAGCACACTGGTATGGCTGCCCAGCTGATGAATGCGCTGTTCGCACCAGACCAGATGATCGATTTCTTCTTCAGCCGCATGCTCCATCGCCTTGCGCACCTTGGGCAGCTTTGCCGTCAGCGCCTGGCCCTGATAAAGCGCCTGGGCGCAGACTTCGCCGGTATGGTTGATGCGCATCAGACCCGCGACGTGGCGCGTGTCGACTTCGCTCATCTTGTGTTCAGGCTGAACAACCGCGGGGGAGGGGCGCTGCGAGTGCGCGCTGGATGGTAGCAAGGTGCGCATCGCGCTGTCGGCTTGCAGTAACAGACGGTCGAGGGGGGAATATTGACGTTCGGTAGCCATGGGCACCTCCGGAAGATCATGCGGGCAGTTTACCCCAATCGGCCGGAGCGGGCAGGGCTTGTATCATCCGACCAGCGCTGCTCATACGCACTGGTCGGCCGGGAAGCCCGAAAACGCTGGCTCAGCCCGGTGGCCAGTTCATCTGACGCTGACCGAGTACGTGCATGTGAATGTGGTAGACGGTCTGACCGCCCAGCTCATTGCAGTTCATCACCACGCGGAAGCCTTCTTCGCAGCCCAGCTCGAGGGCCAGACGCTGCGCCGTGAACAGGATATGTCCGGCCAGGCCTTTGTCTTCCTCGGTCAGATCGTTCAGGGTGCGGATAGGCTTTTTCGGGATAACCAGAAAATGCACGGGTGCCTGTGGGGCGATGTCGTGAAAGGCCAGTACCTGATCATCTTCATAGATGATCTTCGCCGGGATTTCCCGATTGATGATCTTGGTAAACAAAGTGTCCACAGCCGTTTGCTCCTTGTCGGTTGATGGTCGTCACAGGGTATCGCTGTGCTTCAGCGCGTCCGAGTGTACTGAGCAAGACGCGGCTCGCCCAGCCGTTTGTCGGTCAGCGCGGGCAGTATTTCTTGTTGATGTAGCCGCTGATCTGACGAGCCAGCCAGCGTGAAACCAGGCGCGGGCTGAGCGTCCACAACCGGTTACTGAAACCTGGAGTGATCACCGCACGGTTTTTTGCCAGTGCGCGAACGGTATACAGCGCCACTTCTTCGGGGCTCATCAGGTTATCCACATTGACCTGCAACTGTGCGGTGCGAAAAAAAGCCGTCCTGGTCGGACCGGGGCACAGCACCGAGACCTTCACCCCGGCCTTCTTCACTTCCTCGCGCAGCCCTTCGGAAAAATGCAGCACATACGCCTTGCTTGCGTAGTAGGTGCTCATCCATGGCCCGGGCTGGAACGCCGCCACCGAGGCGATGTTGAGTATCTGGCCGCCGCCCTGAATGGCCATCAGGTTGCCGACCGTGTGGCACAGGCGCGTCAGGGCCAGAATATTCAGATCGATCAGGTCCTGCTCGGCGCTCCAGTCCTGAGCCAGAAAAGGTCCGCAGGTGCCGATGCCCGCAGCGTTGACCAGCAGATCAATCTGGTGGGCACCGTCTTCCAGCTCCAGCAGAAAGCCCGAGAGCCTCAGTGGCTCGCCCAGATCGCAGGCTCGAAACAGCACTTCCACGCCAAAACGCTGAGTCAACTCCAGTGCAATTGTTTCCAGCAGGTCGCGCTGGCGGGCGACCAGGATCAGGTTGCGACCGCGACGTGCCAGCGCTTCGGCCATCGCCAGGCCTATGCCGCTGGACGCGCCGGTGATCAGGGCGTAACGGGTCATGCATTTCTCCATTGAGCGTGTTACGACCGGCAGTCTGCCGAACCGTGAGCAGTCTATTACTTGTCGCTTTGTTCTTCGGGCCCTATGTTGACATCCGCTGGCGCGGTCAAGGCACTGTCATGGCTTTCTTCGTCGTCATAGGGAAGGGATTGCTCGTATTCATCGGTCTGCAATTCCAGCTCATCGCGCAGCATACCTCCGCCGCCAGCAGTGAGCCCGATCAGGACAATGGGGATGAGTAACACCCACAGAATGGCCAGGGTCTTCACACCTCTGGAGTTCGGTGGCGACGGCGGGCCGAATGCGTTGGGGCCTTTTGTTCCGGGCAGCAGGATCATCAGGAACGGGAAGATGCTGCCTACGAACGGCACCATGGTCAGCAGCAGAAGCCAGCCCGACCAACCCAGATCGTGCAGCCGCTGAACGCCGATCTGCGCGCCGATGACCGCGAACACGACGAGCACCACCGCCATCAGCAGGCCGCCGGCGACCAGCGAACCGTTCATGACCAGCAGGCACACACCTACCAGCACCAGCGTTGCGGCGCTCAGGACCATGCTCCACGCCAGATAGCGCAAGCGCCCGATACGCCCGTTGATACTCAGCACCTTCAGCGTTGAATGACCGGGCTGATCGGCGCCAACCTGTGCCTTGGGCGGAGCATAGGGCGATATTTCCAGATGCGCGGGTTTGGGGGAGGGCTGGCTGACCACCTCATCCAGACTCAGGCTGATTTCAATGTCCGGTTCGATGCGTGCTTCGACGCCCGCATCGTTCAGCGCCTTCAGGTAGCGTTCCGCATCCTGGTAAGTAATCCCACGCTTGAGCGCGACGGGTTGACCGCTGAACAGCTTTTGCACTGCAGACGGTTCGCTTTTGAACAGCCCCGCCAGGTTGGCCTTTGCGGTGTCGAGCTCGACGCCTTCACGCACCTGCCCTTCAAATACAATCTTGAAGTGTGAATCGGCCATACGGGGCTTCCTTGTCTTTAAGTGAAGAACAGTGCCGGGCGCCTGTCTGAGACAGAGCGCCCTGTCGCGTTACTGATGAGGCCGGGTAACTCTTGGAATCAGAAGGGTTTGACGATAACCAGAATGACGATGGCGATCAGGATCAGTACCGGGATTTCATTGAACCAGCGATAAAACACATGGCTGCGGCCATTTTCACCACGGGCAAAGCGTTTCATCTGTGCGCCGCAGACGTGGTGATAGCCGATCAGCAGGACAACCAGTGCGAGCTTGGCGTGCATCCAGCCCTGACTGAAATAACCGCTGGGGTCGAAGCTGATCAGCCAGCCGCCGAAGACCAGCGTTGCGATCATTGCCGGGGTCATGATGCCACGGTACAGCTTGCGCTCCATGACGATGAAACGCTCGCGGCTGACCGTGTCCTCACTCATCGAGTGATAGACGAACAGTCTTGGCAGATAGAACAGGGCTGCAAACCAGCAGACCATTGAAATGACATGAAGCGCCTTTATCCATAGATAGAGCATTTTTGATTATTCCCAGGTTCACGGTGGCCGAATAGTAGTGTCTTGTGCGCCCATACGTCACGTTGTCGGTTGTCGCAGAGGCGATAGGCTCCTATTATCGACCGCTTTCCAGTTGTTTCGTTGAGGGCAGGTTATGGTCAAGGTCGGTATCGTCGGCGGCACGGGTTACACCGGGGTCGAGTTGCTGCGTCTGTTGGCACAGCATCCGCAGGCAGAAGTAGTGGTCATTACCTCGCGCTCGGAGGCCGGCATGCCAGTCGCCGACATGTATCCGAACCTGCGCGGGCACTACGACGGCCTCGCGTTCAGCGTGCCTGACGTGAAAACCCTGGGCGCCTGCGATGTGGTGTTCTTCGCCACGCCCCACGGTGTCGCTCATGCCCTGGCTGGCGAATTGCTCGCGGCAGGCACCAAAGTGATCGACCTGTCTGCCGACTTCCGTCTGCAGGACCCGGTCGAGTGGGCCAAGTGGTACGGCCAGCCTCATGGCGCTCCGCAACTGTTGGAAGACGCTGTGTACGGGCTGCCGGAAGTCAACCGCGAACAGATCAGGAACGCGCGACTCATCGCCGTGCCGGGTTGCTATCCGACCGCTACCCAGTTGGGTTTCCTGCCGCTGCTTGAAGCCGGTATTGCCGATAACACTCGTCTGATTGCCGACTGCAAATCTGGCGTGAGCGGAGCGGGCCGTGGTCTGAATATCGGTTCGCTGTACTCGGAAGCCAATGAAAGCTTCAAGGCCTACGCCGTGAAGGGCCACCGTCACCTGCCTGAAATTACCCAAGGGCTGCGTCGTGCTGCCGGTGGCAACATCGGCCTGACGTTCGTGCCACACCTGGTGCCGATGATTCGCGGCATTCACTCCACGCTCTATGCAACGGTCACTGATCGCTCGGTGGATCTGCAGGCACTGTTCGAGAAGCGCTACGCCGACGAGCCATTCGTGGATGTGATGCCAGCGGGCAGCCATCCCGAAACCCGCAGTGTGCGTGGCGCCAACGTGTGTCGGATCGCAGTGCATCGTCCGCAGGGCGGCGATCTGGTCGTCGTGCTTTCGGTGATCGACAACCTGGTCAAAGGTGCGTCGGGTCAGGCGGTGCAGAACATGAACATCCTGTTCGGCCTTGATGAGCGCGCCGGGTTGTCTCATGCGGGCATGATGCCCTGAGGGAGGCAGCTTTGAGCTTCAAGCGGCAAGCTTCAAGTTGCAAGGCAAAGGCGGGCTGGCCATGCTCTTGTAGCTTGTAGCTTGTAGCTGCTCCCGATCAAATAGTTGACCGATTTTCTAGGAGAAGCGGATAATGCCGTCATTACGCATTACGACGGCTAACGCCGGGAGATATCAGACATGAGTGTCGAATCCTTCACGCCTACCGCTTTGGAGTTCACTCCAAATGCAGCGCACAAGGTGAAAACCCTGGTCGACGAAGAGGGCAATGATCGTCTCAAACTGCGTGTATTCGTTACAGGTGGCGGTTGCTCAGGTTTTCAGTACGGTTTTACTTTCGATGAAGATGTGTCAGACGATGACACCATCGTCGAGCGCGAGGGCGTAAGCCTGGTTGTCGATCCGATGAGCTTTCAGTACCTGGCCGGCGCAGAAGTCGATTATCAGGAAGGGCTTGAAGGCTCGCGATTCGTGATCAAGAACCCGAATGCCTCCACAACCTGTGGCTGTGGTTCTTCGTTCTCGATCTGATCGAAGCTTGCTGTACACAAAAACGCCGCTCATTGAGCGGCGTTTTGCATTACAGCAGGTATCAGGCGGGGTAGATCGCGCCCAGAACGCGTCTGCCCTTGGCGCCGGTCACCGTCGGACGGTTGGCCGGAACGCCTTCGAGGCAGCAATGAGCCAGCCAGGCAAACGCCATCGCCTCAACCCAGTCAGGGTCTACGCCGAACTTCTCGGTACTGCTGACCTCTGTGCCGGGCAACAGCTCTGCAAGGCGTTTCATCAGCGCCTTGTTATGCGCACCGCCACCACAGACCAGAAGCTCCCGGGTAATCGCTTGAGCCGATTGCAGGGATTCGGTGATCGTCAACGCTGTCAGTTCCAGCAGAGTGGCCTGTACATCTTCTGGAGCCAGCGTTGGCAACTGGAACAGATGGTGGTGAACCCAGCCCAGGTTGAATACTTCCCGGCCTGTACTCTTGGGGCCCTTGGTCAGGAAAAACTGATCGCTGAGCAGTTTCTTGAGCAGCGCAGAATCAACCTTGCCGCTCGCCGACCACGCGCCATCCTTGTCGTAGCTCTCGTGGCGCTGTGACTGTATCCATGCATCGAGCAGGACGTTACCGGGTCCGCAGTCGAAGCCTTCCACCGGGCGATCGGACTCGATCAGGCTCAGGTTGCTGAACCCGCCGATGTTCAATACGGCGCGATGATCCTTGTTGTCGTCGAACAGCGCTTCGTGGAAAGCCGGTACCAGAGGTGCGCCCTGTCCGCCTGCTGCGATATCGCGGCGGCGGAAGTCGCTGACCACGGTAATTTCAGTCAGCTCTGCCAGCAGGGCAGGGTTGCCGATCTGAATGCTGTAGCCGCGCGCAGGCTCGTGACGAATAGTCTGGCCGTGGCTGCCGATGGCGCGAATCTGAGCGGGCACCATGTTTTGATCTTTCAGCAGAGTCTGCACGCCCTGTGCGACCAGCCTGCACCACTTTTGCTCCGCAATTGCAGCACGTGCAAGCTCATCCACACCGCTGGAGCAGAGCCCCAGCAGCTCGGCATACAGGTCTTCCGGCATGGGGATGTAGTGAGTGGCCAGAAGCCTTGATCGGTCATCCTGCTTCAAAAGGGCGATATCAATCCCATCGAGACTGCTGCCAGACATCACACCTATATAGAAGAAGTCCATGGATTACCTTTTATTCGAGGCCAGCGTGGTGGCTTTTTCCTGATCCATGCGTGCCATCAACGGCTGGCTTTGCTGCATGAACCGCTGTTTTTCGGATTTGGCGATCGGGTCCGCCATCGGAAGCTTCTGGCCCAGTGGGTCTACGTGGACGCCATTGACCTGAAACTCGTAGTGCAAGTGCGGGCCTGTGGACAGGCCGGTAGTTCCAATATAGCCGATAACCTGACCTTGCTTGACAGTGCCGCCGGTCTGTATGCCTTTGGCGAAGCCCTGCATGTGACCATACAGCGTGCGGTAGGTGTCGCCGTGCTGAATGATGACGGTATTGCCGTATCCGCCACGGCGGCCGGCGAGCAGAACCTTGCCATCGCCGGTTGCCTTGATCGGCGTACCGCGTGGCGCTGCGTAGTCGACGCCTTTGTGGGCGCGGATCTTGTTGAGGATCGGGTGCTTGCGGCCCATCGAGAACATCGAGCTGATGCGGGCGAAGTCTACCGGGGTGCGGATGAACGCCTTGCGCATGCTGTTGCCGTCGGCCGTGTAGTAATTGGTATTGCCCTGCTTGTTGGTATAGCGAACGGCGGTGTAGGTCTTGCCCCGGTTAGTGAAGCGGGCGGACAGGATATTTCCTGTACCTACGCTCTTGCCGTTGACCACTTTCTGTTCGTATACCACATCGAATTCGTCACCCTTGCGGATGTCCTGCGCGAAGTCGATGTCGTAGCCAAAGATATTGGCCATGTCCATCGTCATGCTATGAGTCAGGCCGGCACGCTGCGCGGACTGCGACAGGGAGCTGTTGATCACCCCGTGTACGTAGGCGTTACGCACGTTGGGCTTACTGATCTCGCGATTGAATGCGTAACCGCCAGTTGCTGTCTTCGACAGGCTGATGGACTCGACTTCGCTGAGCTTGGTATGCAATTGCTTGAGCTGGCCATCCGGCGTCAGCTCGAACTGCAGGGTCTGTCCATTCTGCAGCTTGCTGAACTGCTTGGCTTGCTTGTCGCTGGCCAGTACTTCATGAACGGTAGCAGCTGGCAGCCCGACCTTTTCAAACAGGGTCGACAGCGTGTCGCCCTTGCTGACAGTGACTTCCCTGTGAGCAGGATCCTTCGCAGCGGCTGGCGCGGGTTTCTCTGCTTGAGGCTGTGCACTGGCGGTGTCTTGAGCCTGATCGTCGGCATTGTCGATCTGCGCAAATGGCGATTCGGTGGTTTCAGGTGTGGCTTGAGTGGCTTGTTGAGCGTCTTGATCTTGTACGTCCTGATCCGGTGCCTCCAGATCAAGCGGAATGTTCGTTCGTTTGGCTTCGACATCGCTGGATGGAAAAACCAGGAGAGCCAGGCTCAACAATGCGGCGATGCCGCTTGCAGCGAGCAGGTGACTCTTCGGATAAAGCGGGGGCGCTTTAGGCGGTGTGTCTTTCATAGGTAATTTGACTTTGAAAAAGGTGAAATGGAAAAGATGAATGACATGATGAAGATGAAATAACTGTATAAAATATAACCAAAACCTGCTCGAAGCAACCCTTCCCGCGTATCAGTCACTGATTCGCAGGCAAACGCTGGGCAAAACTTGTAATTGGGCTCTGATCTTGTAAGGTTGGCTCCCTTTGAATTGGGGACTGAAATGAAGTCGGTTGAAGAGCAGCTGGCGCTGATCAAGCGCGGTGCAGATGAACTCCTGGTCGAGGCCGAGCTGGTCGAGAAGCTGAAGCGTGGCCAGCCACTGCGTATCAAGGCTGGTTTCGATCCGACTGCACCTGATCTGCACCTTGGGCACACCGTGCTTATTAACAAGCTGCGGCAGTTCCAGGATCTGGGGCATCAGATCATCTTCCTGATCGGTGATTTCACCGGCATGATCGGCGACCCGAGCGGTAAAAGCGCCACGCGTCCGCCGCTCACCCGTGAGCAGGTGCTCGACTACGCCGAAACCTACAAGTCTCAGGTCTTCAAGATTCTCGATCCGGCCAAGACCGAAGTCGCGTTCAACTCGACCTGGATGGACCAACTGAGTCCGGCTGACTTCATTCGCCTGTCCTCGCAGTACACGGTCGCGCGGATGCTCGAGCGTGACGATTTCGACAAGCGCTATAAAAGCAATCAGTCCATCGCCATTCACGAATTCCTTTATCCGCTGGTGCAGGGCTATGACTCCGTGGCTTTGAAGGCCGACGTCGAGTTGGGCGGCACCGATCAGAAATTCAATCTGCTGATGGGGCGCGAGCTTCAGCGCGCTTATGGGCAGGAGCCGCAGTGCATTCTGACCATGCCGTTGCTGGAAGGCCTGGATGGCGTGAAGAAGATGTCCAAGTCGCTGGGCAACTACGTCGGCATTCAAGAAGCACCAGGCATTATGTATAGCAAGCTGGTGTCGATTCCTGATTCCCTGATGTGGCGCTACTTCGAGCTGTTGAGCTTCCGCTCGATGGAAGAGATCGACGGCCTGAAGGCTGACTGCGAAGCGGGTGCCAATCCTCGCGACATCAAGATCAAGCTGGCCGAAGAGCTGGTCGCTCGTTTCCATGGTGAGGAGGCTGCGGCCAATGCGCATCGTTCTGCGGGTAACCGTATGAAGGAAGGCGAGCTGCCGGATGATCTGCCGGAGATATCGGTGGCTGCTGCCGAGGATATGCCGATCTCTGCGGTCCTTAATAAAGCAGGCCTGGTAAAGAACGCAGCAGTCGCTCGTGATCTGCTGGCTTCTGGCGGTGTGCGTATAGATGGTGAGGTCGTGGATCGCAGCTTTGTATTCAAGCTGGGTGCGACCCATGTTTGCCAAGCCGGCAAGAAGGCTTTTGGGCGCGTTACGCTGGTTTCCGAAGAAAGTTCAAATTAACGGTTGACGCCCTCTGTGATGTGTCTATAATTCGCCCCACTTCCGGCGCAGACGGAAACGAAAAAGCCTTGTAGATCAATAGTTTGCAAGGCTTTAGAGTGAAAAGTCAGCGAGGAAGGAGGTCGGGTCTGGAG
>NZ_JAHPJG010000015.1:0-169943 GCF_020515755.1 Pseudomonas sp. B20
GGTGCCGGTACAGTCCACGAAAAAAGGCGTTGCAACCATCGCCTTCGCGAGCAAGCTCGCTCCCACAGAGACTGGTGTTTATCCAGTTACCAAGGTTTCAGCCTTGCGGTTTTCAGAGTTCATCTCGTTTTGTTTAGCGGCGATAGGAATTCGATCCTTAAAATCTCACATGTGATACATATCTATCTTCAGAAACATCTGCTACGTTGCTCACCTGATCCACGGCCAGCAACAGAGGGAAGCGCCAATGCCTCGTAAAGCCCAGGGCGATAACGCAGCGGTCCCGGCCAAGGTTTCCAAGAGTTCCACCGATTACATGCGTGAAATGCGTCAGCGGCTCAAGGAGGCGGGGCTGGTGAAGCGCGAGTTCTGGATCCGGCCCGAAAATGTCGATGCCCTGCGGGGGATCGAAAAAGCCTTAAGACAGCCCTTTTTGGGCGACAGAATAAAACTGGAGGACTTCATGACCGAGAATACCCACTGGACCATCAGCTCTCTGCAGAAGGCACTCAGCGAACTGGAACTGGTGACGAACGGCAAGATCGAGCTCGACGTGACCGAGGGCGATGCCTCGGGGATCAGGCTGACCATGGCTGACTACGGCGACCTGCCGATCTATATCGCCGTGGAAGGCGAGCAGATTCTCGCCGACGCGACTTTGATCGAAGTGAACAAGATCAAGAACGTGCAGGCCTTCAACGACGTTGTGCTGCGCAGTCGCGACCTGTTTCCACTGTCCTCGATCGGCATTGAAAAGCTGGGCGGCGATCAGGAAGTCTACTGCCTGTTCGGCGCACTGAGCGCTGCTTCGTCGCTCACCGTAATCGTGCAGGAAATCCTCACCCTCGCGGACAACGTGATCCGTGCGGCCGATGCTTTTGAAGATCATTTCATCTACTGAACAGCGCTGTCAGGCGGAGAACATTCATGACTACGAGTATCTGGAAAAAACTGGTCACCGCCGTTCGTGGTGGTGCTTCCGAAGTGGGCGAGTCGATTGCCGACGCCAATGCCATCCGCATTCTGGACCAGGAAATCCGCGACGCCGAGAACGCGCTGGTCAAGGCCCGCGACGGGCTGATCACTATCAAGGCCAAGCACAAGCTGTCTGCACAGCGCCTTGAAGAACATGCCACCAGCATCGCCAACTGGGAAGGTCGCGCCATGCAGGCCCTGAGCAAGGGTGAAGAAGCCTTGGCCGTAGAGTGCGCGAACAAGATCGCCGAAATCGAAGCCCTGCGTGATCAGGAGCAGGAACTGGCCGATCAGTTCAGCAAGCAGGTCAACCTGTTGCAGGATCAGGTCATCAAGGCCGAGTCGCGAATCAAGAGCCTCAAGCAGCAGGTCGAGATGGCCAAGGCCCGTGAAACCGTGCAAAAGGCCCGCGTGGCAACGGCCACTGCAACCGGTGGCGCCAGCGGCGCCGTGGAAACCGCAGTCGGCTCGCTGGCACGCCTCAAGCAGCGTCAGGATGAACAGGACGCCAAGCTTGAAGCCGCTGAAGAACTGGCCAGCCAGTCCAGCGGCAGCGATCTGGAGCGTCGTCTGCAGGATGCCGGGATCGGTGCCAAAAGCGGCGGTGCGCAGGATGTACTGGCGCGCCTGAAAGCCAAAAATCAGACGCCGGCTCAGTAAGCGCTGCAACGAGGCAGGCGAGGGTGGTGCATGGCGTTTTCCCGACGACTCAAGGTCATCCTCGTCCTGTCGGCCGTGTTGATTGCGGTACAGGCAATCAACTCGGCCACCGGCAACAGTCTGGTCCATTTCGGTATCATGCCGCGCAGCCTCACCGGGTTGCGTGGCATTGTGTTTGCGCCCTTTCTGCACGGGTCGATTCAGCACTTGCTCAGCAATCTGTTGCCGTTCATTGTGCTGAGCTGGCTGGTGGCGACCGAGGGTGTAAGGCGTTATGCATGGGTCGCCGGGCTGATCTGCCTGCTGGGCGGGCTGCTGGTCTGGAGCTTGGGTCGCAGCAATATCCATGTCGGCGCAAGCGGTCTGATTTTTGGTTTGTGGGCTTATCTGCTGGCGCGGGCGTGGTATCAGCGCAGTATCGCCAGCGTGCTGATCGCGCTGCTGGTGCTGGCTGCTTACAGCGGGCTGGTATTCGGTTTCGTTCCGGTGGCCGGCGTGTCGTTCGAATCACATATCGCCGGTGCACTTGCGGGCGTTTGTGTGGCCTGGCTGATGCACTCCAGGGCATTGCTGGCGCAGAAGTAAGTCAGTCTCACGCGCGGAGGCAGTGCGCCTGTTGCGCTTGAAGAGCGTTTATATCGTCACCCGTCACTGCAAGGAAACGGATTATGAGTTGGTTCAAACGGGCCATGGGCCTGGAAGCCCCCAAGGCATCAGGCCGCGACGGCGCACAACCGGTCAGCACGGTGAGTCCGCTGGGACTGGCGTCCGGACGCATGCTATGCCTGGACAGTTCACTGAAGCTGTTGCTCGACGGTCACTCGGAAGTGGTCGTCCCGGGCGATGAAAAGGTCTGGTCCGTAGGGCATATCGATCTCGGCCAGTCCATGGCGCTGCATCGTTTCTACCTCGATAACGAGGACTACTTTCTGCAAGTGGTCAGCGACGGCCCCAATCCGGAAGATGTGCAGGACATCATCTTGTTCGGCTATTACAGTGCCGAGCCGATCACCAGCAAGGATGAATTGCTGCGCCTGACCGGCCCGTCGTCGAAGATCGGCCTACCGACCTACGAGCACGATGGCGAGGTCTTCGAGCGGCAATGGGGGACTTCACCCGGCCAGACCGAACTGACGCCACTCGATGAAGACATCGTCAGTCCTGACGCGACTTATCGCGTCAAGCACCTGAGCATGCTGTACGCCCGCGAGACGGGACTGATCAACCGCCGTGAGTTTCTGCTGTTTTCCGTAGAGGAAGACGAGGAGGGCAGCATCACGCTCACCACGGCAGTCGGCATCACGCTGCAATCCACTGATATCAACGTTCTTTGACAAGGAAATCCTCATGATCGACGCGCTGCGTATGTCGCTCAATGCCACTGCTGTGTTTGGCTTCGTCCTGTACATCCTGGTGGCGGCGATTCTGTTCGCGCTGTTCCAGTTCATCTACAGCCGGATCACGCCACACAAGGAATTTGCGCTGATTCGCGAGAACAACAGTGCCGCTGCGCTGGCCTTGGGTGGTTCGCTGATCGGTTTCGCGCTGCCGGCCAGTAACATCATCAGCTACAGCATCAGCATCCTGGATGTGGTCGTCTGGGCAGTGATTGCCGCCGTTGTGCAACTGCTGGCGTTCGGCGTTACCAGCCTGGTGCTCAAGGGCCTGTCGACGCGTATCGCCAAGGGCGAAATGGCGGCGGCCATCTATTCGGCCAGCGTCGCGATCAGCGTCGGTCTTCTCAACGCCGCCTGCATGACCCCGTCGGTCTGACGGCAGCCTTGAACAAGGAGACTCACGATGAGACGTAGTTCAGTAAAACTGGTACTTGCCGGTGCGCTGCCGCTGGCCCTTGCCGGGTGCGGTCCGTCCGAGCAGAAGGACACCGTCAACGCCAAGGCCAACTTCAGTTCGGTGCAGGAATGCGCCGATGCCAAGGTGCCGGTTAATATCTGTTCGGATGCCTACATGCAGGCGCTGTCCGATCATCGCCGCATTGCGCCGACCTACGATGACAAGGCCTCCTGCGACGCGGACTTCGTACCGGATTATTGCCAGGTCACCTCTGACGGCAAGTACATGCCCAAGCTCGGCGGCTTCGAACTGGGCTTTTCCGGGCAAGTGCCGAAAGAGGCTCTGGACCGGGCCAATCAGGAAGTCAACCAGTCTGCTTCGGCAGGCATGAGTGGCACCACCGGGCTGATGGCCGGCTTGCTGATCGGCAATCTGCTCAGCAACGGCTTCGGCAATAACCGCTATTACTCGCAGCCCATCTATCAGACGCGCGATGACCGGGGCGGCTATTACAGCTCGTCCCTGCCCAGTCAGATCGATCGCGGCAAGACCTTCGGGCGCTCGACCCAGGCGCAATCCAGCCCGGATCGCAGCTACGGCAGGAGCACTCTGGGGCGCAACCTGGGCAGCTCGGGTTCCGGCTCGTCCTCTGTGTCATCGACCATCTCGCGCGGCGGCTTCGGCAGTCAGGCTTCGGCACGCAGTGGCTGGGGCGGCAAGAGCAGCAGTGGCAGCAGTTTCGGAGGCTGACGGTTCGCGGCATGAAAAAGATCAGCATCGAGGAACGTCCGGACTGGCGCACGACCGCCGAACGTGAAGGCTTCAACTTTCACACCATCGACGGCGAGCGTTACTGGGACGAGCGCGGGTATTACCTGTTCAGCGAACAGCAGATTACCCGCGATCTTGAAGCGCCCACTCAGGAGCTTCACCAGATGTGCATGGACGCCGTGGCGCGAGTGGTGGACAGCGAAGCGCTGCTCCATCAACTGGCGATTCCGGAAGCGTTCTTCGACCTGATCCAGACCTCATGGAAGGAGGGACATCCGCATTTGTACGGGCGCTTCGATTTTGCCTACGACGGTACGGGCCCGGCAAAGATGTACGAAATCAATGCCGATACGCCGACCAGTCTGATGGAAGCCGGGGCGGTGCAACTGCTCTGGCTGGAAGAGCAGATGGCGCGCGGCGTGTTGCCTGCGCATGCCACCCAGTTCAACTCGATTGCCGAGGACCTGGTTCGGGCCTTTGCCGAGTTTCCCGGTACGAGTCCGTTCTACTTTTCGGCGATGTCCGGTTCCATCGAAGACCGGGGCACCACCGATTTTCTGCGGCGCATGGCGGCACACGTCGGCATCGATGCGAGGCATATTGATATCGAAGACATCGGGCTCGGCGCTGACGGACGTTTTGTCGATCTGGACGGGCGCTGGATCGAGCGCTTGTTCAAGCTGCATGCGTGGGAGCACATCTTTCACGAGGAATTCGGCCAGCACGTGTCGGCCAGTGGTACCCAATTCGTCGAACCCGCATGGAAGGCGATTCTCAGCAACAAGGGGATTCTGCCGTTGTTGTGGCAGTTCAACGAAGGCCATCCGAACCTGCTGCCTGCGCACGTCGACCAGGACCCGAACAAAGCGGTCCCCAAAGGCTGGGTACGCAAACCCTACTTTTCCCGTGAGGGCGCCAACATTGAAATGCGCACGCCCGGCGATCAGGTGATCTCGGTCGATGGGCCCTACACGGATGCGCCCTACATTCTGCAGGCTTACTCGCCGCTTCCGCGATTCGGCGACAGCTACACGCTGATCGGCTCCTGGGTCATCGGCGATCTTGCGTCCGGGATCGGTATTCGTGAAGACGACAGCCTGATCACCAAGGACACCAGCCGCTTCCTGCCACACGTCGTCATCGACTGAACCCTGCCTGTCGTCACCCGGTGTTACTGGCTTCGAGCACGTAACACTCTTGTTGTTACCACATGTTCATATACCCGCCATAAAACAGCGATAATAAGTGGTTTTGTTAGTGTGCTGTCTGACAATCAAACAGACGGTGTCGTTGTTTTTAATTCTGGTAATAACGCGGGGGCACGACGTTTCAGATCTGTAACCTATATAAGTTGTGATCTGTTCTTTTTCGCCTGTTGGCATTCACGTTGCATTACTGTGGGCTATTCCGGGTGCCTGCTTCATTGGTGTTTAACAGCGCGTTGTCGATTCTTCTTGTTCTGTGAAGTTTCCTACAGACCTATACCCGATAGATAACCTGTTCGCGGTAGGAATACGTGGGCAATTCGGTTTGCCTGTTAAACAAACGGTTATTGGCCGAACGTCAATAACCGTGTCGCCCTTACAACCTGCCGTTTACACGGAACTATTCCCGGCCTGGACGCCAGACACGCGTCCCGACGTGGCCATGCAAGGAGAGCCCACATGCTCATGAAACTACGGCTGGGCGGCGCGCTGATGCTGCTGTTCGCGATCAACACCTGCCAGGCAGTCGATGCCACGTCGCTCGGGAGTCGTTTGACCCCGCTGGGAGGCGAGATGGCAGGTAATGCCACGGGGACCATCCCGCCCTGGACGGGCGGAATCACCCGACCGCCGTCCGGATACAAGGGGTCGGGCACTCGGCATGTCGACCCGTATGCCGCTGACAAGCCCCTGTTCACCATCACCCACGCCAATATGCAGCACTATCGCACGCGTCTGACGCCAGGGCAGGTGGCGATGTTCGAAGCCTACCCTGACAGCTACCGGATGCCGGTATACCCCACGCGACGTTCCGGATCGGCGCCGCAATGGGTCTACGACAACACCCGCCGCAATGCGCAGAAAGCCCGGTTGATCGGCGGCGGCAACGGTTTTGTCGATGCCTACGGCGGCATTCCATTTCCGCTTCCGGAAAAGGGCATTCAGGCCGTGTGGAACCACATTGCCCGGTATCGCGGCCATTATGCGGTGCGACGTACTTCGGAAGTTGCCATACAGCGCGACGGCAGTTTCAAGCTGAACACGTCGCGTCAGGAAGTGCTGTTTCGCTTCTATGACCCTGCGGGCAGCTTTGCCAGTCTGGATAACGTGCTGTTTTATTACCTGTCGTTTACCCAGTGCCCGACGCGCATGGCAGGTTCTGCCGTGCTGGTCCATGAAACACTGGACCAGATCCAGGAGCCGCGGCAGGCGTGGACCTACAGTGCGCGGCAACGCCGGGTACGCCGCGCGCCGAGTCTGGCTTACGACATGCCGATCCCGGCCTCTGAAGGCTTGCGCACGGCCGACGACACCGACATGTTCAATGGCTCGCCGGATCGTTACGACTGGACGTTACTGGGCAAACGCGAGATTTATATTCCCTACAACAACTACCGGATTTCCAGCCCCGACATTACCTATCGGCAATTATTGCAGGTGGGTCATCTCAACCCGGCCTATACGCGCCATGAACTACATCGTGTATGGGTGGTGGAGGGCACGCTCAAACCGACCGCGCGTCATGTCTATTCAAGACGCACGCTGTACCTGGATGAGGACAGTTGGCAGGCTGCAATCGTCGATCAGTACGATGCCCGGGGGCAGTTGTGGCGCGTCTCCATGGCGTACCTGAAAAACTATTACGAACTGCCGACGACCTGGTCCGCACTGGACGTTTTCCATGACTTGCAGGCGCGGCGTTATCACGTACAGAACCTCGACAATCAAGAGCCTGGCACCAGTGACTTCTCTCAGCTGGTACCCAGCGTGAACGCCTTCAAACCAGCGGCCTTGCGGCGCAGGAGCATTCACTGACCGGCGTCTGGTCAATCTGCCCGATCAACCGTCGTTATGTTTCATCAATCACATTCAGCACGCTTAACAAAAGATAACGACATGTCGATTGTCAGGCATTTGCAAAGCTGCCTAGGATGGCTGAGCTTCCAGACAGGTAACGCCATAGCGCTGCGGGCGTCGACATCGATATGAGTTGTCCGGCACCCGCACCCGATAACAGCCACCTGATAATAATAAGAGCGGAAAAGTCCATGCGTGAGTCTTTCCATCGTCGCACCCGGTTATACGCGGGCATGTCCCTGGCTGTCGTTGCGTCATCCCTGTTTGCGCTGCCAGCCATGGCCGGTTCCGAGGCGCTAGCCACTGCCGCCGCTGCCGACACGCCTGCTTATGCCATCGAGTCGGCCAAAGCCTCACGCACGTTATTACTGGACGTCGCCCATGCGGGTGCGCGGCTGGTCGTGGTGGGTGACCATGGGCATATTCTGCTTTCCGATGATCAGGGCATGACCTGGAGTCAGGCCCGCGTGCCTACCCGGCAGTTGTTGACGGCCGTGTTTTTTGTGGATGAACAGCACGGTTGGGCGGTCGGTCACGACGCGCAGGTACTGGCCAGCAGCGATGGCGGCAAGACCTGGAACAAGCAGTTCGAGGACTTGAAGCGCGAGGCTCCGCTGCTGGATGTCTGGTTCAAGGACCTCGACAACGGCTTGGCCATCGGCGCCTACGGCCTGCTGCTGAGCACGGCCGATGGCGGGCAGCACTGGGAAGATGTCAGCGACCGGCTGGACAACGAAGACCAATACCACCTGAACGGCATCGCTCAGGTCAAGGACGCCGGCCTTTTTATTGTCGGCGAAGCGGGCAGCATGTTTCGCTCCCGCGACGAGGGGCAGACCTGGGAAAAAATCGCCGGCCCGTATCAAGGCTCGTTATTCGGCGTGATCGGCACGGCTCAGCCGTCCACGTTGCTGGCCTATGGTCTGCGCGGCAATCTGTTTCGCTCCAGCGATTTTGGTGACAGCTGGCAGCCGATCGAACTGAAGGGCGCGCGCGGGCCGCTCGAGTTCGGTCTGGCCAGCGCCACGCTGCTGGCCGATGGCTCGCTGGTGCTGGTTGGCAATGGCGGCAGTGTCATGCGCAGCACCGACGGCGGTGAAACATTCGCGGTTTTTAATCGACCTGATCGCATCTCGCTGGCCGGGGTCACCGGCAACCCTCAGGGCAATCTGATTCTGGTCGGGCAGGGCGGCGTTCGCCTCACCTCGCCGACGGGCGCCGATACGACCCAACAATAAGACCTTTCAGGGCGGGGATATTCAGGCATGAGCACGCACCAGCACGCGCAAGATTCGGATGAAAAGGCAACCTTCCTTGAACGCCTGATTTTCAACCATCGCCCGGCAGTCATCATCCTCTGCCTGCTGGCCAGTCTCTTTCTGTTCTGGCAGGCCACGCAGGTGCGGCCTTCCACCAGTTTCGAGAAGATGATCCCGCTGTCTCATCCGTTCATTCAGAACATGATGGAACACCGCAACGATCTGGCTAATCTGGGTAACACCGTTCGTATCTCGGTGGAGGCCAAGGACGGCGACATCTTTTCCAAACAGTACATGGAGACGCTGCGTCAGATCAGCGACGAGGTGTTCTATATTCCCGGCGTCGACCGGTCTGGCCTGAAATCGCTGTGGAGCCCGAGCGTACGCTGGACCGAAGTGACGGAGGAGGGCTTTGCCGGAGGCGAAGTGATTCCGCAGAGTTACAACGGTTCGGAGGAGAGTCTGGATCTGTTGCGCAACAACGTGCTCAAGTCCGGACAGGTCGGGCGGTTGGTGGCCAACGATTTCAAATCCAGCATCATTGATGTGCCGTTGCAGGAGTCCTACCCGGACCCGGCAGATCAGGGCAAGTTGCTGGCGCTGGACTATCAGCAGTTCTCGCACCAGCTTGAAGAGAAGGTCCGCGACAAGTACGAAGCACAGAACCCCAACATCAAGATTCATATCGTCGGTTTCGCCAAGAAGGTCGGTGACCTCATCGACGGTCTGTTCATGGTGGTGATGTTCTTCGGCATCGCCTTTCTGATCACGCTGGTGCTGCTGATCTGGTTCACCCGGTGTATCCGTAGCACGGTGGCGGTACTGAGCACCACGCTGATTGCGGTGATCTGGCAATTGGGGCTGATGCACGTTGTAGGGTTCGGTATTGACCCGTACTCAATGCTGGTGCCGTTTCTGATCTTCGCCATCGGCATCTCTCACGGTGTACAGAAGATCAACGGTATTGCTCTGCAATCCAGCGAGGCCGACAACGCCCTGACCGCTGCAAGGCGGACGTTTCGTCAGCTGTTTCTGCCCGGCATGATCGCGATTCTCGCCGATGCGGTGGGCTTTATCACGCTGCTGATTATCGACATCGGGGTGATCCGCGAGCTGGCCATCGGCGCTTCCATTGGTGTGGCAGTGATCGTGTTCACCAACCTGATCCTGCTGCCGGTGGCGATTTCCTACGTGGGCATCAGCAAGCGGGCGATCAATCGCAGCAAGCAGGATGCGGTCTCCGAGCATCCGTTCTGGCGCTTGCTGTCGAACTTTGCCAGCCCAAAGGTTGCACCTGTCTCGATTGTGCTGGCGCTTCTGGCCTTCGGTGGCGGCCTCTGGTACAGCCAGAACCTCAAGATCGGCGACCTGGATCAGGGCGCGCCGGAGCTGCGTCCCGATTCACGCTACAACAAGGACAACGCGTTCATTATCAGTCATTACTCCACCAGTTCGGACGTGCTGGTGGTCATGGTCAAGACGCCACCAGAAGGTTGCTCGGCCTATCCGACAATGTCAGCGATCAACGAGCTGGCCTGGAAGATGGAAAACACCCAGGGCGTGCAGTCGGCCATTTCGCTGGTGACGGTGTCGAGACAGATGATCAAGGGCATGAACGAGGGCAACCTGAAATGGGAGAGCCTGTCGCGTAACAAGGACGTGCTGAACAACTCCATCGCCCGCGCCGACGGCCTGTACAACAACACCTGTTCGCTGGCGCCCCTGCTGGTGTTCCTCAACGACCATAAGGCCGAGACCCTGGACCGTGCGGTGCATGCAGTGCAGGACTTCGCTAAACAGAACAACACGCCGGACCTGCAATTTCTGCTGGCCGCCGGCAACGCTGGTATCGAGGCCGCGACCAACGAAGTAATCAAGCAGTCCGAGCTGGTGATTCTGGTGCTGGTCTACCTCTGCGTGGCCGCGATGTGCATGATCACCTTCCGCTCATGGGCCGCCACGCTGTGCATCGTCCTGCCGCTGGTGCTGACCTCGGTACTGGGCAACGCCCTAATGGCCTTCATGGGCATAGGCGTCAAGGTCGCGACCTTGCCGGTGGTGGCGCTGGGCGTAGGGATCGGGGTTGATTACGGCATCTACATCTACAGCCGTCTCGAGAGTTTCCTGCGCGCCGGACTGCCATTGCAGGAAGCCTATTACGAAACCCTCAAATCCACCGGCAAGGCCGTGCTGTTCACCGGCCTGTGTCTGGCCATCGGTGTGTGCACCTGGATCTTCTCGGCGATCAAGTTCCAGGCCGACATGGGCCTGATGCTGACCTTCATGCTGCTGTGGAACATGTTCGGCGCACTGTGGCTGCTGCCCGCGCTGGCGCGGTTTCTGATCAAGCCGGAGAAGATGGCGGGGAAGGTGGGGAACTCATTGTTTTCGCATTGAGGTTGTGGCGGCCTGTAACTCGGTGTCCTATTCACTATCGTGCCAATGCGGCGCTGGAACGATCATTAAAAAACGTCCAGCATCGTAATGCTCTCGTTATTGAGGGTTCACGCGAGTAGGGCGATCACCCATGCAGTCAGGGAGATTGGGGCCGATAGGGATCAGCCCTGAATAAACGAAACCCGAGCCTTCTCCCCAGTCCATTCCCCATGCCCCGGCTTCACGATCGTAAATCTTGGTCTCTGAAATAAGTTTTCCATTTCGATGATCGTACAGCTTGTAAAAACCGGGGCTACCCCACCCAGGAAACCATTTTGGCGATCCAACTCCGTTAAGGTCCGGTTGTGGGTGGAATATGTTTGGCAGCACCCAAAAGGGCTTGAAAGCTTCCAATCGATAGCACCCGCCAGGACTGATTAGTGGAGCTCCTGATCTTTTGGCTAGCGCTCTTTCCCACCATTCCGATGCGGTCCAGAGACCGCCTGCGATAATAATATAAGCTAGGAAGAAAATTGCGCGCAGCCTCGTTGGTGTCATGGCTGCTGCTCCGAAATGCCTGGCTGATCACCAATACAATCAGGTGCGTTGGGGCCAACGGGGATCATCCCTACAAAAACGGTTTTGGACCCGGCTCCCCATGTTGTTTCTCCGCCAGCTATCTCCAGATCATAAATATCAGTTTCGGAAATTAATTGGCCGCTGCGATGGTCATAAAGTTGAAAAAAAGCAGGATATCCCCACCACGGAAACCATTTTGGCGCACTGATGCCGTTAGGGTCCGGTTCGGGGTGAAATATATCCGGCAAAATCCAAAAAGGTTTAAGCGCTTCCACTCTATAACACCCGTTCGGGCTAATGACGGGGTCTCCCAGATTTTCAGCCAAGCCTTTTTCCCATCTGCTAGAGGCAGTCCAGAGGCTGCCAATACCAATGCATGTTAATAATAAGAAATGCCTTTTGGAATGTTTCATGTTTTTGGCTCTACAGCTACTGGCTGGTCGCCTATGCATTCAGGAAAGTTTGGGCCGATATAAATTATTCCTGCTGTCACTTTCGGTATTGATGGATAGCCCCAATTTAATGGCCCGCTTGTGTACTGAAGGTCATAGATTTTGCTTTCGCCGATCAATGCGCCGGTATGATTATTATATAAGCGATAAAAACCAGGGTACCCCCACAACGGAAACCACTTGGGCTCGATATCCTCATTAGGATCGGACTCTCGATGAAATATACCGGGCAGTACCCAGTATGGTTTAAATCGTTCAACACGATAGCAACCATTTGGACTGACCGTGTCTGCGCCCAGTTTTGTAGCCAGCGCTTTTTCCCACCATTCCGATGCGGTCCAGAGACTGCCCGCTAGGGTGGCGTACGTTAGAAAAAAGGCTATTCGGCGCGATGAGGTTTTCAAGCCAACCCCTTAAGTTCGACAGTCTGGTTGACTGGCTTCCATAATATATCCGAATAGATTAGAAAGTCGCCTCCGTTACCTGTTTTTTCTCTATATTCACGGAAGTGCATGTTTGTAATTGCGGAAAAAGGCCCGTCCTTCAAGCGTATTACGAGATGCCCTTGTGGTGTTAGAGTAATAATGGATTCTGCCTTAGTCAGTACTCGGTCTTCTGTCCAAGTGCCTAAGTATTGCAGTCCATTAAAGTCATAGTGGTCTCGAATGTAAAAACCAATGTGTTCTATATTGAAATATATTTTTTGCTGTTGCGTGATAATGTTTTCTTTGGTTTTTGTTTTTCCTACTAATCCGACTTTTAATGTTGCTTTTCCTAAGGCGCCATACATGTCATCCAATGCGTCCCATGTGTCTCCAAGTAATGAAAAATTAATTTGGGACATAGAATCCATTTCTCTTGCTGACATACCATAAAATCCCAGATTTATCTGATTATTTTGCTGCCAGCCAGCTTTTCTTAATCGTGTTTCCAACTGCTCCAAGGCGTTAGGTGTACTTAGCCTCGACTCAGCCACTTCAACAGCCTGCCTGCATCGCTCAAACTGCATTGCCCATTCCATCTTCACGATGCTTTCATCGCACTGTGCGGGAGGCAGGCTCATTGGGTCAGGCTGTGTTTCCTGCTCCTTCCACTCCTCCGGCATCTCCCACGCTGGACTGTCAAACCATCTTTGCATCAGCGCCGCTGCCGTATTCCACCCCATGTTGCGCATGGCTCCTGGGATGCGGGAGAGGGCGAGGCTTTGGATGATGACTTCTTTGGCCGGGGTGTCTGTCGGGGCGTAGGTGTGTGAGGCGCCTTGGGGCAAGGCGAAGTAGGTGTCGGGGCCCAAGGCGTTGGTGCGCTGGAAATCGTTCAGAGACATCGGGGTTACTCCATGACCGGCCAGGGTGCGGTGGTTGCAAGTTGTAGGGCGGTGACCGCAGGGCTTGTATGGCTGCGGCTGTAGCC
This sequence comes from Pseudomonas sp. B20, assembly GCF_020515755.1. NCBI lineage: Bacteria > Pseudomonadati > Pseudomonadota > Gammaproteobacteria > Pseudomonadales > Pseudomonadaceae > Pseudomonas > Pseudomonas sp. B20. The sequence continues at coordinate 13,342 of NZ_JAHPJG010000015.1, forward strand.
GTGCAGGTCAAGCGCACCAACGGCAGTGCAGCGTTGATCTTGCATGACCACATAGCCCAGATGGCCAAGGCTGGAACGCTGTTGGTTGAACAGACGAAATCGTTCGTCGCATGCCATTGAGTTTCGCTGGCTCGGCAACGAATCAACGGCCTGCACACTGCCATCCAACGCACCTTCGCTGGCCACCTCCTGATGATGACCAGCCGAAGTATCAGGCGCAGGCTGCACTGCACTGGACCGCCTCCCGACCCGAAAGAAGCTTTGTTGCCTGGATATCAACCGGGCCCCGCAACTGGTCAGGTCGCCTTCCAGGGCGATGATGTTCCCGTCGATATGGAAGTTGTTTTCTTCGCCGAGAATTTTGCTGGCGCCGTGCAGCGGACAGATGACGTCACAGCCTCTGTGCGCTACGGCGAAACCATTGATACGCATTGTTTGATCGCCGTTGATGACAGACCCTCCGTGGTCTGTGGTATCGCCTTGAACGATGGCCAGAAGTTTCATGCAATGCTCCCTGCACACTTTTTATCAGCTGCACGAATTCCTGACGTCCGACAGGTTTAATCGACGTATATGAACAGGCGCAGTGTTTTGATTAATGTGCAGGGAGAGATATCATTACTTTATATGTTCGCAAATAGCAGACTTGCTATCTGGAGTGATTAAGGACTGAGCTTACGCTGGGCTAGTAAAGATCTTACGAATGAACTGGATATTTCCCACGGAAATAGAACGTTCAGCGGCGGGTTTCAGCAATCGTCAGGGTTCGCCATGCCTGATTAATAAACACGACGAATACACAGGCGCAGGAAGTTATCGATTCGGTCGAGCCTGTCGATCAACCGCCCCCGAGTACCACACTCAGCGCATTGCGTGCATCGTCCAGTTGCACCAGCGAAGCGTGGCGTGCGCCCAGTGCGTCGCGGTTCTGGATGGCGGTGAGGATCGCCTTGTGGCGTGGCATGGCCAGTTCGTGCAGGTTGGGACGCTTGTTGGAGTATTTGAGCGCTTCGCGCAACGCCAGTGACAGCATGTTGCACAAGTGCGCCAGCAGATCGTTGTGGGTGGCGTCGGCGATGCGGCTGTGGAAGTCGAGGTCCGGTTGCAGCAGGTCTTCCGGCGTCGGTGCGGCTTCCATGCGCAGGTAGGCTTCGTGGATCGACTCGATCTCTGCGTCGGTGGCATGCTGCGCGGCCAGTGCGGCAACCGCTGGCTCGATGACCGCGCGTACGCTGGTCAGCAGATGGAAGAACTCATTCTGCGGCGAGCTTTGCATGACCCAGTGCAGCACGTCCGGGTCCAGCAGATGCCATTCGCGGCGTGCCTTGACCACCGTGCCGACACGCGGACGCGAATAAACCAGACCCTTGGCCACCAGAACCCGTGTCGCTTCGCGCAGGACCGGGCGGCTGACGGCGTACTCTTCGCAGAGCAGCGCTTCGGCAGGCAGCTTTTCGTCAGGCTTGAAACGGCCGGACACGATTTGCATGCCCAGCTCCTGGACGATACGGGCGTGCATGCTTTTTCGGTCGGAAGGCTTTCGATAATCCATGGGAACGCTGGTCGGTCCTGGCGGTAATTGCTGGGCATCATACCATTGCGTAACACTTGCGGCGGCTGCCTGCGTCAGGCAAACCGCCGCTTTTGTCAGTGCGAGTGGCGGGGCACTTCGGAACCTCTGCAGCCGACCAGGAAGTCGAAATCACAGCCCTGATCCGCCTGCATCACCCGGTCTACGTACAGTTGACGGTAGCCACCGAGCAACAGCTGCTGCGGTGCCTGCCAGTCGGCGAGGCGTGCCGCCAGTTCGGCTTCCGGGATGTCCAGATGCAGACGCCCGCCAGCGCAGTCGAGTTCGATCCAGTCGCCTTCCTTGACCACCGCCAGCGGTCCGCCCGCTGCGGCTTCCGGCGCCACATGCAGAACCACTGTGCCGTAAGCCGTGCCGCTCATGCGCGCATCGGAAATGCGCACCATGTCAGTCACGCCCTGCGCCAGCAGCTTGGCTGGCAAGCCCATGTTGCCGACCTCGGCCATGCCCGGATAGCCCTTGGGGCCGCAGTTCTTCAGCACCATGACCGAGTTGGCATCGATGTCCAGATCCGGATCGTTGATTCGCGATTTATACATCTCGAAATTCTCGAACACTACTGCGCGGCCACGGTGCTGCATCAGTGCCGGTGTCGCGGCCGAGGGCTTGAGCACGGCACCGAGCGGCGCGAGGTTGCCGCGCAACACGCAAATCCCGCCGTCGGCGCGGATCGGGTTGTCCAGCGCGCGGATCACCTGATCTTCACCATAGATCGGTGAGTTGCAGGTGTTTTCGCCAATGCTCTTGCCATTGACGGTCAAGGCATCCGGGTTGGGCAGCAGCCTGGCTTCGTTCATGCGGCGCAGCACGGCGGGCAGGCCGCCGGCGTAATAGAACTCTTCCATCAGGAAGCGCCCGGAAGGTTGCAGGTCGACGATGGTCGGCATGCCACGGCCCATGCGTGACCAGTCATCCAGGTCCAGATCGACGCCGATACGTCCGGCGATGGCTTTCAAGTGGATGACGGCGTTGGTCGAGCCACCGATGGCCGCGTTGACCCGGATGGCGTTTTCGAAAGCGGCCTTGGTGAGAATCTTCGACAAGCGCAGGTCTTCGCGGACCATGTCGACGGCACGCATGCCGGACATGTGCGCCAGCACGTAACGCCGCGAATCCACCGCCGGAATGGCCGCGTTGTGCGGCAGCGAAGTGCCCAGCGCTTCGGCCATGCAGGCCATGGTCGAGGCCGTGCCCATGGTGTTGCAGGTGCCTGCCGAGCGCGACATGCCGGCTTCGGCGGAGAGGAATTCATCGAGACTGATGGTTCCGGCCTTGTAGGACTCATGCATCTGCCAGACGATGGTTCCGGCGCCGATGTCCTTGCCTTCATGCTTGCCGTTGAGCATCGGTCCGCCGGTGACGACGATGGCGGGGATGTCGCAACTGGCAGCCCCCATCAACAGGGCAGGGGTGGTCTTGTCACAGCCGGTCAACAGCACGACCCCATCGATGGGGTTGCCGCGAATCGCTTCTTCAACGTCCATGCTCGCCAGGTTACGGGTGAACATTGCGGTAGGGCGCAGGTTGGATTCGCCGTTGGAAAACACCGGAAACTCCACCGGCCAGCCGCCTGCTTCGATCACGCCACGTTTGACATGCTCGGCGATCTGCCGGAAATGCGCGTTGCAGGGGGTCAACTCCGACCAGGTATTGCAGATGCCGATGATCGGCTTGCCCTGAAACTGGTGGTCGGCAATGCCCTGATTCTTCATCCAGCTGCGGTACATGAAGCCATTCTTGTCGGCAGTGCCAAACCACTGGGCAGAACGGAGGGTCGGTTTTTTATCGGAGTCAGACATGATCGGCTCTCTTATTGTAAGACTTAATGGCGATACTGCTGGCTAAGGTAAGCCTAAAAAACGCGTATTGGAAGAGTTGTCAGTTTAAATAGTATTACTATATAGTCAGTCGTAGACGAGGGATCATCCTGGCGCATGTGCAGTGTTATTCAGCCCCCAGGCACAGAGGCGATCCCCGCAGGTTCCATAACAAAAACAATGGGAGACCGCCTACATGAGCCAGGAACTGCGGCTTATACGCCGCATCACGCTGAAACTGATTCCTTTCCTTATCCTGCTGTACCTGATCGCTTATGTAGACCGCTCTGCCGTGGGCTTTGCCAAGCTGCACATGGGCGCGGACATCGGTATTGGCGACGCCGCCTACGGGCTGGGTGCCGGACTGTTCTTCATCGGTTACTTCCTGCTGGAGATCCCCAGCAACCTGATGCTCGAGCGTTTCGGCGCACGCCGCTGGTTCGCGCGAATCATGATCACCTGGGGCGCGATCACCATCGGCATGGCCTTCGTCCAGGGGCCGCACAGCTTCTACGTGATGCGGTTTCTGCTGGGCGCTGCCGAGGCGGGCTTCTTCCCCGGTGTGCTGTACTACATCACCCAGTGGTTTCCGGTGCGCCATCGCGGCAAGATCCTTGGCCTTTTCATCCTCTCGCAACCCATCGCCATGATGATCACCGGGCCCGTGTCCGGCGGTTTGCTGGGCATGGACGGCATACTCGGCCTGCATGGCTGGCAATGGCTGTTCATCGTCATCGGCACGCCGGCGATTCTGCTGACCTGGCCGGTGCTGCGCTGGTTGCCGGATGGTCCGCAGCAGGTCAACTGGATGGACCAGGCCGAGAAGGACTGGCTGACCGGTGAGCTGAAAAAGGATCTTGAAGAGTACGGCCAGACTCGTCACGGCAATCCGCTGCATGCCCTGAAAGACAAACGCGTGCTGTTGCTGGCGCTGTTCTACCTGCCGGTGACCTTGAGCATCTACGGTCTGGGCCTGTGGCTGCCGACGCTGATCAAACAGTTCGGTGGCAGTGACCTGACCACCGGCTTCGTGTCGTCGGTGCCGTACATTTTCGGCATCATCGGCCTGCTGATCGTGCCGCGCAGTTCCGATCGCCTCAACGATCGTTACGGGCATCTGGCCGTGCTCTATGTGCTGGGCGCCATCGGCCTGTTCTGCAGCGCCTGGCTGACCATGCCGGTGGCGCAGCTGGCTGCATTGTGCGTAGTGGCGTTCGCGCTGTTTTCCTGCACGGCGGTGTTCTGGACCTTGCCCGGGCGGTTCTTTGCCGGCGCCAGTGCCGCAGCCGGTATCGCGCTGATCAATTCGGTCGGCAACCTGGGCGGTTACATCGGTCCGTTCGTGATCGGTGCGTTGAAGGAAATCACCGGCAGCCTGGCATCGGGTCTCTATTTCCTGTCGGGCGTCATGGTCTTCGGGCTGCTGCTGACCGGCATCGTTTATCACGTGCTGGAGCGCAAGCATGTGCTGCCAGTGTCTGACTTCGCGGCGAGTGCCAAGGCGAGATAGGTTTTCAGCGGCCCATTATCTGAAAGGAGAATTTCATGCGGTTAGTACAGTTTGAATTGAGCGACGGTCAGCGTCGGGTCGGTCTGGTCGACGGTGACCAGGTGCGTGAGGTCCAGGGCGTCGAGAGTGTTCGCGAGCTGGCGCTGGCGGCGATCGAGGCGGGTTCGGCGCTGGCGCATCAGGTCGAGCAGCGGGGCGTTGGCGAGACGCATGACTATTCGCAGTTGCTTGAGGAATTGCGGATTCTGCCGCCGCTCGACCATCCTGACCCGGCGCACCTGCTGGTCAGTGGCACCGGGCTGACCCATCTGGGCAGTGCGTCGGCACGCGACAAGATGCACCAGCAGTCCGGCGATGAAGCCTCGATGACCGATACCATGCGTATCTTCAAATGGGGCGTCGAAGGCGGCAAGCCGGCGGCGGGGCAGGCCGGTGTTCAGCCCGAGTGGTTCTACAAGGGTGACGGCAGCATTGTCGTGCGCCCCGGACATTCGTTTTCGTTGCCGCCCTTTGCCGAAGACGGCGGGGAAGAGCCCGAGCTGAGCGGCCTGTACGTCATCGGTCATGACCGCAAGCCTTATCGCCTGGGCTTCGCCATCGGTAACGAATACTCCGATCACGTCATGGAGCGTCGCAACTACCTGTATCTGGCGCATTCGAAACTGCGCGCCTGTTCGTTCGGGCCGGAGTTGCGCGTGGGTGACTTGCCGCAAAGCCTGTCGGGCACCAGCCGGGTCTGGCGCGATGGCAAGGTGCTGTGGGAGAAAGAATTCCTCAGTGGCGAAGCGAACATGTGCCACAGCCTGGAAAACCTCGAATACCACCACTTCAAGTACGCGCAATTCCTCAGGCCCGGTGACGTGCATGTGCATTTCTTCGGCACCGCGACCCTGTCGTTTGCCGATGGCGTGCGCACACAGCCTGGCGATCGTTTCGAGATCAGTCAGGCCGAGTTCGGTCAGCCGCTGGTCAATGGCCTGGCACCTAGCGAACCGGTGTTTCAGCCGGGCGGCATCGGCAAGCTGTAAGCGCAGACGCGGATTGCTCACCGTGCCAGCGCTCGGCGCTGGTACGGCTCTACTTGCGCTCCGACTGTATCTGCGCCTGCGTTTTGCCCTATCATTCGCGCTTTTGCTGGCCGGATGAATTTCATGACTACCACACCCACCACACTGCTCGCCGCGCTCGAAGCCACCACCATGCTGGAAATCGACGGTCTGCACGCCTGGGACTTCTCTCTGGGCGAGGAGCTGAACGTCGAATGCATGGACGGCCGCGAGCGCAAGGTATGGCGCTTCACCAAGGCGCAAGTCGAGGCTGCGACCTTCGATGAGTCCCTGCAAAGCTGGGTGATCAATGACGGCAACGCCGATCACCGGATCATCTGCCTGGATGCCTTTACCCCCTCCGATGAAGATGATTCCGCGCAGGATTGAGTAAATGCGGGCTGGCGCTGTCATAGACCCCGACAGTGCCGTAACAGGCATCAATAACTTCGATAACAAGGGATGCCCCCATGCCCCATAAATTCCTGCCGTGGCTGGCGATTGCCAGTGCCATGAGCGCATTTACCCTGCAGGCCCAAACCATGCCCGATACTGAATTGCTGATAGGTTCCTACACGCAAGGCAAGAGTGAAGGGATCTATCGTTTTGCCTTCGACAGCAAAACCGGGATGATCGACGCCAAGCCGCTGCAAGTGGTCAAAGCCGAAAACCCGTCGTGGCTGACCGTCTCCAGAGACCAGCGCTATCTGTTCGCGGTCAATGAAAACGGCCCCGGACAAAAAGACGTGGTCGGTAAGGTCAGCAGCTTTGCGATCGACCCGAAAACCCGTCAGATCACGCCGATCAATCAGGTTCAAAGCCGCGGTGAAGAACCGACGCACTCGAGCCTGAGCTATGACGGTCGCTACCTGTTCGTGGCCAACTACGCCGTAAACCCTGACCCGGGCGGCGCGCTGACCGTGGTGCCGGTGGGCAAGGACGGCACGTTGAGCGAAGCCGTTCAGGTGCTGCCGCTGGGTCCTGGAAGCAAGGTCAACAGTGAGCGGCAGATGTCGTCGCATGTGCACCTGGCGGTGCCGACCCCGGATGACAAGTACGTGGTGACTGCCGACCTGGGCGCTGACAAGCTGTTCGTGTATCACTACGACGCAAGCCAGGCCAAGCCGTTGCAGCCAGCCAAGGTACCGTTCGTGCAGTTGCCGGGCGGTTCCGGACCCCGTCATACCCTCTTCAGTGGCGATGGCAAACATGCCTGGCTGGTACTGGAGATGACGGCTCAGGTGGCGGTGTTCGACTACCATGACGGCGGCTTCAAGCAGACCCAGCTGGTCGACATGAAGAACAAGGGCGTGGACGAGAAAAACGGTGGTGGCGCCTTGCACACTTCACCGGATGGCAAGTTTCTGTACGTGACCAATCGGGGTGACGCGAATCAGGTTGTGGTGTTCCGCATCGATCAGGCCAGCGGCAAGCTTGAAGAAATTCAGCGTCGTTCCCTGGAAGGCAAGGAACCCCGCGAGTTCGCTTTCGATCCGACCGGCCAGTTCATGCTGTTCGCCAATCAGAAGAGCAACCAGATCGTGACCGTACGCCGTGATCCGCAGAGCGGGAAGATCGGTGAAACGGTACAGAAATTCGATGCAGACGCACCTTCTTACCTGCGTTTTCTGACTGACAAGTAAGCCGCCCCGGCTCCAGCCCTTACGATATAAGGGCTGGGGCCGTTATCATTCTTGATGATATGGGTTAGTGCTACAAAAGATTTCTGCTGAACCACTCTCGGGCGTAAGTTTGAGTCACGGCCATAACGGTCAGGACTTCAAACCAGCGTACAGACAGACAAGAGGGGTGACCGACATGAATTTCAATCTTTTCTCCATCATCGCTGCATCTGCTATCTCGGCAAGCGTCGCTCTCCCGGCCAGCGCCAGTGTCGAAGTGAACGACAAGAAAGCCCACGCCGCTCAGACCTACACTGCGACCTACACAACCAAATACCTGCAACAGAGCGCTAATTTCTACGCAGCGCTGGACCACAAATCCGCCCAGTGATTGATCAGCCGTCACGCTTTCGCGAGCATGTTCGCCCACACAGGTCCCTGCGACTTACTGCCCAATGCGTGGCAGACCATGCACGGAATGTCAGGCGAGCCTGTTCGCGAAAGCGCTGGTGGCGGCACATTCACGCCTGTAAACAAGGCTTCTGCCCAGCGGGCGTAGGAGCGAACTTGTTCGCGAAGGCGGTACTTCGGGCGCTACATTTTCTCTGAATTTAACGTCCCTTTCGCGAACAAGCGAAGCGTCGCCCGGTCCACTCCTACGCCCTCCCGGGCAGAATCAAAAGCTGAAGACTGCCAGGCGAGCCTGTTCGCGAAAGCGCTGGTGGCACAACATTCAAGAGCGAACGCAGAGCGTCCAGAACGGCATTCCCGCGCGGAGCGTGAGGAACGATAACCAACTGCCGTGCCTCACGTTCCGCGTCACAGGTCTCTCAGTGCCCCACCTCGATGGTGCTCAACCCATTGCCCTGACGACGCACCTTGATCTGCACCGGGATTCGTTCGTGCATTTCCTGGACGTGGGAGATCACGCCGACCTTGCGACCCTGTGCCTGCAAGCCGTCGAGGGCGTCCATCGCCAGTTGCAGTGACTCCGGGTCGAGGCTGCCGAAGCCTTCGTCGATGAACAGTGACTCGATGCGCAAGGTGCTGGACGCCATGGAGGCGAGGCCCAGCGCCAGTGCCAGCGAAACAAGGAAGGTTTCCCCGCCGGACAGCGAGTGAACCGAGCGCAGTTCGTCGCCCATTTCCGTGTCCATGACCAGCAGGCCGAGCATGCTGCCGCCGCGTTTCAGGCGGTAGCGGCGCACCAGTTGCCTGAGCTGCGCATTGGCATGATGGACCAGCAGATCAAGGTTGTAGGCCTGGGCGATTTTGCGAAACCTGTCGCCTTCTGCCGAGCCGATCAACGACGCCAGACGTGCCCAGCGCAGGTATTCGCTGTTGGCATCGGCGATGCGCGCCTGCAGTTCGCTGTTGGCGTTGCGGCGGCGCTGATCTTCACTGAGCTCGGCACGCAAGTCGGCGCAGTGCTGCTCACTGAGCGCCGACTGTTCATGGGCCTGTTGCAGCGCTGCTTCCAGTTGCGCACTGTCGGTCAGATCACTGTGTTGCGCCTGATGCTGTTGCAGGCGCTGATCGCGTTCCTGCAGCAACACTTTTGCCTGTTCCAGCGCCTTGTCGGTGCTGCTCAATTGCGCACGCAGTTGCTCGACATGCGCGTCGTCGTAGGTCAGCAAGGTGTCCAGGGCGCTATCGTCCAGCTGCGGATGCTGAGCGCGCCATTCGCTGATCTGCACATCAAGTTCAGCCAGTTCCTGTTGCAGGGCCTGCTGCTGTTGCTGTCCGGACTTGAGTTCGGCAGCCAGTTGAATCAGTTGATTGTGGATGTCCTGCAGCGCGTGCGCCGCCATACTTTCCGCCTGTCTGGCCTGCTCGATGGTCTGCTCCAGCGCCTGCTGCCATTGCTCTGCGCTCGCGTGTTCGCCCAGCAGACCGGCAAGCGTCTGCTGACTGTTCTGCCGTTGCTCGCCGAGCCGGGTGACTTCCTGCGCCAGTTCGGTCTGGCGGTGCACGCGAGTCTGCTGCTCGACCTGCTGCTTCTCGATCTTCTGCTGGCGCTCGGTTTGCTCCTGCTGCTCTTCGTGTTGCTGCTCCAGTTGATCGAGACGCTGGGTCACCTGCTGTTCGAGCTGCAGCACGGTCGCTGATGCATCACTGCGCAGCCCTTCAAGCACCTGGGGCGATACCAGCGGCGTAAATGCCGTCAGTTCTTCTTCCAGTCGCTGCCCGTCTGCTTCCAGTTGCTTGAGCTGCTCGGCAACATGGCCCGCAGCGGTCTGGCTGGCTTCGGTCGCCGCCTGGAGCTGCTGCTGCAGGCGCGCAGCGTCTTTTTGCAGGGTCAGCAAGGCTTGCTGACGTTGCTCGTCACGGCTGATGACTTCGCTCAGTTGACTCAATTGCTGGCTCAACCAGCCGTCGCGCTTGTCGGCGTCGCGGTCGAGCAATTGCGCGGCGAGAGGATGTGACTCCAGGTCCGGTGCCAAAGCCTGATGGCGGGCGGTGAGCTGCTCATGCTGGCGCAGCAGCTCTTTCTGCCGGGCGATCACGCCGCCGACCTGTTCACGTAATTGATTGCGTTGCTCGGTGAGCAGGTCCACGGCTTTCTGCGCGCTGGCCTGCTCGTTGTCGTCGTGTTGCGTGAGGCTTTCGAGCAGCGCCTCCGGTTGATGCCAGGGGTGTTCGATGTTGCCGCAGACCGGGCAGGGCTGGTCGTCCTGCAACTGCACGCGCAACTCCTCGACACTGGCGCTGCGGGCCAGCCGTTGGCGCTCCAGCAGTTGCCGGGTGACGGTCAGGGTCTGTTCGGCGACGGTCAGTTCATCACGAACGCGAAGGCCTTCGCTGTTGAGCTGTTCGCGTTGCTGCTGGGCGCTCTGCTGTTGCTGGGTGAGGTCGGCAAGCTGGCGGTCGACGTCCTGCTGACTGGCCCACAGACGGGCCAGTTCCTCGAAGGCACGCTGCTGTTTGCGGTTGTCCTGCAACAGGCTGCCGAGAATCTGCACCTGCTCGGTTACTGCCTCCACTTCGCAATCGGCTTCGCGGTACAGCAACTCCAGCGCGCTGCGTTGCTCGGTCAACTGCTGATCGGCATTGCTGGCACGTTGCTGCAGCGCAGGCAGCTCACTGTGGCCGTGCTTGAGACGATTGGCGATCAGCGTGAGGGATTTCAGCCGATCACGCCACGCGTTCCAGGCCTGAGCCAGTGGCGCCAGTTCGCTACTGTGCTGCAGTTGCCCGGCAATACGCTCAAGACGTTGCGCTACCTGCTTTTGCTGATCGAGCAGGGTTTGCAGGCTGGTCTGGCCCTGGATGCAGAGCTGCTCGCTCTGCTGGTGCAGGTCGGACGCCTTGGCCAGTTCCTGGGCCAGGTGATTCAGGGTGTTCTGTGCTTCGAAAGCCTGCAGCAACAGCGGTTTGGCGCTGCTGTGGGCTTGCTGGGCTTCCAGCAGGCTGGTCTGCGCCTGAGTACGGCGGCTTTCCAGCTGTTGCTGCTGGTCGTGCAGCGAGGTCTGCTGTTGCTGATGCTGGCGAATCTGTTCAGCCAGCGGATCAAGCTGAGCATTCAGCGTGACCCGACGCGCGAAGCGATGACGCTGCGGGCCCAGGCGTTCCAGCTGGCCGAGGGTCTGGCGTGCACCGCTGTGCTCGTCCCAGGCCTGTTGCGCACTGTTCAGGGCTTCTTGGGCAGCGAGCTGTTCGTCACGCAGACGGTGCAGCTCGGTCAGCCACTGCTGTTTGAGTTCCAGTTGCCGTTGCTGTGTCTGATGAGCCTTGAGCTGCTGCTGCGCGTCGCTCAGGCGTTGTTCCAGTTCAGCCAGCAGCTCCGGGGCCAGCGGGATGATGTTGCTGGCCTGCGCGGTCAGGGTTTTCAGAGCGTCTTCGGCTTCCTTGCTTTTGCTGTAGGCGCGCCGACCGAGCTGGCTGTAGATCGCGGTGTTGGTGAGCTTTTCCAGCAGTTCGCTGCGTTCCTTGTCATCCGCCTTGAGGAACGCGCTGAACTCGCTCTGGGCGAGCATCACGGCACGGGTGAACTGTTCGAAGTTCAGGCCCAGGCGGTTTTCGATCAACTGCTCGAATTCGCGTTTGCTCTGGTTGCTGAGGATTTGCTCACTGTCCAGATCGGTGAGGGTCTGGCGGCTGGCCTGCAGCTTTTTGCTGGCGTTGTCGCGCGCGCGATTGGTTTCCCAGCGCGCGCGATAACGCCGCTGATCGATGCCGATGAAGTCCACCTCGGCGTAACCGCTGCCCGTGCCACGGCGCAGCAGGGTACGTGGGTCGCTGGTGGTGATGTCGCCGTCAATGTCCGGGACCTTGGACTGGCCGATGTTGCTCAGCCGCGGAATCGCCCCGAACAGCGCCAGGCACAGGGCATCAAGCAGCGTGCTTTTGCCCGCGCCGGTTGGGCCGGTGATGGCAAACAGTCCGGCGCTGGCCAGCGGCTCGGCAGTGAAATCGATTTCAAAGGGGCCGGCCAGCGAGGCCAGGTTTTTCAGGCGAATGGCGAGGATTTTCATGGTTGCTCGCTCTCCTGCTGGACTTCACGCAGCAGCGTGGCGAAATCGGTCAGCGTCTGTTCGTCGACCTCGCTGCCGAAGTTGTCCTGCCAGGCACGGCTGAACAGTTCCTGAGGCGTGAGTTGGTCCAGTTCGATCAACGTGGCGTCACCCTCGCTGCCGTCCGCGCTGCCCTTGCCGGCGTATTCGGCACCGATGCGCACCAGCCGCACAGCCTTGCCCTGTAGGGCGTTTTCGATCTGGTTGCGCAGGTCCGGCTGGGGCTCATCCAGACGCACACGCACTTCCAGCCACGGCTGGCGATCCGGATCGGCAAGCAGGTCGATGTCCGGCAGCGTCTTGAGCTGCACCAGCAGGTCGGCCAATGGCGCAGGCCCGAGGCGTTGCAGGTTGACGGCGCGAGGGATCAGCAACGGCTCGACACTGGTCAGCGTCTCGCCGTCGCAATTGATTTCCAGAATCTGGTGCTGGTAGCTGATTTCCGAAAAGGACAGCGGGATCGGCGAGCCGCTGTAGCGAATGCGCTCTTCGCCGTTGACCCGCTGCGGTTTATGCAGGTGGCCCAGCGCAACATAGGTGATGCTCGGCCCGAACAGGCTGGCCGGCAGGGCTTCGGCGTTGCCGATGATCAGGCTGCGCTCGGAGTCTTCCGAGACCGAGCCACCTGCCATGTGGGCGTGACTGATGGCGATCAATGCCTGACCGGGCTGGCGCTTGAGGTCAGCCGCCGCGATCAGCAGTTCATGCACCCGACCGATGCCACGCAGGTAGTCATCGCCCAGGGTCGGGCCGGTGACCTCGGCGGGACGCAGAAAGGGCAGCGCCAGGCACCAGGCCTTGATGTCGCCATTGGCGTCTGGCAATGGCAACAGCAGGCGTTGGGCATCCAGCACGCCGTCGTCCAGCCACATCACCCTGCCCAGCGCGTGGGTACGCAAGCGGCGCATCAGCGGGGCGGGAAGTTCGATACGCGAGCCGGAGTCGTGGTTGCCGGCGATCATCACGATGGTCAGCAAGGGTTGCTGTTCGTGGGCGTTGACGATGAAGTCGTACAGGCGCTCCTGCGCTTTGACCGGCGGGTTGACGGTGTCGAAGATGTCGCCCGCGATCAACAGTACATCCGGTTTACGGTCGGCCAGACGGGCCAGCAGCCAGGTCAGAAAGCAGGCGTGTTCGAAATCCCGCTCCTGGCCGTGCAGGTTCTGACCCAGGTGCCAGTCAGAGGTGTGAAACAGACGCATTGGTTTACCTTGTCGTATAGGGGTGTTGCCTGAGCTGCATCCTTATTTGGGATACAGCGGCGGCAACCCGGCATCACCTGCCGGGTCCTGAATATGTTCGGCGGCGGGCAGCTTGCGCACCGCGCGCCAGAGGTCCTCGCCCAGCCACAGCTTGCCGGTTTCGCTGTACAGCGCACCGTTGAGACCGTCCAGAGCATCGGACAGCGGCACGAAACGCGCGGCCATTTCGGCCAGGGTTTCCGGCTGCTGACGTGCCCAGGCGTCGAGCGCCTGACGGGTGCCCTGCGGATCGTTGGCCAGGCAGGCGCGTTTGAGGTCATCGAGTACGGTACGCGGGCTGGGCCCGGTCTGCACGGCCCGGGCGATTGCCGGCTGTCCACGGGCGCGCCACCACAGGCCGAAACCGAGCAGGGTGGTGCAGACCAGCAGCAATGTGCTCATCTGCCACGGCCAGACTGGCGGGCCGATTACGGTCACGCCGCTTGTGTCGTTGTTCACCGGCGTGTCCACCGCCAGACCCGGGTTGACGCTGATCTGCAGGGTGCGCGCGGGCAGGCTGCTGTGCTCCAGATGATCTTCGCGGGTATTCCACCAGGTCACTTCAACCGCAGGCAGGTCGATTGCGCCGGCGCGGGTGGGCACCAGGGCTTCGCGTTCTTCGCGCGTGCCGATCAGGCCGCGTTCGCTGGGCAGGTTGCGCAGTTGTGGCTGATCCGGGTAACGCCGCAGGCCGGGTACTTCTGTGGGCGGCAAGGGTGGCAGCTGCGCGCCGGCCAGCCCTTCGGCCTTGAGCGTCAGGGTGCGGGTCAGCGAATCGCCGACCTGCGTAGTGCCGGGCTCCGGGCTCCAGTTTTCTTCCAGATTGATACTGCGTGCCGGCAACCAGGCGACATCGGCCGGGTAGTCGGCAGGCTTGGGCTTGACGGTCAACGGCACTTCGGCAGATTTGACCCGCACCGCTCGGCCCGGCTGCGGGCCGAACGGATTGGCGTCCTGGGCTTGCGAACCCTCGGCAGGCGTCTGCACCAGCGTGGCACTGAACACTTGCGCCGGTATCTTCAGCACACCGCTCTGCTGCGGGTAGATCGCGTAGCGTGTCTCGATCACCCCATGGCGCACGCCGTTGATCAGCTTTTCGTAGGTGCGCGAATCACCCAGTTTTTCGACCCGCGCGTCCGGCACTTGCAGCGGGCTCAGGCTACTGTCGTCGAACAGTGACACCGAGTGGTAAACGCGCAGAGTCAGCACGGCCTGGGCCTGAACATACACGCTGTCCTGATCCAGGCTCGCTTCGATGAAGATCGATGCCAGATGGTTGCCCGGCTCCTGGGGCTCGCTCTGCAGGACCTGCAGGGTCAGCGGCTGGCTTTTCAGCTCTCCCAGTTGCAGCGACGGAATCAACACGCTTCCGGTCTCGCGGGGCAGCAGGGTCACGATCCAGCGCGTCGTGGCCTGGCTGCTGCCATCCAGAGTTTTCAGGCTGTTGAGCTGACGCGTGTCGCGCACCTCGAAACTGCTTTCCAGCGCGCTCATGTCGGGCTTGCCGAACTGCGTCACATCGTCGGTTTCCAGCGTCAGCTCGACGGTTTCCCCGGCGTTGAGGCGCGTGCGGTCAACGCTGGCGGTCAGTTGCGCAGCCTGCAGCGACAAGGTGATCAGGCTCAGCAGCAGGCCGATCAATAAGGTGTACACGCGACTCATCGGGTCTTTTCCTGATGTTGCTGTTCGTAGCGAAATTTGCGCCGCAACAGTTCGCCCGGGTCATCCGGAATCTGCCTCAGCCACTGCTCCAGTTCCTGACGCCGCTCGCCGGTCATGGGGCTGTCGGCGGACTGTAGCGCAGGGCGGGTGGTCTGTTCGTCGTCGGTCGACTCGCCCGAGGTGGCCTGGCCGCTGTTGTCCGGCGGCAGGCTTTCGCTGGTGCCGGGTTGATCCGATCGGGACGGGTTCTGCTCGGCGGGCGATGCGCTGCTATTGGGGTCTTGCGACGCCTGCTGCCCTTCTTCGCCCTGATCGGCCTTGTTCTGTTCATCCTGGGCTGGCTTCTGCTCATTGGCCTGATCCAGCAGGCTTTGCACCAGCGCCCGATTGGTTTGCGCCGCAGGGAAATCGGGCTGTCGGTCCAGGGCCTGCTCGTAGGCATCCAGTGCCGCTGCCAGCTCGCCGCTACGGGCCAGGGCATTGCCACGATTGTAGTGGTCGGCGGCGCTGTTGCCTTCGGCAAACTGCCGGGCGGCGCTGGCGTAGTCTTGCGCCTGGTACAACGCCACGCCTTTCCAGCGCGAGTCTTCGAAGCGCTGCGCTGCCTCGGCTGGACGATGCTGTTCCAGCAGTCGCTGGCCCTGTTGATCGGGACGCAGCCACAGGTCCTGAAACTCGAACGCCTGGCTGTTCTGCGGAAACATGAACATCAGCGGCAGGCAGAACAGCCAGCCGCGCCGGCCGGCCAGTGCCGCGATCAGCAGCAGCGGCAGCAGCAACCAGTGGCCCTGGTCAGCCCAGGTGTCGAGTTGCACGACCTGGCCGTCGCGGGTCATGTGTCGGGGGCTGGCCAGCAGACCGAGGCTGCGCAAGTCTTCTTCATCGCCGCGTGCCTGACGATAGCTGCCACCGACCTGATCGGCGAAGTCGTTGAGGCTGCTGCTGTCCAGACGTGGCACCAGAATCGCACCCTGATCGTCCTTGAGCAGGCTGCCGTTTTCCTGCGTGACCGGCGCGCCTTCGGCCGTGCCGACCCCAAGAATCAACAGCGGCGGCGATTTTCCGCGCAATGCGGCGCGGATGCCCTGACGTTCCTGTTCGCTCAGCGACGAGGTGATCAACAGCATCCGCCCCTGACCCAATGCGCCCTGTTTGAGCAGGTGCAGCGCTTTCTGCACAGCCAGATCGGCGCGCTGGCCGGTCACCGGCATGATCGACGGTCTGATGGCTTCCAGCAGGTTGTGGCTGGTGACCAGATCATCGGACAGCGGCACCAGCGTGTGTGCGCTGCCTGCATAGACAACGATGGCGGTCTGCGCATCGCTGCGTTTTTGCAACAGGTCCAGCAGCTTGCGTCTGGCCTGTTCCAGGCGGGTAGGGGGCGTATCGGTGGCGAGCATCTGCGGGGTGAGTTCGAGAATGATCACCAGCGGATCGACCGGCTTCTGGCTGATCTGTTCGACGCGCTGCCAACTGGGGCCCAGCAAGGCGAAAAGGGCCAGCAACCAGGCGAGCCCCAGCGCGACCCATGGCGGTTTGCTGTTGCTGCCGCGCCCACCGTTGAGCAACACCTCGTGAAAGTGAGTGGGCAGCAGCATTTGCCAGCGTCCGGCGCGTTTCTGCCGGTGCCAGAGTCGCCAGATCAGCAGCGCCAGCAAGGGCGTGATCAGCAGCCATTCCGGGCGAAACCAGTGCGGCCAGAGCCCGCTGATCATCGCGACCTCCACAGGCTTTTGCAGCGCTCACGCCAGTTGATGGAACGTAGCACCGCCAGCAGGCGTTGCAGTGCGTTGTTCGGCCATAACTCGCGCAGCACCAGCAACACACTCAACAGCAGCGCCGTCGCCAGTGGCCATTGATAAAGCGCTTGCGCCGGGCGCGCCTGGGTGGGCTGCTGTGCGACCGGTTCCAGGGCATCGAGGGTGGCGCGGATTTTTTCCAGCTGGTCGCCATCGCGCGCGCGGAAATACTGGCCACCGCTGAGGCTGGCGATTTCCTTGAGCGTCGGTTCATCCAGATCAAGGCTGGGGTTGAGGCCCAGCACGCTTTGCAGCGCGTCCTTGTCCGGGTCCGAGCCGATGCCGATGGGGTAGATTTTCACGCCTTCTTCGGCAGCCAGCCGTGCGGCGGTGATCGGATCGATCTGACCGGCGTTGTTGGCGCCATCGGTGACCAGCACCAGCGCACGACTGGTGGCCGGACGCATACGCAGACGTTTCAGGGCCAGGCCGATGGCATCGCCCAGTGCGGTGTTCTTGCCGGCAATGCCTATCCTCGCCTCGTCGAGCCAGACCCGCACGGTGCGGCGGTCATAGGTCAGTGGCGCCTGGACAAACGCCTGGGTGCCGAACAGGATCAGGCCGACTCTGTCGCCCTTGCGGCCTTCGAGAAAGTCACCGAGCAGTTGTTGCACCAGCACCAGCCGGCTGACTTCATCGCTTTTCCATTGCATGTCCGGGTAGTCCATCGAACCGGACACGTCGACTGCCACCAGCAGATCGCGGCCACTGGCAGCCACCGGCAGTGGCTCGCCCAGCCATTGCGGTCGCGCTGCGGCGATCAGCAGCAACAGCCAGATCAACAAGAACGGCGCACGCTGTCTCCAGACCGGCAAATTGGCTTTGGCGCGGCGACCGCTCAGGCCTTCGAGTTCACTGAGAAAGCTGACCTTGAGCGCCGGCTCGCCACTGTCGGCCATGGGCAGCAGGGCGCGCATCAGCCATGGCAATGGCAGCAGGGCGAAGACCCACGGCCAGGCGAACTCAAACATGTTTGCGGATCCAGGTATCGACCGCCTGAGTCAGGCCGGTGATGGCCTTGTCGTCCAGTTTGCACTCGGGCTTGTAAGCGCCTTCGACCAGGATCATCCAGCGCGTCAGACCGGCAGCCGGGCAGCGGTTGTCGAGGAACGCCAGCCATTTGCGGCCGTTGAGGGTATGGCTCTGGCTGTGCGGGTAATGGTTACGGCACAGGCGTTTGAGCAGGCCGTTGATCTGCTGCAGCCAGGCACCGGCAGGCGCGCCGTCGTAGGGTTTCGGCAGGCTGGCCAGTTCCGCCAGCGCGGCGAGGCGAACCGGGTCCAGCGGCTGTTCGCTGCGCACTTTGCGGGCCTTGACCGGCAGCAGTTTGCGCAAGCGCCACAGGCCCCAGCCTGCAACGGGGATTAGCAACAGCAGCAGCCACCAGCCCGGCGCAAGCGGCCAGAAGCCTACGGCTTCGGGCGCAATCAGCGGCTCCAGCTGATCGAGGGGATTCATTTGCGCTTCACCGGACGACGCGCATTGAGGTATTCGCGCAGTTGTTCGACGAGCTCCGCCTGGGTGCTCAAGGGCATGAGCAATACCCGCAGCTTCTGCGCCAGCAACTCCCAACGCGCCGTGCGCTCCTCGCCCTGTTGCCGATAGGCGCGGCGCAGCTCGGGGTTGAGGGTGTCGATCTCCAGTTGCGCGCCGCGTTCGGCAAAGCGCAGCAAACCGGCAGCGGGCAGGGCGCGGTCCAGCGGGTCGGACAGCGGCAGCAACAGCAGGTCGCTGTGGCGAGACAGCAGGCTCAGTTGTTGTTCGGCGGCATCGGACAGGGCGCGCTCGTCGCACAGGACGATGACCAGACTGCCGGGGCGCAGCACTTCCCGTGCGCGACGCAGCGCAGTGCCGAACGCATCGCGGTCTGGCGGAATCTCGGTATGCAGCGACTGATTGACCCGCACCAGTCGGTTGAGCAACTGCAGCAGGCTCTGTTTGCTGCGTCGCGGCTTGATCTCGTAGTGTTCGTTATCGCCGAATACCAACCCGCCGACCCGGTCGTTGTGCTCCAGCGCCGCCCAGCCGATCAGCGCGGCCGCTTGAGCCGCGAGTACCGACTTGAACATCAGGCCGGAGCCGAAGAACAGCCGTCGGCTCTGTTCCACCAGAATGAAAATGGGCCGCTCGCGTTCCTCATGGAACAGCTTGGTGTGCGGCTCCTGCGTGCGTGCCGTCACGCGCCAGTCGATGCTGCGCACGTCGTCACCGGCCTGATAGACCCTTACCTGATCGAAATCCACACCACGACCGCGCAGCTTGGAATGGTGCAGGCCGATCATCGGGCTGCGTTGGCTCGGGGTGGAAAACAGCTGCACTTCCCGCACCCGATGACGCATCTCGATCAGCTCGCTGAGGCTGACGCGGATGCCCGGCTGGGGGATCAGGTAGGGTTGCATGGGGTCAGGCGACGGCCACGACGTCGAGGATGCGCTGAATCACGCGATCCTGATCGATACCGGCAGCTTCGGCCTCGAACGACAGGATGACCC
This sequence comes from Pseudomonas sp. B20, assembly GCF_020515755.1. Lineage (NCBI taxonomy): Bacteria > Pseudomonadati > Pseudomonadota > Gammaproteobacteria > Pseudomonadales > Pseudomonadaceae > Pseudomonas > Pseudomonas sp. B20. The sequence goes on from NZ_JAHPJG010000015.1 coordinate 32,636, forward strand.
GGTGGCGCAACACGTCGAACAGCACCGCCTGAATGTCTTCGGGGCTGACGAAGTCGCGTCCGGCCAGCCAGGCGTGCGCACGGGCGCAGCGGTCCAGCGAGATTGAGCCCCGCGGGCTGGCACCGTAGGCAATCCATTCGGCCAGCTCCGGGTCGAACTTGGCCGGCGTACGGGTGGCCATGACCAGTTGCACCAGGTATTCCTCGACCGCATCGGCCATGTACAGGCCAAGGATTTCCTTGCGTGCGGCAAAGATCGCCTGCTGGCTGACGCGGCGCTCCGGCTTGGTTTCGCCATTCAGGGCTTCGCCACGCGCCTGTTGAAGGATCTTGCGTTCGACGGCGGCATCCGGGAAGCCGATCTTGACGTGCATCAGAAAACGGTCGAGCTGGGCTTCGGGCAGCGGGTAGGTGCCTTCCTGCTCGATAGGGTTCTGGGTCGCCATGACCAGAAACAGCGGCGACAGGTCGTAGGTGCTGCGCCCGACACTGACCTGCCGTTCGGCCATGGCTTCGAGCAGCGCCGACTGGACCTTGGCCGGCGCACGGTTGATTTCGTCGGCCAGCACCAGGTTGTGGAAGATCGGCCCTTGCTGGAACACGAAGCTGCCGGTTTCCGGGCGATAGATCTCCGTACCGGTGATGTCGGCAGGCAGCAGGTCGGGGGTGAATTGAATGCGGTGGAACTGGGCTTCGATGCCTTCTGCCAGCTCCTTGATCGCCTTGGTCTTGGCCAGGCCGGGAGCGCCTTCGACCAGCATGTGGCCGTCGGCAAGCAGGGCGATGAGCAGGCGTTCGATCAGCTTTTCCTGGCCAAGGATCTGCGTTGAAAGAAAAGTTCGCAGCGCAATCAGCGCTTCACGATGTTCCATCGGTGACGGTTCCTGGCAGGGTGAACAGCTGTGTCTGACGACTGCTGAGCTGGGGGCGATACTTTAATCCATCCAGGCAGCTATCGACTAACGACTCCCGCGTTTTTTATTGCATTTAGAGAAGTGCCTGTCATTTATGCGGGTATTGTCCTACATGATCCTTGGGTGTCCATGTAGGAAGGCTGGCTCTGGCTCCCGGAGGCCACGGCGTCAGAGTCGATAGAAGCTCGCCGCGTTATCCCACAGCGCCTGACGAGCGCCGCTTTCGCCCAGTGCGTCGATCAACAGTTCGATATCGTCGGGCCGGAACGGGCGGGGGGCGCGGGTCGAAGGCAGGTCGGTGCCGAACATCAGGGCATTCGGGTTGGCGGCGTGGATATCCCTCAGGGCCTCGCGCACCGGAAAGTCCACTCGCCCGAAACCACAGGCCTTGATCCGTACACCGCGCTCGGCAAGACGCAGGACCACGGGCAGCCCTTCGGTACTCAGCCCCAGGTGATCGATGCTGATAGCCGGAAGTTTGCGCAGGCGTGTTTCGATGGGCGCCAGTTCCCGCGAGTCGATGTACAGCTCGGAGTGCCAGCCTGCGCGTTCATGGACACGCACGGCCAGTGCCTCCAGCTGGTCGAGCTGCTCCGAGCCTCCGCGCTTGAGGTTAAAGCGCAAGGCGCGCACGCCTGCCGCATTCAGGGTGTCCAGCTCTGCATCGGTGACGCTGGCGGGCAATTGCGTGACACCGACGAAACCCGGTCCCAGCAGGCGCAGCGCCTGAAGCAGATATCCCTGATCAAAGCCCTGAAAGGAACCGGACACCACCGCGCCGCCCTGAACGCCCAGCGGCTGGACCGTCGCAAGGTAGTCAGCGACACCGAACGGCTCCGGCAGATAGCCGTTATTGGCGATCAGCGGGAAATGCGGGTCGATGATGTGGCAGTGGGCGTCGAAAATGCGGTTCATGACGGACTCCTGTTCGGCGAAGTGTTCACTCTGGTGCTTTTTTGATCATCAGCTGATTGTGCTGGTGTACTCACCGACGTTTTTGAGAATGATCTGTAACGTCTGGTGAACGTCCTGCAACTCGCCTGCATCGGTGGCGTGGAGGATTTCGTACTGATGGTGGCCATCGAGCTGCCTGGCGTCCTGCGCGTCGATTTCCACCAACAGGCGCTCGGCACTGAAGGTGACCTTCAGGCTGGACACGTTCAGTGACTTGTCGTCGCTGACGGTGATTTCCACTTCGTTCTCGTCCGGGAAACGGGTCAGGGAAAACAGCATGCCGTTTTCTGCGTGGCAGCAGAGCAGTGCCATGTCGTCGTATTCGTCGTCGCACGGGTTGGCGATGAGGCTGGCGGTCTTGATTTGCATGGGTGGCTCCGGGTCTGTCCAGGTAAGGCATGAGTGAATTTTGCCAGTCCCGGGCAAATAATGTCGGGCGATATTGGCACCATCGTACGCAGTGTATCGCGACCTGATGACCGAATATGTCGCAGCCTCGTAAGCAGTGTGCGCTCAGCTCTCGTTAAGCTGCATGACGGACAAGTGGTGTACGGTGTCGGGTGCGCGTAGCGTTTTTTCACTCCGATATACAAATGTGACTACCCTGACACGGCGCGCGTTACTACTTTAGCTTTACACTCGATCAGGTGATGCCCACGCGATTGACTGCAAGGGCACCCCGGTTTCAACACCTTCTTCAAGCCTCCCCAATAAAAGCCAAAGCGGAGTACCACAGATGGCGTTCTTCACCGCAGCCAGCAAGGCCGACTTCCAGCATCAACTGCAAGCGGCACTGGCTCAGCACATCAGCGAACAGGCACTGCCACAAGTGGCGCTGTTCGCCGAGCAATTCTTCGGCATCATTTCCCTCGACGAACTCACCCAGCGGCGGCTTTCCGACCTGGCAGGCTGCACCTTGTCCGCATGGCGCCTGCTGGAGCGTTTCGAACATGCTCACCCGCAGGTCCGGGTCTACAACCCCGATTACGAGCGCCACGGCTGGCAATCGACTCACACTGCCGTTGAAGTGCTGCATCATGACCTGCCGTTTCTGGTCGACTCCGTACGTACCGAGCTGAACCGCCGCGGCTACAGCATCCACACCCTGCAGACCACCGTGCTGAGCGTGCGTCGCGGGGCTGCTGGCGAATTGCTTGAGCTGCTGCCCAAGGGCACCACTGGCGACGACGTGCTGCAGGAATCGCTGATGTACCTGGAGATCGACCGCTGCGCCAACGTCAGCGAGTTGAACGTGCTGGCGCGCGAGCTGGAACAGGTGCTTGGCGAAGTACGCGCCGCCGTTGAAGATTTCGGGCCGATGAAAGCGCGTCTGCACGAGCTGCTGGCCAGTATCGATGCCAATGAGTCCAACACCGATGTCGAGGAAAAGGCCGAGATCAAGGTCTTCCTGCAATGGCTGGTGGACAACCACTTCACCTTCCTCGGTTACGAAGAGTTCGAAGTGCGCAACGACGCCGAAGGCGGCCAGTTGGTCTACGACGAGTCGTCCTTCCTCGGGCTGACCCGACTGCTGCGCCCTGGTCTGACCCGCGAAGAACTGCACATCGAAGACTACGCGGTGAAATACCTGCAGGAACCGGTGCTGCTGTCGTTTGCCAAGGCGGCGCATCCAAGCCGCGTACACCGTCCGGCGTACCCGGATTACGTTTCGATCCGGCAGATCGACGCGTCGGGCAAGGTCATCAAGGAATGTCGTTTCATGGGCCTGTACACCTCGTCGGTGTATGGCGAGAGCGTGCGGCAGATTCCGTACATCCGTCGCAAGGTTGCCGAGGTCGAGCGCCGTTCCGGTTTCGACGCCAAGGCGCACCTGGGCAAGGAACTGGCGCAGGTGGTCGAAGTGCTGCCGCGTGACGACCTGTTCCAGACGCCAGTGGACGAGTTGTTCACCACGGTCATGTCCATCGTGCAGATTCAGGAGCGCAACAAGATTCGCGTGTTCCTGCGCAAGGACCCGTATGGCCGTTTCTGCTACTGCCTGGCCTATGTGCCGCGCGACGTGTATTCCACCGAAGTGCGCCAGAAGATCCAGCAGGTCCTGATGGACCGCCTCAAGGCCAGCGATTGCGAGTTCTGGACGTTCTTCTCTGAATCGGTGCTGGCGCGGGTGCAACTGATTCTGCGCGTGGACCCGAAGATCAACCTGGAGATCGACGTCGCCCAGCTGGAAAACGAAGTCATTCAGGCGTGCCGTTCGTGGAAGGACGACTACGCCAGTCTGGTGGTCGAAAGCTTCGGTGAAGCGCACGGCACCAACGTGCTGGCCGACTTCCCGAAAGGCTTCCCGGCCGGCTACCGCGAGCGCTTTGCGGCGCATTCGGCAGTCGTCGACATGCAGCACGTACTGAGCCTCAGCGAAGCCAATCCGCTGGTGATGAGCTTCTACCAGCCACTGGCCGGTGGCCGCCAGCAATTGCATTGCAAGCTGTATCACGCCGATACGCCGCTGGCCTTGTCCGATGTGTTGCCGATTCTGGAAAACCTTGGCCTGCGCGTGCTGGGCGAGTTCCCGTACCGCCTGCATCATGCCAACGGTCGCGAGTTCTGGATTCATGATTTCGCCTTTACTTACGGCGAAGGTCTGAACCTCGATATCCAGCAGCTCAACGACACTCTGCAGGATGCGTTCGTGCACATCGTGCGCGGCGATGCCGAAAACGATGCGTTCAACCGTCTGGTGCTCACCGCCGGCCTGCCGTGGCGCGACGTGGCGCTGCTGCGTGCCTATGCGCGCTATCTGAAGCAGATTCGTCTGGGCTTTGACCTGGGTTACATCGCCACCACGCTGAACAACCACACCGACATCGCCCGCGAGCTGACGCGTTTGTTCAAGACCCGTTTCTATCTGGCGCGCAAGCTGGGTTCCGACGATCTCGACGACAAGCAGCTGCGTCTGGAGCAGGCCATTCTGACTGCGCTGGACGACGTGCAGGTGCTCAACGAAGACCGCATCCTGCGTCGTTATCTGGACCTGATCAAAGCCACGCTGCGGACCAACTTCTATCAGGCCGATGCCAACGGGCAGAGCAAGAGCTATTTCAGCTTCAAGTTCAACCCGCGCCTGATTCCCGAACTGCCCAAGCCGGTGCCCAAGTTTGAAATCTTCGTTTATTCGCCGCGTGTCGAAGGCGTGCATCTGCGCTTCGGCAATGTGGCGCGTGGCGGCCTGCGCTGGTCGGATCGCGAGGAAGACTTCCGTACTGAAGTGCTGGGCCTGGTAAAAGCCCAGCAGGTGAAGAACTCGGTCATTGTGCCGGTAGGTGCCAAGGGCGGCTTTGTGCCGCGTCGCCTGCCAACCACCGGCAACCGCGACGAAGTGCAGGCCGAGGCCATCGCCTGCTACCGCATCTTCATCTCCGGGCTGCTCGACATCACCGACAACCTCAAGGAAGGCGCACTGGTGCCGCCGGTCAACGTCGTGCGTCATGACGATGATGACCCGTATCTGGTGGTGGCCGCCGACAAGGGCACGGCGACGTTCTCCGACATCGCCAACGGCATTGCCATCGACTACGGCTTCTGGCTGGGTGACGCCTTCGCTTCCGGTGGTTCTGCCGGTTACGACCACAAGAAGATGGGCATTACCGCCAAGGGCGCATGGGTGGGCGTGCAGCGTCACTTCCGCGAACGCGACATCAATGTGCAGCAGGACAGCATCAGCGTGATCGGTATCGGCGACATGGCCGGTGACGTGTTCGGCAACGGCCTGCTGATGTCTGACAAGCTGCAACTGGTCGCAGCGTTCAACCACCTGCACATCTTCATCGATCCGAATCCGGACCCGGCCACCAGCTTTGCAGAGCGTCAGCGCCTGTTCAATCTGCCGCGCTCGTCCTGGACCGACTATGACACCAGCATCATGTCCGCTGGCGGCGGGATCTTCCCGCGCAGCCTGAAAAGTATCGCCATCACCGAACAGATGAAGGCGCGCTTCGACATCAAGGCTGACAAGCTGACCCCGACCGAACTGCTGAACGCTTTGCTCAAGGCGCCGGTCGATCTGTTGTGGAACGGCGGTATCGGCACCTATGTGAAGTCCAGCGAAGAGTCGCACGCCGATGTCGGCGACAAGGCCAACGATGCGCTGCGCGTCGACGGCAACGAGCTGCGCTGCAAGGTAGTGGGTGAGGGCGGCAACCTGGGCATGACCCAGCTGGGCCGTGTCGAGTTCGGTCTCAATGGCGGCGCGACCAACACCGACTTCATCGACAACGCGGGCGGTGTGGACTGCTCCGACCACGAAGTGAACATCAAGATCCTGCTCAACGAAGTAGTGCAGGCCGGTGACATGACCGAGAAGCAGCGCAATCAGCTGCTCGAAAGCATGACCGACGAAGTCGGCCACCTGGTACTGGGCAACAACTACAAGCAGACCCAGGCGTTGTCGCTGGCAGCCCGTCGTGCTTACGAGCGGATTGCCGAATACAAGCGCCTGATGAGTGACCTGGAGGCGCGTGGCAAGCTTGATCGTGCCATCGAATTCCTGCCTGCTGAAGAGCAGATTGCCGAGCGGATTGCGGCCAAGCAGGGCTTGAGTCGTGCCGAGCTGTCGGTGTTGATCTCGTACAGCAAGATCGACCTCAAGGAAGCGTTGCTGGAATCCCGTGTGCCGGATGACGACTATCTGGCGCGTGATATGGAAACCGCGTTCCCGCCTTCGCTGGGCGCCAAGTTTTCCACGGCCATGCGCGGCCACCGTCTGAAGCGCGAGATCGTCAGCACGCAGATCGCCAACGATCTGGTCAACCACATGGGCATCACCTTCGTGCAGCGGCTCAAAGAGTCGACCGGCATGAGCGCTGCTGCGGTGGCCGGTGCCTACGTGATCGTGCGTGACATCTTCCATCTACCGCACTGGTTCCGTCAGATCGAGGCACTGGACTACAAGGTTTCGGCCGAAATCCAGCTGGCGCTGATGGACGAGCTGATGCGTCTGGGGCGTCGTGCAACGCGCTGGTTCCTGCGTAGCCGTCGCAATGAGCTGGACGCCGGTCGTGACGTGGCACACTTCGGTCCGCACCTCGCTGCACTGGGCCTCAAGCTTGACGAGCTGCTGGAAGGTCCGACCCGCGAGATCTGGCAAACGCGTTATCAGGCGTATGTCGAAGCCGGTGTGCCGGAACTGCTGGCGCGCATGGTCGCCGGTACGACGCATCTGTACACACTGTTGCCGATCATCGAAGCCTCCGACGTGACCGGGCAGAATGCTGCCGACGTCGCCAAGGCATACTTCGCCGTCGGCAGTGCGCTGGACATTACCTGGTACCTGCAGCAGATCAGCAGTCTGCCGGTGGAAAACAACTGGCAGGCGCTGGCGCGTGAAGCGTTCCGGGACGATGTCGACTGGCAACAGCGGGCGATCACCGTGTCGGTTCTGCAGATGGCCGATGGTCCTTCGGAAATCGATGCGCGTCTGGCCCTGTGGCTGGAGCAGCACACACTGATGGTCGAGCGCTGGCGCGCCATGCTGGTCGAGCTGCGTGCGGCAAGCGGCACGGATTACGCGATGTACGCCGTTGCCAACCGCGAACTGCTGGACCTGGCCATGAGCGGGCAGGGCATTACCGTTTAACCAGGCTGTAAAAGCTGTACCCATAAAAAACCCGCATCGAAAGATGCGGGTTTTTTTATGTCTGACTGATAGGTTCGATCAGCCGCTTACTGCGCCGCCGACAGGTGCTCGTAAAGAATCGTCGCACCCACCACGATCAACACGATACCGCCAATGATTTCAGCGCGTTTGCCGACCATGGTGCCCAGCACCCGGCCCAGCATCACGCCGATGGTGACCATGACCGTGGTCGCCAGGCCGATGGCCAGGGCGGCAACCACGATATTGACGTCGACAAACGCCAGGCCTACGCCGACTGCCAGTGCATCGATACTGGTGGCGAATGCGGTAACGGCGAGAATCCAGAAAGAATGCTGCCCCGGCTTTTCCTGCTCTTCGTCATCGTCGTGCTTGATGCCGTTGTAGATCATGTGCAGGCCGAGCACCAGCAACAGGGTGAAGGCGATCCAGTGGTCCCAGCTCTCGGCGAAGCGCGCAGCCACCTGGCCAATGCCCCAGCCGATGACCGGCGTGATGGTTTCGATGGCGCCGAATATGAGGCCCGTGCGTAACGCTTCGAGAAAGCGCGGTTTATGCAGGCTTGCTCCTTTACCGAGGGCCGCAGCAAAGGCGTCCGTGGACATGGCAAGCGCGAGAAAGAGGAGGGAAATCGGGTTCACGGTTATATCCAGTCGGGCTATGAGTCAACGACGCAACCACACGCCCGACTTTAGGCATGGATGCATCGTTGGTCTCGCCAACCAGAAGGTGTTCGCACCACGGCATGCTGCCGAGAATGTTGATACGAACGCTCTGTGACCGGAGTCAAGAGCAGGCTACTCCCCAACAAGGGCCGCCACTATAGCCATGTGAATGTGAAAAATATATGTACGAGGCCGAGTGAGGGCAAAAAAAACCCCATCACGAGGATGGGGTTCTTCTGATGCCTGCTTTCGTGCTTACACTTGAACAGCCGGGATGTTGGCGTTCGCAGCGGCTTCACGGAACTCGGCGATCTGATCGAAGCTCAGGTAGCGGTACACGTCCGCTGCCATGGTGTCGATCTGATTGGCGTAGCCCATGTACTCTTCGACCGTCGGCAGACGACCCAGAATCGAGGCAACGGACGCCAGTTCGGCCGAGGCCAGGTAGACGTTCGCTCCGTCACCCAGACGGTTCGGGAAGTTACGGGTCGACGTCGACACCACGGTCGCGTTCGGTTCCACGCGTGCCTGGTTACCCATGCACAGCGAGCAGCCCGGCATTTCCATGCGTGCGCCAGCCTTGCCGTAGATGCCGTAGTAGCCTTCTTCGGTCAACTGGTGAGCATCCATCTTGGTCGGCGGCGACAGCCACAGACGCGTCGGCAGTTGGCCCTTGACCTGATCCAGCAGCTTGCCCGCAGCGCGGAAGTGGCCGATGTTGGTCATGCAGGAACCGATGAACACTTCGTCGATCTTCTCGCCCTGTACCGAAGACAGCAGGCGGGCATCGTCCGGATCGTTCGGCGCGCAGAGCACAGGCTCCTTGACGTCGGCCAGATCGATTTCGATGATTTCGGCGTACTCGGCGTCCTTGTCGGCTTCCAGCAGCTCCGGGTTGGCAACCCAGGCTTCCATCGCCTGAGCACGACGCTCCAGGGTGCGAGGATCACCGTAACCCTGTTCGATCATCCAGCGCAGCAGGGTGATGTTCGAATTCAGGTATTCGATGATTGGCTCTTTGGCCAGCTTGATGGTGCAACCGGCAGCCGAACGTTCGGCAGAGGCGTCGGACAGCTCGAAAGCCTGTTCGATGCTCAGGTTGTCGAGGCCTTCGATCTCCAGGATGCGACCGGAGAATGCGTTCTTCTTGCCTTTCTTCTCTACGGTCAGCAGGCCAGCCTGAATCGCGTAGTAAGGAATGGCGTGAACCAGGTCGCGCAGGGTGATGCCAGGTTGCATCTTGCCCTTGAAGCGAACCAGGATCGATTCAGGCATGTCCAGTGGCATGACGCCCGTTGCAGCAGCGAACGCCACCAGGCCGGAACCGGCCGGGAAGGAGATACCGATCGGGAAGCGGGTGTGCGAGTCGCCACCCGTACCGACGGTGTCCGGCAGCAGCATGCGGTTCAGCCAGCTGTGGATGATGCCGTCGCCCGGACGCAGGGAAACGCCGCCGCGGGTCATGATGAAGTCAGGCAGCGTGTGGTGCGTCTTGACGTCGATCGGCTTCGGATAGGCCGCGGTGTGACAGAACGACTGCATGACCAGATCGGTCGAGAAGCCCAGGCATGCCAGGTCTTTCAGTTCGTCGCGGGTCATCGGGCCAGTGGTGTCCTGGGAACCGACGGTGGTCATCTTCGGTTCGCAGTAGGTGCCCGGACGAACGCCCGCTACGCCGCATGCCTTGCCGACCATCTTCTGCGCCAGGGTGTAGCCCTTGGTGCTTTCGGCTGGCTGGTCAGGTGTCTTGAACAGGTCGAACTCCGGCAGGCCCAGTTCGGCGCGAGCCTTGCTGGTCAGGCCACGGCCGATGATCAGTGGAATACGGCCGCCAGCGCGGACTTCGTCGAGCAGCACCGGGGTCTTCATTTCGAAGGTGGTGATGACTTCGTCGCTATCGTGTTTGCAGACCTTGCCAGCGTAGGGATAGACGTCGATCACGTCACCCATGTTGATGTTCGAGACATCGAATTCGATTGGCAGAGCGCCAGCATCTTCCATGGTGTTGTAGAAGATCGGAGCAATTTTGCTGCCGAAGCAGAAACCGCCGGCACGCTTGTTCGGGACGTAAGGGACGTCGTCGCCGAAGAACCAGAGTACCGAGTTGGTTGCCGATTTACGCGAGGAACCGGTACCGACCACGTCACCGACGTAGGCAATCGGGAAGCCCTGACCGCGCATTTCTTCGATCTGCTTCATCGGGCCGATGGCGCCCTGTACGTCAGGGACGATGCCTTCACGGGCCATTTTCAGCATGGCCAGCGCGTGCAGCGGGATGTCCGGGCGCGACCAGGCATCAGGGGCAGGGGACAGGTCGTCGGTGTTGGTTTCGCCGGTGACCTTAAAGACGCGCAGGCTGATCTTGTCGGCCAACGTCGGGCGCTTCTTGAACCACTCGCCGTCAGCCCAGGACTGCAGGACAGCCTTGGCGTGGGCATTGCCGTTCTTGGCTTTTTCGGCCACGTCGTGGAAGGCATCGAACATCAGCAGGGTGTGCTTGAGTTGTTCTGCTGCGACCGGCGCGAGGGTGGCATCGTCGAGCAGCTCAACCAGGGTGACGATGTTGTAGCCACCTTGCATGGTGCCGAGCAGTTCGGTAGCGCGTTTTTTGTCGATCAGGGGAGAAGTGGCTTCGCCCTTGGCCAGGGCAGACAGGAAACCGGCCTTGACGTAGGCAGCTTCGTCAACGCCTGGCGGAACGCGATTGGTGATCAGATCGACAAGGAAAGCTTCTTCGCCAGCCGGGGGATTCTTCAGCAGCTCGACCAGGCCTGCAGTTTGTTCGGCGTTAAGCGGCTGGGGCACGATGCCCTGGGCGGCACGCTCTTCGATATGTTTACGGTAGGCTTCAAGCACAGTATTAACCCTCATCAGTGGTCCCAAATGGGTGTCCGGGACGCTCATCCAGAAATCGACCGTACCCACGCAAGGCTTATTGAGCCTTGTTGGCAGGGTGTCGGTGATTCCTAACAGAAGCTGTTTTCAAAGTTTTACGCCTGCAGGGCGGGGGGAGTGGCGGTCGACACGGCCATTCGTGATGAGGGAATGGCCTGTCGACGCCGCACTGCGGGATTAACTTGACTGTGCTCGTGACGCTTTGAAAACAGCTTCCAACGGACATTGGCGCCTTAAAAGGCTCGCTGATTCTACGCCAAAACTTTGCCAAAGGTAAGTTAGCCCCTACATCTTCGGGGGTGAACTTGCTTAGACAAAGGGCTAACATGAGCCCTTGTTTCGCCTTCCCCAGTCCTGCCTGACATGCCCGATTACATTATCAAAACCCCCTGCGTCGGCCTCTGCTCCACTGTTTACGGGGATCTGGTGTGCCGTGGCTGCAAGCGCTTCCACCACGAGGTCATCCACTGGAACGGCTATAACGAAGACGAAAAAAGAGCGGTCTGGCTGCGTCTGGAGCAACTGCTGGTCCAGGTGATGACTGCCAAGCTCGAAGTCTTCGATGCCGACACGCTGCGTGCGCAGCTCACCCAGCGCAAGATCCGCTTTGTGCCGCACCAGTCCGAATATTGCTGGGCTTACCAGTTGATCGCCCGTGGCGCGCGGGTCATCAGTCAGGTCGAGGCCTACGGTTTCGTGCTGTTGCCGGAGTTTCGCGACTGGACGCTGCCGGAACTGCGCGATGCGATCGACCGCGAGTTTTTCCTGCTGTCCGAGGCGCACTATCAACGCTATATCGCGCCAGGCTTTCTGCGCGACGCATTCGGCGCCTGACAAACCCGGCATGCTTTTGTGTCGCGAGGCATCGTGGCTGCTCGTATAATGCGCGGCCGTGCCTCTCCGTCATTCTGTGAGCCTATGTACCCGATCCCTGAAATCGAAGCCTTTTTGCTTTGCCGCACCCCCGACAGCTGGGTCCAGGCCGCGCTGCGCAATCTGGACATCCTGTTGATCGACCATGCGAACAACGAGAAGAAGGCCGCCGGGGCTGCGTTCCAGTTCATGTTTCAGTACAACGACAAGTTCGACCTGTTGAGCAAGATGTCGCGTCTGGCCCGGGAAGAACTGCGCCATTTCGAGCAAGTCATCAGCATCATCAGAAAGCGCCAGATCCCCATGGCCAACATCAGCTCGGCCCGTTATGCCGGAGCGCTGCGCAAGCTGGTGCGCAATCACAACCCGTACCGGCTGACCGATGCGCTGATCGTCGGTGCCATAGTCGAAGCTCGTTCCTGTGAGCGCTTTGCCGCGCTGGTGCCGCATCTGGACGAAGAGCTGGCCAAATTCTATGGCGGTTTGCTGAAGTCCGAAGCGCGGCACTTTCAGGACTACCTCAAGCTGGCTTACAGCTACGGCGACAAGGCTGATGTCGATGCCAAGATCGAGGAGATCCGTCTGGCCGAGCGTGAGTTGATCGAAAGCCCTGACGAAGAGTTCCGTTTTCACAGTGGCGTACCTGTCGCCGCCTGATTCCTCTCGCGTTCCCTCCAAAAAACGACCGTCTTGCCAGCGGTCGTTTTTTTTTATGGGGATTTAGTAAGCACGCTAATAAATGCTTTGACAACGGCTGCCTAGGCAGTAATATTTCGCAATCACTGCCTAGGCAGCTATCTGGGTCAATCCGTGAAACATTTCAGCCCCGACAATTTCGAATCCAGCCTCATCGGTCTGCTGGTCGGTCGTACCAATGCGCTCAAAGACCGCATGCTCGACAAGTACCTGCTGCCCTATGACGTGACGTTCGCGCAGTTCAAGGTGCTGATCATCATTGCCCAGTTTTCTACCGATACCCCCGTGGAATTGTGTCGGCACCTGTCACTGGACAGCGGTTCGATGACCCGCATGCTCGATCGTCTGGAACAGAAAGGGCTGGTGGTGCGCCAGCGCTCCGCGACCGATCGTCGTCAGGTGCGTCTGGCGCTGACCGAGCAGGGACAGGCGCTTTCCGATCTGTTGCCGCAGATTGGCGCCGACGCGATGAATGACACGTTCGCCGCGCTCGACAGTGACGAGGTCGAGAGCCTGAAAAGAATTCTCACCAAGGTGCTGGTGGCTGCCGATGACCACATCACCCTGACTCGTTTGAGCTTCAACCCCAAAGCTAAAAGCTGAGCAGCCGACGTGTTGGCAGGCGTGAGCCTGATCGCCGTCGTTCCGTCGCTTCGCTGATTAAAGGTAACTGCCATGGCCACTGCTGCCGCTGAAAACACATCTGCCCAAGCTCCTCAACAGGAGCCGAAGTCTGGCAAGCGCAAGTTCCTGCTGATCGGGCTTGCCATTGTCGTGGTGATCCTCGCACTGGGCATCTGGGCCTGGTACGAGATCTACGGCCAATGGAGCGAAGAGACCGACGACGCCTATGTCAATGGCAACGTGGTCGAAATCACCCCGCTGGTCACCGGAACCGTCATCAGTATTGGTGCCGACGATGGTGATCTGGTGCATGAAGGGCAGGTTCTGCTCAAGTTCGACCCGAGCGATGCCGAAGTCTCGCTGCAAAGCGCCGAGGCCAATCTGGGCAAGGTTGTGCGCCAGGTGCGCGGCCTGTACAGCAATGTCGATGGCATGAAAGCGCAACTGGCCGCACAGCGTGCTGCCGTGCAGACCGCTCAGGACAACTACAACCGTCGTCGCAGCCTTGCAGCCGGCGGGGCGATTTCCCAGGAAGAGCTGTCGCACGCCAGAGACAGCCTGACCAGCGCGCAGAGCGCCCTGAACAACATTCAGCAGCAGTTGAGCACCAGTGTGGCGCTGGTCGATGACACCGTGGTGTCCTCGCATCCGGACGTCAAGGCCGCCGCCGCGCAGTTGCGTCAGGCGTACCTGGCCAACGCTCGTTCGACGCTGGTGGCACCGGTCACCGGTTACGTCGCCAAGCGCACCGTGCAGCTGGGACAACGCATTCAGCCGGGCACCGCAACCATGGCGGTCATCCCGCTGGATCAGTTGTGGATCGATGCCAACTTCAAGGAAACCCAGCTGGGCAAGATGCGCATCGGTCAGCCGGTGGAGATCAGCTCCGACCTGTATGGCAGCGATGTGAAGTACAGCGGCACCATCGACAGCCTGGGGGCCGGCACCGGCAGTGCCTTTGCGTTGCTGCCTGCGCAGAACGCGACCGGCAACTGGATCAAGATTGTCCAGCGTGTGCCAGTGCGGGTGCACATCAACCCTGAAGAGCTGGCGAAGTACCCGTTGCGCATCGGCCTGTCGACCACGGTTGAGGTCAACCTGCACGACCAGAGCGGCCCGGTCCTGGCGCAACAGCCGCGCAAGCAGGCCGCTTTCAGCACTCAGGTGTACACCGAGCAACTGGCTGACGCCGACGCGCTGATCGCCCGCCTGATTCACGAGAACAGTGCGCCCGGTGGCAAGACTGCCGTTCAGCGCTGAACCGCCAATCCGTGAGCCCCGGCCTGCCGGTCGGGGTGTCGCATTCGTCTTCAGGGATTCGCGATGAGCAACAACGCCCCCGCTTCTTTTACCCCGCCAAGCCTGTTGCTGTGCACCATCGGTCTTTCGCTGGCGACCTTCATGCAGGTGCTCGATACCACGATTGCCAACGTGGCGCTGCCGACCATCGCCGGCAACCTGGGGGTCAGCTCGGAGCAGAGCACCTGGGTGATCACCTCGTTTGCGGTCAGCAACGCGATTGCCTTGCCGCTGACCGGCTGGCTCAGTCGCCGCTTCGGTGAGGTCAAGCTGTTCCTGTGGGCCACCATTCTGTTCGTGATCGCTTCGTTTCTGTGCGGTATTTCCCAGTCCATGCCGGAACTGGTGGGCTTCCGCGCGCTGCAGGGGATGGTCGCCGGCCCGCTGTACCCGATGAGTCAGACTCTGCTGATTGCGGTGTACCCGCCCGCCAAAAGGGGCATGGCCCTGGCATTGCTGGCGATGGTGACGGTGGTGGCGCCCATTGCCGGGCCGATCCTCGGTGGCTGGATCACCGACAGCTATAGCTGGCCGTGGATCTTCTTCATCAACATCCCCATCGGCCTGTTCGCTGTGTTGGTGGTGCGTAGCCAGATGGCTAAAAGGCCGGTCAGCACAGCCCGTCAGCCGCTGGACTACATTGGCCTGCTGGCGCTGATCGTCGGTGTGGGCGCGCTGCAGATAGTGCTCGACAAGGGTAATGATCTGGACTGGTTCGAGTCGAACTTCATCATTTTCGGTTCGCTGATTTCGCTGGTCGCGCTGGTCTTCTTCGTCATCTGGGAAATGACCGACAAGCACCCGATCGTCAACCTGCGCCTGTTTGCCTACCGCAATTTCCGCATTGGCACGCTGGTCATGATCGGCGGCTATTCCGGCTTCTTCGGCATCAACCTGATCTTGCCGCAGTGGTTGCAGACCCAGATGGGCTACACCGCGACCTGGGCGGGGCTGGCCGTCGCGCCGATTGGCATTCTGCCGGTACTGATGTCGCCCTTTGTCGGCAAGTACGCGCACAAGTTCGACTTGCGTCTACTGGCCGGGCTGGCGTTCCTGGCGATGGGGCTGAGCTGCTTCATGCGTGCAGGCTTCAACACCGACGTGGATTTCGAACACGTGGCGATGGTGCAACTGTTCATGGGCATCGGCGTGGCGCTGTTCTTCATGCCCACCCTGAGTATTCTGCTGTCCGACCTGCCGCCCAATCAGATCGCCGATGGCTCCGGGCTGGCAACGTTCCTGCGCACCCTGGGCGGCAGCTTCGCAGCCTCGCTCACCACCTGGATCTGGATCCGCCGCGCCAACCAGCATCACGCCTACCTGAGCGAAAACATCAGCACCTTCGACCCCGCCACCCGCCACGCCCTCGACAGCCTGGGCGGTGCCAGTCCTCAGGCCTATGCGCAACTGGAGCAGACCCTCAACGCCCAGGCCTACATGATGTCCACCGTGGATTACTTCTACCTGCTGGGCTGGATATTCGCAGGACTCATCCTGCTCGTCTGGCTGGCCAAACCCCCATTCGCCGCCAAGGCCGGGCCTGCGGCAGGGGGCGGGCACTAGTTTCTTGTGCGCCTATCTGAACCGTGCCTTTGGTCAAACTGCTCTAAAGTGCTTTGTCAATCGCGATGGCACTGACGACGCAGAGTGCGACGTAAGTGACGGCGAAGGAACCCGACGAAGTCGGGCCGGAAACGGAGCTGGGGGCTTTGCCTACTTTGGCCCCATCAAAGTAGGTCGCCGAGGGGCGAAAAGGTGACCTGAGCCTGACCCCAATCCACCTGACAAAGAAAACCCGCCGTGTGACGCAGAGCGTCACGAACTGCATTACCACGCGGAGCGTGGGAACGAGAATCCGATTCGACCTAAATCCACCTGAAGTCGCAGAACAGCCGCATTCCCGCGCCGTCAGTTCAGCAACGCAACCGTCTCCGGCACAAAGTCGAACGAACTCAGATTGAAACCCTGCTCATCCACCTGCAACACCCAGCCCTGACGATCCCAGTCACCCAACACAATGCGTCTGGCCGCCTGATCGCCAATCTGCAACTTATGAATCGCCGGACGATGAGTGTGACCGTGGACCAACGTACGCACACCGAACTGCTGCATGATCCGCGGCACCTCGTCCGGCGTCACATCGACAATATCATTGGCTTTCATACGGGTTTGCGCACGGCTCTCACTACGCAACTTGCGCGCCAGCTTGTGCCGAGTGCCCAGCGGCAAATGGCGCAGAATGAACAGCGTCAGCGGATGGCGCAGATAGCGACGCATCCGGATATAACCTTCATCGCGGGTGCACAGACTGTCGCCGTGCATCAGCAGCACCGGCTCACCGTTCAACTGCACGACACTGGGGTCGCCCAGCAGCGTACAGCCCGCTGCCTTGCAGAAACCCTTGCCGAGCATGAAATCACGGTTGCCGTGCATCAGAAAAATTCGTGTGCCGCTGTCGCTCAATTCGCGCAGGGCCTTGCAGATCGAAAGCTGGAACGGCGACATCGCGTCGTCACCGATCCAGACTTCAAAGAAATCCCCGAGGATATACAGCGACTCGGCGTCGCGAGCGCGTCCTGCGAGCAGATCCAGAAACGCCCGGGTAATGTCCGGGCGCTCCTGTTCAAGGTGCAGATCAGAGATCAGCAGTATCACTCAACGATCTCGGCTTTCTCGATGATCACGTCTTCTACCGGGACGTCCTGATGGCCGGCCTTGCTGGAAGTCGCCACGCCTTTGATCTTGTCGACCACGTCAGTGCCTTCGATCACTTCACCGAATACAGCGTAACCCCAGCCCTGAACGGTCTTGGCGCTGTGGTTCAGGAAGGCGTTGTCAGCGACGTTGATGAAGAACTGCGCAGAGGCCGAATGCGGTTCCATGGTACGGGCCATGGCGACGCTGTACTTCTTGTTCGGCAGACCGTTGTCGGCTTCGTTCTGAATGCTCGGGCGCTTGTCTTTCTTTTCTTTCATGCCAGGCTCGAAACCGCCGCCCTGAACCATGAAGTTGCCGATCACACGGTGGAAAACGGTGTTCTCGTAGTGGCCGGCTTTAACGTATTCGATGAAGTTGGCAACGGTCTGCGGCGCCTTTTCTTCGTTCAGTTGCAGCACGATGTCGCCGTGGTTGGTAGTCAGCTTTACATTAGGCATTTGGGAAGTCGCTCTCTAGTCATGCATGAATGGGCAGATTATGACCCTGACGCGCAGTTTACAGACGAGGTTACATTTTTCAGCGCTTTTGCAGCTTTTATGCCTTCAAATACGCAGTCTGTTGTCAGGGACTTGACAGCTTCGGCTATGATAAGCGCTTTGATTTAGTCGGCCTACCCTGGCCGCGCACGTATGTCCAAGGATCCTATGAGCAAGCCCACTCCAGAACCCGCTGCCCATTCAAAGGCAGGTCCAGCCGTACCGACCAATTTCCTGCGTCCTATCGTGCAGGCAGACCTGGACTCGGGCAAGCACAGCAAAATCGTGACCCGCTTTCCGCCGGAGCCCAACGGCTACCTGCACATCGGTCACGCCAAGTCGATCTGCGTGAACTTCGGTCTGGCCAAGGAGTTCGGTGGCGATACGCACCTGCGTTTCGATGACACCAACCCGGCCAAGGAAGACCAGGAATACATCGACGCCATCATGAGTGACGTCAAGTGGCTGGGCTTCGAGTGGGCGGGCGAAGTGCGCTACGCCTCGCAGTATTTCGACCAGTTGCACGACTGGGCGGTCGAGCTGATCAAGGCAGGCAAGGCCTACGTGGACGATCTGACCCCCGAGCAGGCGCGCGAATATCGCGGCACCCTGACCGAGCCGGGCAAGAACAGTCCGTTCCGCGAGCGTGGCGTCGAGGAAAACCTCGACCTGTTCGCGCGCATGAAAGCCGGCGAATTCGAGGATGGCGCGCGTGTACTGCGCGCCAAGATCGACATGGCCTCGCCGAACATGAACCTGCGTGACCCGATCATCTACCGCATTCGTCATGCGCATCACCATCAGACCGGCGACAAGTGGTGCATCTATCCGATCTATGACTTCACCCACGGTCAGTCGGATGCCCTCGAAGGCATCACCCACTCGATCTGCACCCTGGAGTTCGAGAGCCATCGTCCGCTGTACGACTGGTTCCTCGACAACCTGCCGGTGCCGTGCAAACCGCGTCAGTATGAGTTCTCGCGCCTGAACCTGAACTACACCATCACCAGCAAGCGCAAGCTCAAGCAACTGGTTGACGAGAAACACGTCAGTGGCTGGGATGACCCGCGCATGTCGACGCTGTCGGGCTTCCGTCGCCGTGGCTACACGCCGAAATCGATTCGCAATTTCTGCGAAATGATCGGCACCAACCGCTCTGACGGCGTGGTCGATTTCGGCATGCTCGAATTCAGCATCCGCGACGACCTGGACCACAGCGCGCCGCGCGCCATGTGCGTGCTGCGCCCGCTGAAAGTGGTCATCACCAATTATCCGGAAGGCCAGATCGAGAAGCTGGAACTGCCGCGCCACCCGAAAGAAGACCTGGGCATGCGCGAGCTGCCGTTCTCGCGGGAGCTGTACATCGACCGCGACGATTACATGGAAGAGCCGCCAAAGGGTTACAAGCGTCTTGAGCCCAATGGCGAAGTGCGTTTGCGTGGCAGCTATGTGATCCGTGCTGATGAAGCGATCAAGGATGCCGATGGCAACATTGTCGAGCTGCGTTGCTCCTACGACCCGGAAACGTTGGGCAAGAACCCTGAAGGCCGCAAGGTCAAGGGCGTCGTGCACTGGGTGCCAGCCGCCGAGAGCGTAGAGTGCGAAGTGCGCCTGTACGATCGTCTGTTCCGTTCGCCGAACCCTGAAAAAGCCGAAGAGGGCGCAAGCTTTCTGGACAACATCAACCCGGACTCCCTGCAAGTACTGACCGGTTGTCGCGCCGAGCCTTCTTTGGGCCAAGCGCAACCGGAAGACCGTTTCCAGTTCGAACGCGAAGGTTATTTCTGCGCGGACATCAAGGACTCCAAACCTGGTCGACCTGTCTTCAACCGCACCGTGACGTTGCGGGATTCCTGGACCTGATGCTGTACGTTTGAGGGGGAGCACGTGCTTTCTATCTACAACACGCTCACCAAGAGCAAAGAAGTTTTTAAGCCGCTGGATGGCAACAAGGTGCGCATGTATGTCTGCGGGATGACCGTTTACGACTACTGCCACCTGGGCCATGGCCGCAGCATGGTTGCGTTCGATCTGGTGACGCGCTGGCTGCGTTTCAGTGGTTATGAACTGACCTATGTGCGCAACATCACCGACATCGACGACAAGATCATCAACCGGGCGCGGGAAAACGGTGAGTCTTTCGACGCACTGACCGCGCGCATGATCGATGCCATGCACGAGGACGAGGCGCGCCTCAACATCCTCAAGCCGGACATGGAGCCGCGTGCCACCGATCATATCCCTGGCATGCACGCCATGATCCAGACCCTGATCGACAAGGGCTATGCCTACGCGCCGGGTAACGGCGATGTGTATTACCGGGTCGGCAAGTTTCAGGGTTACGGCAAACTGTCGCGCAAGAAGATCGAAGACCTGCGCATCGGTGCTCGCATCGAAGTGGACGAGTCCAAGGAAGATCCGCTGGACTTCGTGCTCTGGAAAGGCGTCAAGCCGGGCGAGCCGAGCTGGGAATCGCCCTGGGGGGCAGGACGTCCTGGCTGGCATATCGAGTGCTCGGTGATGTCGACCTGCTGCCTGGGCGAGACCTTCGATATTCATGGCGGTGGCAGCGACCTTGAGTTTCCGCACCATGAAAACGAAATCGCCCAGAGCGAAGCGGCCACCGGCAAGACCTACGCCAATGCCTGGTTACACTGCGGCATGATTCGCATCAATGGCGAGAAGATGTCCAAGTCCCTGAACAACTTCTTCACCATTCGCGACGTGCTGGAGAAATACCACCCGGAAGTGGTGCGTTACCTGCTGGTGTCGAGCCACTACCGCAGCGCGATCAACTATTCCGAAGACAGCCTGCGTGAGTCGAAGGCGGCACTGGAGCGGTTCTATCACGCGCTCAAGGGCCTGCCGGTCGCCGAACCTGCGGGTGGCGAGGCGTTCGTCGAGCGTTTCAGCGCGGCGATGAACGATGACTTCGGTACGCCTGAAGCCTGCGCCGTGCTGTTCGAGATGGTTCGCGAGATCAATCGTCTGCGCGAATCCGATGTCGCAGCAGCGGCGGGTCTGGCGGCGCGCTTGAAGCAACTGGCCAGCGTGCTGGGTGTCCTGCAACTCGAAGCCGACGACTTTTTGCGCGCTGGCGCGGAAGGGCGGGTCGATGCAGCTGAAGTGGAGGCGCTGATTCAGGCGCGTCTGGCTGCGCGTGCCGCGAAAGACTGGGCCGAGTCCGACCGTATCCGCGATCAGATCACCGCCATGGGCGTGCTGCTGGAAGACGGCAAGGGCGGCACCACCTGGCGTCTGGCGGACTGATCAAGGACTGTTCCTGAAACACTATTGTGCCCATGCTCCGCGTGGGCATGCTGTTCTGGACGCTCCGCGTCCTGTCCTCGATGACGTGCGGCCTGCCGAGCGTCGAACACTAAACGATCCGCTGTTCCCGCAACCGCTTGTACAGCGTGTTGCGGCTGACGCCCAGACGTTTGGCCAGCTGTGAAATATTCCCGCCTGCCGCTTGAAACAATTGGCCGAGGTCTTCGCTGGAGTGAAGGCGCGTGGCCGATTCCTGAGTCTTGACCGGGGCACGGCATTCCTCATCCGCGTGAGCATCGAGCAGAAAGTCCTCGGGCAGATGATCAGTGCCGATCGGCTGTTCGTCGGCCAGTGCCAGCGCCACCTGAATCACACTGTTGAGCTGGCGCAGGTTCCCCGGCCATGGGTGACGCTCGAACAACTCAAGCACTTCTCTGGAAAAGCCTGCGCGCTGGTGAGCATCACGGTGCCGCTCCCAGATTCGCTGGACAAGCGCGTGTTTGTCCGTCCGCTCGCGCAGGGGCGGGAGTTCAATGCTCAGCCCGCTGATCCGGTAATAAAGATCCTGGCGAAAAAGCCCCGCCTGGACCTGATCGCGCAGACCTCGGTTGGTGGCTGAAATCAGGCGTATATCGACCGGATACAGCTCGCTGCTGCCCAATGGCTGAACGCAGCGCTCTTGCAGCACGCGCAGCAGTCGCGCCTGTACCGGCATCGGCATGTCGCCCACTTCGTCGAGAAACAGCGTGCCTTTGTCGGCCTTGCGGATCAGGCCGATGCTGCCTTTCTGGTTGGCCCCGGTGAAGGCACCTCTTTCATAGCCAAACAGCTCGGCCTCGACCAGTTCGGCCGGGATCGCTGCGCAGTTGACCGCGATCAGCGGCTGGCTGGCGCGCGCACTGGCCTGATGCAGGGCTTTGACAAAGACTTCCTTGCCGACCCCGGTTTCACCATGAATGAGCAGCGGGATGTCTTTTTCCAGCAGCCGCTGCGCCTGACGCACAGCCTTCTCGACCTTCGCATCGCCCAGGCTGATCGCCTGCAGATCAAGGCTTCGTGGTGCAGCAGGCACTTGCGCAGCCTGGACGCAATGCAGCTTCAGTGGTTTGCGGGTCGGCCGCTTGAGCAGGCACTGAAAGCGATTGTTGCCAAATGCATGCAGTGCAAACGGACGCGCTTCGGTCTCGCTGAGCAATTGCAGGATCGGACATTTGAACAGCGTCTCGATGCTGGCGCCGGCTGGAGCCGTCCCCAGCAAGGTGTCGGCACGCCGATTGGCGCACAGGATCTGGCCGCTTTCGTCAAAAATCAGCAGGCCGGCCCACTGGCTGTCGAGGTTGTTCAGACCGGTATTGAAGATCAGCTGGAAGTGGGAATCGCGAAACTGGTCGAGGATCAGGCGGTTTTCCACCGACTGGCTCATCATCTTGACCATGCCCAGCGTGTGCGAGGGTGGCAGGAAGCTGTCACTGGACACATCCAGCACGGCAATGATACGCCGATCGGCATCGAAGATCGGTGAGGCCGAACCGGTCATGAAGCGGTTGGCCTTGAGGAAATGCTCGTCCGGTTCGATATGAATGGCCTGCTCGCAGGCCAACGCCGTGCCGATGGCATTGGTGCCCGTGCCACGTTCGCTCCAGCTGGCACCGGGCATGAAGCCCTGAGCCTGGGACGATTCGACGAAGCGTTGCGCACCCCATGACTTGAGCAACTGACCTTGAGGGTCGGCCAGCAGAATCAGACAGCTGGAGTTGCTGAGAATGTTCTCGTAGACCGGCAGGACCTCCTGATGGGTGGTCTGCACCAGTCCATGATGGCGCTCCAGCAGCCTGGAAACCTCCGCCCCCGGCAGTTGGCCGAATGAGGGGCGCGTCTGATGACTGAGGCCGAAGTCCCGGCAGCGGGTCCATGAATCCTGAATGATGATGTCGTGAGCAAGCGAAGCGCTGGTTTGAGACATGAGGATGCCTGCGAATGTGACGTATTGTTTTTGTTTTTAGGTCCCGTCGGCGTGACCATCCTTGCCCGCAACGTCCGTCCAGTGTCGTTCAGTTGTGTTCAAAGTCAATGTTCATTTTGTTCAAGTGTTCAGTATTTTCTGTTCATTATTGTTCAGCTGTGAAAGCCGTTTCGTCCCCTGAATACGGGCGATCGCTCTGTTTCGGGCTTCACCGGCAATCTGTCTGAGCTGGCACGAATGTCGCTATCTGCAAACAGTCACGCATTCACCCTTAAGAAAAAAACAACAAAGGGCACGCCATGTCACTCATGCTGGAGCATGTCAGTCGCGCCGTCGATGGCCAGGTCTGGATCGACGACGCCTCCCTGAGCTTTGAGCCGGGATCATTCAACGTTCTGCTGGGGCGCACCCTGTCCGGCAAAACCAGCCTGATGCGCCTGATGGCCGGGCTGGACAAGCCGGACAGCGGGCGAGTGCTGATGAACGGGGTCGATGTCACCCATCGTCCGGTTCGTCTGCGCAACGTCTCGATGGTCTATCAGCAGTTCATCAATTACCCGAGCATGACGGTGTTCGAAAACATTGCTTCGCCGCTGCGCCAGGCGGGTCTTTCCAAAGACGTGATCCACAGCCGTGTGCAGGAAACCGCGAAGATGTTGCGCATCGAAAAATTCCTGCAACGCCATCCTCTCGAGCTGTCCGGTGGGCAGCAGCAGCGCACCGCGATGGCCAGGGCGCTGGTCAAGGATGCCGAGCTGATCCTCTTCGACGAACCGTTGGTCAACCTCGATTACAAGCTGCGCGAAGAGCTGCGTCAGGAAATGCGCGAGCTGTTTGCCGCTCGCCATACCATCGCTATCTACGCCACCACCGAGCCCAATGAAGCGCTAGCGCTGGGTGGCACCACCACTATCCTGCATGAAGGGCGGGTGGTACAGAGCGGCAAGACCCCCGAGGTCTATCATCGACCTGCGACTGTGCTGGCCGCCGAGCTGTTCTCCGAACCGCCGATCAACCTCATGCCGGGCCGTATAGAGGGCAATGAAGTCAGCTTCGCCAATTTCGTGCACTTCCCGCTCAACGTCGACCTGCGGGCTGTCGGCGACGGCGAGTATCGTTTCGGCGTGCGCCCCAGCCATTTGAGCCTGGTGCCGTCCAACGATGACGATCTGGAACTGGCGGTTACTGTCGAGCTGGCGGAAATCAGCGGTTCTGAAACCTTCCTGCATGTGCGCAACGAGCTGTTCTCGCTGGTCCTGCATCTGCCGGGCGTGCATGCCTACGACGTCGATGCGGCGATCCGGGTGTACATCCCGACCCACAAATTGTTTGTATTCGATCAGCAGGGCGGCCTGATTCAGGCGCCGGGCCTGCGCATGGCGAGGGTTGCCTGATGGCCGAGATCCGCTTGCAGAACCTCGCGCACAGCTACAGCGCCAAGCCTGGTCCTGACGACTATGCAATTCGCGAGATGAGCCACGTCTGGGAGCAGGGCGGTGCTTATGCGCTGCTCGGGCCTTCCGGGTGTGGCAAGTCAACGCTGCTCAATATCATTTCCGGCCTGCTCAGTCCGTCGCAGGGGCAGGTGCTGTTCGACTCGAAAGTGGTCAACGAGCTGCCCCCGGAACGCCGCAACATCGCTCAGGTTTTCCAGTTTCCGGTGATCTACGACACCATGACGGTGTTCGACAATCTGGCCTTTCCGCTGCGCAATCAGGGCATGGACGAGGCGCGGATTCTCATCAAGGTCAACGAAATTGCCGATGTCCTGGACCTGCAGCCGCTGCTGAAAAAGAAGGCGCGCAACCTCAGCGCGGACGAAAAGCAGAAAGTCTCTATGGGCCGCGGGCTGGTGCGCGATGACGTGTCGGCGATCCTCTTCGACGAACCGCTGACCGTGATCGACCCGCACCTGAAGTGGAAACTGCGGCGCAAGCTCAAGCAGATCCACGAGCAGTTCAATATCACCATGGTTTACGTCACACACGATCAACTGGAGGCGTCGACCTTCGCCGACAAGATCGCCGTGATGTATGGCGGACAGATCGTCCAGTTCGGCACGCCGCGGGAGCTGTTCGAGAAGCCCTCGCATACCTTCGTCGGCTATTTCATCGGCAGCCCGGGGATGAATCTGATTGACGTCACGCCGCAGCCGGGCGGTGTCGGTTTTGCCGATATTCACTTACCGCTGCCTGAGTCGTTGCAACAGAAGCTCGCCAATACGCCGTGGAAAACTCTGAAAGTGGGTATTCGTCCTGAGTTCGTGCATGTCTGGGACGGGCCTTACGACGATGCGATGCGTGCCGACGTGACCTATGTGGAAGACCTCGGCACTTACAAAATCATCACCCTGAAACTGGCCGGACAACTGCTGAAGGTGCGTCTGCAGGAAGACAAGCCGGTGCCGCAAGGCCAGGCCTGGATCAGCTTTCCGGGGCAATGGCTGATGCTCTATGCAGATGATTACCTGATCGAAGCCGGCCCTGCCAGTGAGGTGTCCCATGCGTAAGGTTCAGAACAACAAGGCCTGGTGGCTGGTGATGCCGGTGTTTCTGCTGGTGGCATTCAGCGCGATTATCCCGATGATGACCGTGGTCAACTATTCGGTGCAGGACATTTTCGACCAGTCCAGCCGCTATTTCGTCGGCACCGACTGGTTCCGGCAGGTCCTGCAGGACCCGCGTCTGCACGACTCGCTGTTGCGCCAGTTCATTTATTCGGGCTGTGTGCTGCTGATCGAGATCCCGCTGGGCATCGCGATTGCGCTGACCATGCCGACCAAGGGCCGTTGGTCGTCGTTGTGC
The DNA here is from genome assembly GCF_020515755.1 of Pseudomonas sp. B20. Lineage (NCBI taxonomy): Bacteria > Pseudomonadati > Pseudomonadota > Gammaproteobacteria > Pseudomonadales > Pseudomonadaceae > Pseudomonas > Pseudomonas sp. B20. The sequence goes on from NZ_JAHPJG010000015.1 coordinate 58,397, forward strand.
CTGATCGTGATGACCATTCCACTGCTGATCCCGTGGAACGTGGTCGGCACTATCTGGCAGATCTTCGGCCGTGGTGATATCGGCTTGCTGGGTTACACGCTGAACAATGTGCTGGGCATCAACTACAACTACGCCGCCAATGCCTCGGATGCCTGGGTGACGGTGCTGGTCATCGACGTCTGGCACTGGACCTCGCTGGTGGCTCTGCTTTGCTATTCAGGGCTGCGGGCGATTCCGGATGTGTATTACCAGGCGGCACGCATTGATCGGGCGTCCGGCTGGGCGATCTTCCGGCATATCCAGTTGCCGAAGATGAAAAGCGTGCTGCTGATTGCGGTGATGTTGCGCTTCATGGACAGCTTCATGATCTACACCGAGCCGTTCGTGCTGACCGGCGGCGGGCCGGGTAACTCCACCACGTTCCTCAGTCAGACGCTGACCACCATGGCGCTCGGGCAGTTCGACCTGGGGCCTGCGGCCGCGTTCTCGCTGGTGTATTTCCTGATCATTCTGTTGGTGTCATGGGTGTTCTACACCGCGATGACTCACAGCGAAAAGAATTGAGGGGCTGGTCATGAGTCTGCGCAAAATCATACCGCTGTGGATTTACCTGTTGTTTCTGCTGGTGCCGATCTACTGGCTGATCAACATGTCGTTCAAGACCAATACCGAGATCCTCGGTGGCCTGACCCTGTGGCCGCAGGATTTCACCCTGGCCAACTACAAGGTGATCTTCACCGACGAGAGCTGGTACAGCGGTTACCTCAACTCGCTGTACTACGTGTGCCTCAATACCGTGATATCGCTGAGCGTCGCATTGCCGGCAGCCTACGCGTTTTCACGCTATCGTTTTCTCGGCGACAAGCACCTGTTCTTCTGGCTGCTGACCAACCGCATGGCGCCACCGGCAGTCTTCCTGCTGCCGTTTTTCCAGCTGTATTCGTCCATCGGTCTGTTTGACACGCACATCGCCGTGGCACTGGCGCACTGTCTGTTCAACGTTCCGCTGGCTGTATGGATTCTGGAGGGTTTCATGTCCGGCGTTCCCAAGGAAATCGATGAAACGGCCTACATCGACGGTTACAGCTTTCCCAAGTTTTTCGTGAAGATTTTCATTCCACTGATTGGTTCGGGTATCGGCGTCACCGCGTTTTTCTGCTTCATGTTCTCTTGGGTCGAGCTGTTGCTGGCGCGCACCCTGACGTCGGTGAACGCCAAGCCGATCGCTGCGGTGATGACCCGCACCGTGTCGGCATCGGGTATCGATTGGGGGGTGCTGGCGGCGGCAGGGGTGTTGACCATTCTGCCGGGCATGCTGGTGATCTGGTTCGTTCGCAACCATGTGGTCAAGGGCTTTGCTCTTGGTCGTGTCTGAGGAGTCGAAAAAATGGAGTGGATGTCCTGGACACTGCCCACTGCGGCCTTCTTTATCAGCATTGCACTGCTGCTGGCAGGGATGACCGTATGGGAATTGCGCTCGGCAAGTATCGAGCGCCGCGGTTTTCTGCCGATTGCCACCACGCGTGGCGACCGTCTTTTCATTGGGCTTTTAGGTAGCGCTTATCTGCATTTGCTGGTGATCGGCGCGACGGACTGGAGCATCTGGATCGCTTCGGGGGCTTCCCTGGTGTGGCTGTTGGTGGTGATGCGTTGGGGTTAGAGGGCGGCCGGGCGTGGTTGCCGGGGTGATCCGGTCGGCAGTATTGAAAAAGCGGGACTACATGAAAGCAACCTGGAGATGACTATGTTCAATAAGAAAAACAAGCTGCAACATAGCGTGACGCTGGCAACCATGATCATGCTCAGTGGGTTGAGTGTGTCGGCATGGGCGGATCAGTACGAAGATGCGGCGAAGAAGTGGGCGGCGAGCGAGTTCAAGCCGAGCACGCTTTCCGATGCCGAGCAGTTGAAAGAGCTGGAGTGGTTCATCGAAGCTGCCAAGCCGTTTCGTGGCATGGACATCAAGGTGGTGTCGGAAACCCTGACCACCCATGAATACGAATCCAAGACCCTGGCCAAGGCGTTCACCGAAATCACCGGTATCAAAGTCACCCATGACTTGCTGCAGGAAGGTGATGTCATCGAAAAGCTGCAGACCGCCATGCAGTCGGACAAGAGCATCTATGACGGCTGGGTCAACGACTCGGACCTGATCGGTACGCACTTCCGCTACGGCAAAGCGGTGTCGCTGACGGAGATGATGAAAAGTGACAGCGGTAAGTTAGTGACATCGCCAACCCTGGATATCAAGGACTTCATCGGCACCTCGTTTACCACCGCTCCAGACGGCAATCTTTACCAGCTGCCTGACCAGCAGTTCGCCAACCTGTACTGGTTCCGTGCCGACTGGTTCGAACGTCCCGACCTGAAAAAGAAATTCAAGGACAAGTACGGCTATGAGCTGGGCGTTCCGGTCAACTGGTCGGCTTACGAGGACATCGCCAAGTTCTTCAGCGAAGACGTCAAGGAGATCGACGGCAAGAAAGTCTTCGGGCACATGGACTATGGCAAGAAAGACCCGTCACTGGGCTGGCGTTTCACCGATGCCTGGTTCTCCATGGCCGGCAGCGGCGACAAGGGTTTGCCTAACGGTCTGCCGGTGGATGAGTGGGGTATTCGCGTCGAAGACTGCCATCCGGTCGGCTCCAGCATTACCCGCGGTGGCGACACCAACGGCCCGGCGGCAGTGTTCGCTACGCAGAAATACATCGACTGGCTGAAAGCCTATGCGCCGCCGGAAGCGGCGGGCATGACCTTCTCCGAATCCGGACCAGTGCCTTCGCAGGGTAACGTCGCGCAACAAATCTTCTGGTACACCGCCTTTACCGCCGACATGACCAAGCCAGGCCTGCCGGTGATGAATGCTGACGGCACGCCGAAGTGGCGCATGGCGCCTTCGCCGAAAGGCCCTTACTGGAAAGAAGGCATGAAGCTCGGCTATCAGGACGTCGGTTCATGGACGTTCCTGAAGTCGTCCGACGAGAAAAAGCGTCTGGCCGCCTGGCTGTATGCGCAATTCGTGACCTCGAAGAGCGTTTCGTTGAAGAAAACCATCGTCGGCCTGACGCCGATTCGCGAGTCGGACATCAATTCCAAGGAAATGACCGCACTGGCGCCCAAGCTCGGTGGTCTGGTGGAGTTCTATCGCAGTCCGGCACGCGTGCAATGGTCGCCTACCGGCACCAACGTGCCTGACTATCCGAAGCTGGCACAGCTGTGGTGGAGCCATGTGGCCGAGGCGGTCACTGGCGAGAAGACTGCGCAGGAGGCCCTCGACGGTCTGGCCAAGGACCAGGATGCGATCATGACGCGCATCGAGCGTTCCGGGGTTCAGAAGGCCAGCAATTGTGCGCCGAAGATGAATCCGGAAACCACTGCAGAAGCCTGGTACAAGAAGGCCGAAGAGAGCAACGGCAAGTTCCTCGCGCCACAGCGCAAGCTGGCCAACGAGAAACCCAAGGGCGAAACCATCGCCTACGCTGACCTGCTGAAAAGCTGGGAGGCAGCCAAGAAGTAAGGGTTTGTCGAGGTAAAAAAACGGCACCTTCAAGGTGCCGTTTTTTATTGCCGCAGGCTGATCAGTCGTGCAGGGTTTCTGCCGCGTACAGCGTGTTTTCCAGCAGGCAGGCGCGGGTCATGGGGCCGACGCCGCCAGGAACCGGGGTGATCCAGCCGGCGCGGGGCAGGGCGGTCTCGTAAACCACGTCGCCTACCAGCTTGCCGTCTTCCTGGCGATTGATGCCGACGTCGATGACGATCGCGCCCTGTTTGATCCATTCGCCTTTGACAAGGCCCGGCTTGCCGGCGGCAACCACCACCAGATCGGCACGACCCACGTGGCCTGCCAGATCCTTGGTGAAGCGGTGGGTCACCGTGACGGTGCAGCCCGCCAGCAGCAGTTCCATCGCCATCGGGCGGCCGACGATGTTGGACGCGCCGACGACGACGGCATCCAGACCGTACAGGTCGACACCGGTGCTTTCGAGCAAGGTCATGATGCCCTTGGGGGTGCATGGACGCAGCAGTGGAATGCGCTGAGCGAGGCGACCCACGTTATAGGGATGGAAGCCGTCCACGTCCTTGTCCGGGCGAATGCGCTCCAGCAGCAGCGAAGCGTCGAGGTGCGCAGGCAAGGGCAGTTGCAGCAGGATACCGTCGACAGCGGCATCCTCATTGAGGCGGTCGATCAGATCGGTCAGTGCTGCTTGAGTGGTCTCAGCGGGCAAGTCGTAAGCCTGGGAGATAAAACCGACTTCCTCGCAGTCCTTGCGCTTGTGAGAGACATAGACCTGGGAGGCGGGGTCGCTGCCGACCAGAATCACCGCGAGGCCCGGCGTACGCAGACCTTGCTGGCTACGTTCGGCGACACGTTTGGCGATCTGCTGGCGCAGGCTGGCGGCGATCGCCTTGCCGTCGATTAGTTTTGCAGTCATGACGCGTGATTAACCATCGAGAGGAAAAAAATGAGCGCGCATTCTCTCATGACATGGCGCGAGGGCAAAGGCGATTGCTTTGCATATTCAGCTAACTCCTTTATCTAGCTGAATTTTTTTCAAAAAAAGGTTGACGACCCCAGGGGGCGTCTATAAGATTCGTCGCACTTGCCGGGCAGAGCCCAGCACTGGTTAAGCTAGCACTGGTTGATTCGGTCAGGCAGAGTTGCAAATCAGCTCGGTGTGATCGATTGAAAGCCTTTTAGTTTGTTATCGCAAGAGTACAAATTATATAAGTGCCCGTAGCTCAGCTGGATAGAGCATCCGCCTTCTAAGCGGATGGTCGCAGGTTCGAGTCCTGCCGGGTGCGCCATTCAAGGCAGCTTTGGCACAGCAAGTAAGTTGCATCGTCACGCGCAATATGGTGGGCGTAGCTCAGTTGGTAGAGCACAGGATTGTGACTCCTGCGGTCGTGGGTTCGAACCCCATCGTCCACCCCATATTAAGAAGGGCGCCAGATTGATAGTCTGGCGCCTTTGCTTTAAAAGTCTGAAATGCGGATGTGGTGGAATTGGTAGACACACTGGATTTAGGTTCCAGCGCCGCAAGGTGTGAGAGTTCGAGTCTCTCCGTCCGCACCAGATGTACTTTCGTCGGGTTCCAGTGAGCACCGCGAAAGTCAAGAGAAGCCCGCCCAGTGCGGGCTTTTTTTTGTCCTGGATTTCTCATTAGGCAGTTTTATCTGCGGTTTTGGCTGTGTCTGTGAGGCGGTGCGAATTTGGATCTGGTCGGCGATGGCTGAGGGGGAGAGGCTGCGGCGGCGCGAGCGGTAGTTCATGCTCGCGGCGCGCTGGACTGCAATTTCAGCCTGATGGCGGCTGTATGCTTATTCGATAACCAGCAAAACCCTGGATTGGCACAGAAGTGATGAGTGCTCGCCCGGAATTTCAGTGACTACGCTGTAGCCGCCGGATTCCAGTGAGGATAAATCGGCAGAGAATGAAAAGCCTGATTTCAGGAAGTTTTCATTGCCGAACGCTTTGATCAGATCAGGGCGGTCCACGATCACAGGATCTTTGAACATGACGGGGGTGCCTTTGTAGCCCGTCAGGCGGAGTCTGATTTCCTTGGGGGCGCGCTGGTTGGCTGTGTCGATGGCCCATCCGTTGAACTGGGCCATGCCTTTGGCTAAATAGACAGTTGAGCCGGTCTTTCCGCCAATCGAGTCGATAGCGCACTTGTCTGTTGCATAGTTTGTGACTTTGGCTGCGCTTTCTTTGCTCCCGTCTTTATCATTGCACCCCGTCATGATCGCTGAAGTTATAGCGAGAACACTTACTGCAGCAATCATCTTGAGCATGATTTTTCCTGGGAGATGTCGATGTTGTGGAGAGGGGCTGAGTGGTTTTGACGGTTTGGCAGCGCATTGGCGCGAGGCGGAGATTATATGATTCATCGTCGTCGCAGCCTCTGTCCCCGCTGCTCGGGCAGCAAAATCAGGGGTCGGATTATGGAGTGCTTAGCCCAGCAGCACAAGGGTGCAGGGTCGCCAGGCTCCGGGGTTGACCAGGTTCTCCCGTTGAATGATCCAGGCGATCCGGCTGGCTTGATCTTCCCGTGCGTCAGGTGGGAGGCCGGCTTTGCGTGCCGCTCGCTGCGATCCATCGCTTTCAGACGAATTGACATGAAAGTCCCGCTGTTATGAGCTTGTGTCGAGGTGGTTATAAAAGTTCAGGTGTTTCGCGTGTCGATGTTTTGTAGGTGTCAGGTCAGCCAAAAGTTGTCTTGTCCCCGATAACTTGCAGCGTCGTCGCCTGGATGCTTGATATGTGCGAAGTGGGGTTATTGCCATAAGTTTCAGTTATTGATGAACGGAGGGCGATCGCCGAGCCGGGGTGTATTTGCCCCCCCCTGTTCGTTGTCAGGCGGTTGCGCGACCCGCCTGAGTAAAAAAGGCCAGTCCGGTCAATTGCTTGCCATGGGTGGCGCGGCATCGCTGCGTTGTGTACGATGCGCGCCGGGTTGAATAAGGCTTCGAAGTTGGAGCAGGCATTTGGTTGATTTTGTAATCGCCATCCGCTGGAGCCTGGATTGCCGGGGCAAGAGCTCCTCGGCTACACGAAATGGCCGCCTTGAGCGGTTTTTTTGTTTCAAGGTATTCGTTTTAACGTTTCGCTGGTTCGGTGGTCACATTACCACTGGTCGAGTGGGGCGCTGTGTAGATGGAGTCGGTGATCGTCTTGTGCGGATGCGTCCTTATATAAAGGAAGCTGTGCCAGACCTGTCGCGGTTAGTGAGGGGGTCATTTCCATCTCGCCCGGCTGTAGGCCGATTCCTTCTTGTTAACCCGCCCTTTTTCAGTAGGGTGACTTCTTGAGTTTGACCCACTAGAATGCATGCCCTTGATTCTGGGGTCGGAAACGGCCGGCTAACGTCTGTGCAACGAGGAATATCCATGCAAGTTTCTGTTGAAAATACTTCCGCTCTTGAGCGCCGCATGACCATTGGCGTACCTGCCGAGCGCATCGAGACTGAAGTCAACAAGCGTCTGCAACAGACCGCGCGCAAAGCCAAGATCCCGGGCTTCCGCCCTGGCAAGGTGCCTATGAGCGTGATTCGTCAGCGTTACGAAGACGGCGCACGTCAGGAGGCACTGGGCGATCTGATTCAGGCTACTTTCTATGAAGCTGTGGTTGAGCAGAAGCTGAACCCGGCCGGTGCTCCTGCTGTAGAGCCCAAGTCGTTCGAAAAAGGCAAAGATCTGGAATACGTGGCTACTTTCGAAGTATTCCCGGAATTCACCGTTGCCGGCTTCGACAGCATCTCCGTAGAGCGCCTGTCTGCCGATGTGGCCGACAGCGATCTGGACAACATGCTTGAAGTGCTGCGCAAGCAGAACGTTCGTTTCGAAGTGGCTGATCGTGCTGCCCAGAACGAAGACCAGCTGAACATCGATTTCGTCGGCAAGGTCGACGGCGAAGTGTTCGCTGGCGGTTCCGCTACCGGCACCCAGCTGGTTCTGGGTTCCGGCCGCATGATCCCTGGTTTCGAAGACGGTCTGGTTGGCGCCAAGGCCGGTGAAGAGCGCGTTCTGAACGTGACCTTCCCTGAGGACTATCAGAACCTCGAGCTGGCCGGCAAGGCTGCCGAGTTCACCGTGACCGTCAACACCGTTTCCGAGCCAAAGCTGCCTGAGCTGAACGAAGAGTTCTTCAAGCAGTTCGGTATCAAGGAAACCGGTATCGAAGGCTTCCGCACCGAAGTTCGCAAGAACATGGAGCGCGAGCTGCGTCAGGCGATCAAGTCCAAGGTCAAGAATCAGGTCATGGACGGTCTGCTGGCCGCCAACCCGATCGAAGTGCCTAAAGCGCTGCTGGAAAACGAAGTCAACCGTCTGCGTGTGCAGGCCGTTCAGCAGTTCGGCGGCAACATCAAGCCTGACCAGCTGCCGGCAGAGCTGTTCGAAGAGCAGGCCAAGCGCCGCGTCGAGCTGGGTCTGATCGTTGCCGAGGTCGTCAAGCAGTTCGACCTCAAGCCTGATGACGCTCGCGTTCGCGAAATGATTCAGGAAATGGCCTCCGCCTATCAGGAGCCTGAGCAGGTCGTTGCCTGGTACTACAAGAACGAGCAGCAAATGAACGAGGTACGTTCTGTTGTGCTTGAAGAGCAAGTTGTAGATACTGTTTTGCAGAAAGCTAGCGTGACCGACAAATCGGTCTCCTACGAAGAAGCTGTCAAGCCGGTGGAAGCTCCAAAAGCCGACTGATTTCTCTTTTCGTGCGAAAACACCCACAAGCCAGCCTTCGCGCTGGCTTGTGCGTATTCAAGACTCGACTATTTGGGAGTGAATGCAGGACATGTCCCGCAATTCTTATATTCAGCAGAACTCTGACATCCAGGCCGCTGGCGGCCTGGTCCCGATGGTTATCGAGCAGTCCGCCCGTGGCGAACGCGCCTATGACATCTATTCGCGCCTTCTCAAGGAGCGAGTCATCTTTATGGTTGGTCCGGTAGAGGACTACATGGCCAACCTTATCGCGGCACAGCTGCTCTTCCTTGAAGCGGAAAACCCGGACAAGGATATCCATCTCTACATCAACTCGCCGGGCGGTTCGGTGACTGCAGGCATGTCGATCTACGACACCATGCAGTTCATCAAGCCGGACGTTTCGACCATCTGTATCGGTCAGGCTTGCAGCATGGGTGCATTCCTGCTGGCCGGCGGTGCAGAAGGCAAGCGTCATTGCCTGCCCAACTCGCGGATGATGATTCACCAGCCGCTGGGCGGTTTCCAGGGGCAGGCGTCGGACATCGACATCCATGCCAAGGAAATCCTGCACATTCGTCATCGTCTCAACTCGCTGCTGGCGCATCACACCGGCCAGAGCCTCGAAACCATCGAGCGCGATACCGAGCGTGACAACTTCATGAGCGCAGAGCGTGCGGCCGAATACGGCCTGATCGACTCGGTGATCAACAAGCGTCAAATGCCTGCCTAAGCGGCTCAAAATGTAGGGGGTCGGCACAACCGACCGCCTGCGGACTTGAAAAAGCCCGCAATAGCCTTCATCTTGTGTTGCAAGCCTACCGGATTGGATCGATCGAATGACTGACACCCGCAACGGCGAGGACAACGGCAAATTGCTCTATTGCTCCTTCTGTGGCAAAAGCCAGCATGAAGTGCGCAAATTGATTGCCGGCCCCTCGGTCTTTATCTGCGACGAGTGCGTCGACCTGTGCAATGACATCATCCGTGAGGAGGTGCAGGAAGCTCAGGCCGAAAGCAGCGCGCATAAATTGCCTTCGCCTAAAGAAATCAGCGGCATCCTTGACCAGTACGTCATCGGTCAGGAACGTGCCAAAAAGGTTCTCGCAGTAGCGGTGTACAACCACTACAAGCGTTTGAATCAGCGTGACAAGAAGAACGACGACGTCGAACTGGGCAAGAGCAACATCCTGCTGATCGGCCCTACGGGCTCCGGCAAGACGCTGCTGGCCGAAACACTGGCTCGCCTGCTCAACGTACCGTTCACCATCGCTGACGCCACCACCCTGACCGAAGCCGGTTATGTGGGTGAGGACGTCGAAAACATTATCCAGAAGCTGTTGCAGAAATGTGATTACGATGTAGAGAAGGCCCAGATGGGTATTGTCTACATCGACGAAATCGACAAGATTTCGCGCAAATCCGACAACCCTTCGATCACTCGTGACGTGTCAGGTGAAGGCGTGCAGCAAGCCTTGCTGAAACTGATCGAGGGCACCGTGGCTTCCGTTCCGCCTCAAGGTGGTCGCAAGCATCCGCAGCAGGAATTCCTGCAAGTGGACACGCGCAATATCCTCTTTATCTGCGGTGGCGCCTTCTCGGGTCTGGAAAAGGTCATTCAGAACCGTTCCACCCGCGGCGGCATCGGCTTCAATGCCGAGGTTCGCAGCAAGGAGGAGGGCAAGAAGGTTGGCGAGTCGCTGCGTGAAGTCGAGCCTGACGATCTGGTCAAGTTCGGTCTGATCCCCGAGTTCGTGGGCCGTCTGCCGGTGCTTGCGACGCTGGACGAGCTGGACGAGGCTGCTTTGATACAGATCCTCACCGAGCCGAAGAACGCGCTGACCAAGCAGTATGCCAAGCTGTTCGAGATGGAAGGTGTGGACCTCGAGTTCCGTACCGATGCGCTGAAATCGGTTGCCCGTCGCGCGCTGGAGCGCAAGACCGGTGCCCGTGGCCTGCGTTCGATCCTCGAGGGCGTGCTGCTCGACACCATGTACGAAATCCCGTCGCAGAGCGACGTGAGCAAGGTGGTGATCGACGAAAGCGTTATCGATGGCACGTCCAAGCCGCTGTTGATCTACGAAAACAGCGAGCCGCCTGCCAAGGTTGCTCCCGACGCATAAACGCATGTTCATATGCGTGTGAAGTAATACTGAAGGGGGCCTTTTTGGTCCCCTTTTGCATTTTTAAGCCGTTCATTCGTTTTGTATGAAGAAACTGATCTTGGCGGGTCGCGCCTCTAGAGCTTGTTTTTTTTGGACGCTACCCCCATCTTGGCTTCAAGCTAATTCCATCTGTCCCGGCCAATTGGCCGCCGTAGAGGCGAAATCATGAAGACCACTATTGAATTGCCTCTCTTGCCATTGCGTGATGTCGTGGTTTATCCGCACATGGTTATCCCGCTGTTCGTGGGGCGCGAGAAGTCTATCGAAGCCCTTGAAGCGGCAATGACAGGCGACAAGCAGATCCTGCTGCTCGCGCAAAGAAACCCGGCTGACGACGATCCTGATGAAAAGGCTCTGTACAGCGTCGGCACCATTGCCACCGTATTGCAATTGCTCAAGCTGCCCGATGGCACCGTCAAGGTACTGGTCGAAGGCGAGCAGCGTGGTTCGGTAGAGCGTTTCATCGAAGTCGATGGCCACTACCGTGCAGACGTCGCGCTGATCGACGAAGTCGATGCGCCGGATCGTGAATCGGAAGTATTCGTGCGCAGCCTGCTGGCTCAGTTCGAGCAGTATGTGCAACTGGGCAAGAAAGTCCCTGCAGAGGTCCTGTCGTCGCTAAACAGCATCGATGAGCCTGGCCGCCTGGTTGACACTATGGCAGCGCACATGGCGCTCAAAATCGAGCAGAAGCAGGAAATCCTCGAGATTATCGACCTGTCAGCCCGTGTCGAGCACGTGCTGGCCTTGCTGGATGCCGAAATCGACCTGCTGCAGGTCGAAAAGCGCATTCGCGGTCGTGTGAAGAAGCAAATGGAGCGCAGCCAGCGCGAGTACTACCTGAATGAGCAGATGAAGGCCATTCAGAAGGAACTGGGCGATGGCGACGAAGGCCACAACGAAATCGAAGAGCTGAAAAAGCGCATCGACGCTGCGGGCCTGCCCAAGGACGCTCTGACCAAGGCGAATGCCGAGCTGAACAAGCTCAAGCAAATGTCGCCGATGTCGGCCGAAGCGACCGTGGTGCGCTCCTACATCGACTGGCTGGTTCAGGTGCCGTGGAAGGCGCAGAGCAAAGTGCGTCTGGACCTTGCGCGTGCCGAAGCGATTCTCGATGCCGACCACTATGGTCTGGACGAGGTCAAGGAACGCATCCTCGAATACCTCGCCGTGCAGAAGCGCGTGAAGAAGATTCGCGGCCCTGTGCTGTGTCTGGTAGGTCCACCGGGTGTGGGTAAAACCTCCCTGGCCGAGTCCATCGCCAACGCGACCAATCGCAAATTCGTGCGTATGGCACTGGGTGGCGTGCGTGACGAGGCTGAAATTCGTGGTCATCGCCGGACTTACATCGGTTCGATGCCAGGAAGATTGATACAAAAGATGACAAAGGTGGGCGTTCGCAACCCGCTGTTCCTGCTTGACGAAATCGACAAGATGGGCAGCGACATGCGTGGCGATCCGGCGTCGGCATTGCTTGAGGTGCTTGATCCCGAGCAGAACCACAATTTCAACGATCACTACCTTGAGGTCGACTACGATCTTTCGGACGTGATGTTCCTCTGCACGTCGAACTCGATGAACATTCCGCCCGCGCTGCTGGACCGGATGGAAGTCATTCGCCTGCCGGGCTACACCGAAGACGAAAAGATCAACATCGCCGTCAAGTACCTCTCGCCCAAGCAGATTCAGGCCAACGGCTTGAAGAAAGGCGAGATCAGCTTTGACGAGGAGGCGATCCGCGACATCATCCGTTATTACACCCGTGAAGCGGGCGTGCGCGGGCTGGAGCGTCAGATTGCCAAGGTCTGCCGCAAGGCGGTCAAAGAGCACGCGATGGAAAAACGTTTCGCGGTGCAGGTCACGGCCGACATGCTCGAGCACTTCCTGGGCGTGCGCAAGTTCCGCTACGGGCTGGCAGAGCAGCAGGATCAGATCGGTCAGGTCACCGGCCTGGCGTGGACTCAGGTGGGCGGTGAATTGCTGACCATCGAGGCTGCCGTGGTATCGGGCAAGGGTCAGTTGATCAAGACCGGTTCGCTGGGTGATGTCATGGTCGAATCCATTACCGCAGCCCAGACCGTGGTTCGCAGCCGTGCCCGTAGCCTGGGCATCCCCGCTGATTTCCATGAGAAACACGACACGCATATCCACATGCCGGAAGGCGCCACGCCGAAGGATGGACCGAGCGCTGGCGTGGGCATGTGCACTGCACTTGTTTCGGCACTTACACAGATCCCCGTGCGGGCGGATGTGGCAATGACGGGCGAAATTACCCTGCGTGGTCAAGTGCTGGCGATTGGTGGTTTGAAGGAAAAACTTCTGGCTGCACACCGTGGCGGAATCAAGACAGTGATCATTCCAGAAGAAAATGTGCGTGATTTGAAGGAGATTCCTGACAATATCAAGCAGGATCTGCAGATCAAGCCCGTTAAATGGATTGACGAAGTCCTGCAAATTGCGCTGCAATACGCGCCGGAGCCTTTGCCGGACGTGGCTACAGATCTGGTCGCCAAGGAAGAGAAGCGCGAGTCTGACTCTAAGGACAGAATTAGCACGCATTAAGTCTGGGCAGGCTTCCTTGACAGCTTTTTAGAGCCCTTGTTATAAAGCGGCTCTTTAAAGCAATCACAGGCAAGCCCTCCAGCGCTCGTTTTGCTTAACACCTAAAACTTAGAAACATACTCAATATAGAGATAAGGGGACTTAGAGTGAACAAGTCGGAACTGATTGATGCTATCGCTGCATCTGCTGATATCCCGAAAGCTGCTGCTGGCCGCGCGCTGGACGCAGTGATCGAATCCGTCACTGGCGCTCTGAAAGGTGGCGACCCGGTTGTTTTGGTTGGCTTTGGTACGTTCTCTGTGACTCACCGTCCTGCTCGTACCGGTCGTAACCCTCAGACAGGGAAAACGCTGGAAATCGCTGCTGCCATGAAACCAGGTTTCAAAGCCGGTAAAGCTCTTAAAGAAGCTGTCAACCAAACTGACAAGTAAGCCTCTTTACGCCTTGCCCGCTGGATCGGGCCTGTCCTGATCCAGTAGCGGAGCGGTGGTGCACTCGGTTGCGACACCGAAGGGTTCGAGCCCTACCGCTTCGTCAGTTACGAGAAGGCGCATCCTCGGATGCGCCTTTCTTCTATCCGCTTTCTACCCACGCTCCGCGGTTGGTTAGTCAGTACAACCGTTTTGGGGGACGCAATGCTGCAGAACATCAGGGACAATTCACAAGGCTGGATTGCCAAGACAATTATCGGACTCATCATCGCCTTGATGGCCTTCACCGGCATTGAAGCGATGTTTACCGCTACCAGCAACAAGCAGAACGCGGCTGAAGTCAACGGCGAGGACATCTCTCAGAATGAGTTGAGTCAGGCCGTGGACATGCAGCGCCGTCAGTTGGCTCAACAGCTTTCGCAACAGCTGGGCAAGGATTTCGATCCTGCCATGCTGGATGAAAAGCTGTTGCGCGAATCAGCGCTCAAGGGCCTGATCGACCGCAAGCTGCTGCTGCAAGGCGCGGCGGATGCCAAGTTCTCGTTTTCCGACGCGGCACTGGATCAGCAGCTTTTGCAGACGCCCGAATTTCAGGTGGATGGCAAATTCAGCGCAGACCGTTTCGATCAGGTCATTCGCCAGTTGGGTTACAGCCGTCTGCAGTTCCGCCAGATGCTGGGTCAGGAAATGCTCATCGGTCAGGTACGTGCAGGTGTTGCCGGCAGTGCCTTCGTAACCGACGCACAGGTTGAAGCCTTCGCACGCCTCGAAAAGCAGACCCGTGATTTCGCGTCGCTGACCCTGCCTGCCGATACCTCGGCGGTCAAAGTGACCGATGACGAAGTCAAGGCTCACTACGACGAGCATGCCAAGGAGTTCATGAGCCCTGAGCAGGTCGTACTCGACTACATCGAATTGAAGAAGTCGTCCTTCTTCGACAAGGTGCAGGTCAAGGACGAGGACTTGCAGGCGGCTTATCAGAAGGAAATCGCCAATCTGTCCGAACAGCGTCGTGCGGCACACATCCTGATCGAAGTGAACGACAAGCTGAATGACGAGCAGGCCAAGGCGAAGATTGAAGAAATTCAGCAGCGTCTGGCCAAGGGTGAGGATTTCGCGGCACTGGCCAAGGAATACTCGCAGGACCCGGGTTCGTCGAACAAGGGCGGTGATCTGGGCTACGCAGGCAAGGGTGTCTATGACCCGGCTTTCGAAGAGGCGCTGTATGCCTTGAACAAGGACCAGGTTTCGCAGCCGGTGCGTACCGACTTCGGCTGGCACCTGATCAAGCTGCTGGGCGTCGAAGCACCTTCTGTGCCGACCTTTGCCAGTCTGAAAGGCAAGCTGACCAACGATTTGAAATCGCAGCTGGTCGAGCAGAAGTTTGTCGAAGTGACCAAGCAGCTGGAAGACTCGGCGTTCGAATCGTCCGACCTGTCGCAGCCGGCTCAGGACCTGGGCCTGAAGGTTCAGACCACTGCACCGTTCGGTCGTGAAGGCGGCGAAGGCCTGACGGCCAACCGCGCGGTCATCCAGGCGGCATTCAGCCCTGAAGTGCTGGAAGAGGGCGCCAACAGCAACACGCTGGAGCTGGATCCGGAAACCGTCGTGGTGGTGCGCTCCAAAGAGCACCTGCAACCGCAGCAGTTGCCACTTGAGAGCGTTGCCAGCTCGATTCGCACTCAACTGGTCAAGGAGCATGCTTCGGCAGCTGCCAAGGCCAGGGGCGAGGCGCTGCTGGCCGGTCTGCGTGACGGCAAGATCCCGTTGGCGGCCAAGCAGGAAGGTCGTGACTGGAAGATGATGGAAGCGGTCACTCGCAGTCAGGAAGGGGTTGACCCTCAAGTGCTGCAGACCCTGTTCCGCATGCCCAAGCCGACAGGTAAGGACAAGCCGGAGTTCGCCAGCATCACTGCGTCGGATGGCAGCTTCGTGATCGTCCGTCTCAATGGCGTCAATCAGGCGGCTGCGCCGACTGATGCCGAGAAGGCGCAGTATCGTCGCTTCCTTGCCTCCCGCGAGGGGCAACAGGATTTCGCGGCGTACCGTGCACAGCTGGAAAGCAAGGCGAAGATCGAGAAGTTCTAATCTCGAAACGCGCAAACAAAGAAGGCCGCTCATTGAGCGGCCTTTTTTTTTGAGTCCGGGAAAGTGCCGCTCACGAGGAGCGGCGTTTACCGTATTACTCGTCCATGCTGCCCATCGCGGTGGTGTTGAAGCCGCCGTCGACGTACATGATTTCACCGCTGATGCCCGACGCCAGGTCGGAGCACAGGAACGCGCCGGCGTTGCCGACTTCGTCGATGGTGACGTTGCGGCGCAGAGGGGTCTGCGCTTCGTTGGCAGCCAGCATCTTGCGGAAGTTCTTGATGCCTGACGCGGCCAGGGTGCGGATCGGGCCGGCCGATACAGCATTGACGCGAGTACCATCCGGGCCGAGGCTGCCGGCCAGGTAACGAACGCCGGCTTCCAGGCTGGCCTTGGCCATGCCCATGACGTTGTAGTTGGGCATGGTGCGCTCTGCGCCCAGGTAAGACAGGGTCAGCAGGCTGCCGTTACGGCCCTTCATCATTTCGCGACCGGCCTTGGCCAGGGCCACGAAGCTGTAGGCGCTGATGTCATGAGCGATGCGGAAACCTTCGCGCGTGGTGGCTTCGGTGAAGTCGCCATCGAGCTGGTCGCCAGGCGCGAAGCCGACCGAGTGAACGATCACGTCCAGGCCGTCCCACTTCTTGCTCAGCTCTTCGAAGACCTTGTTGATCTCTTCGTCGCTGGCCACGTCGCAAGGGAAGCACAGCTCAGGGCCCGAACCCCAGCCTGCGGCGAACTCTTCGACACGACCCTTGAGTTTGTCGTTCTGGTAGGTGAAGGCAAGCTCTGCGCCTTCACGATGCATGGCGGCGGCAATGCCGGATGCGATGGACAGTTTACTGGCGACACCGACGATCAGGACGCGCTTACCGGCGAGAAAACCCATGTGTTGTTCCTCTTCAGGTTAATCGACAGCTACCGGCGCCAAAAAGGCGGCCTCCAGCAGCTGCTGTGTATAAGGATGTTGCGGTGCGGCGAAGATATCCTGCGCTGCACCCTGTTCGACCACTTGGCCTTGCTTGACCACCATCAACTGGTGGCTCAGCGCTTTGACGACAGCCAGGTCATGGCTGATGAACAAATACGTCAGGTTGTACTTGGTTTGCAGCGAGCGAAGCAGCTCGACGACCTGACGCTGTACGGTCCGGTCGAGGGCCGAGGTCGGCTCGTCCAGCAAAATCAGCGCCGGCTTCAAGACCAGCGCACGTGCAATGGCGATCCGCTGGCGCTGGCCACCGGAGAACTCGTGAGGGTAGCGGTGCCGGGTATCCGGGTCCAGACCAACCTCCCTGAGCGCTTCGATGATCGCCGTCTGCTGTTCGGCGGCCGTACCCATGCCGTGGATTCGCAAGCCTTCGCCAACGATTTCAGATACCGACATACGCGGGCTCAAACTGCCAAACGGGTCCTGGAAAACCACTTGCATCTGCCTGCGCAGCGGACGGATCTGCTGTTGCGACAGGGATTCTAGCGCGTTGCCCTTGAACCGTATGGTGCCCTGACTGCCGATCAGTCGAAGAATCGCCAGGCCCAGCGTCGATTTGCCCGACCCGCTTTCACCCACAATACCCAGTGTTTGCCCTTGCGGCAGGCTGAAACGTATGCCGTCCACCGCCTTGACGTGGTCGACGGTGCGCTTGAGCAGGCCTTTTTTGATCGGGAACCAGACTTTCAGGTCCTCGATTTCAAGCAGCGGAGCGCCTGCGGGGTTGGTCGAAGGACCGCCGCTGGGCTCGGCGCTGAGCAACACTTTGGTGTAAGGATGTTGCGGCGAACGGAACAATTCTTCGCACGATGCCTGTTCGACGATGCAACCGCGCTGCATGACACATACTCGGTTGGCTATTTGCCTTACGACGTTCAGATCGTGGCTGATCAGCAGCAGTGCCATGCCCAGGCGAGCCTGCAACTGCTTGAGCAATTCGAGGATTTTCAGCTGTACCGTCACATCCAGCGCGGTGGTCGGCTCATCGGCAATCAGCAGCTCGGGTTCGTTGGCCAGGGCCATGGCGATCATGACACGCTGCCGCTGGCCGCCTGACAGCTCGTGTGGCAGTGCTTTGAGGCGTTTGTGTGGCTCAGGGATGCCGACCAGATCGAGCAGCTCCAGCGTGCGCTCGGTGGCCGCCTTGCCAGTCAGGCCCTTGTGCAGGCCCAGCACCTCGTTGATCTGTTTTTCCACCGAATGCAGCGGATTGAGCGAGGTCATCGGCTCCTGGAAGATCATGGCGATCCGGTTGCCACGGATCGTGCGCAGTTTTTTCTCTTCCACTTTCAGCAGGTCTTCACCCGCGTAGCGAATCGTGCCGCTCGGGTGGCTGGCGATGGGGTAGGGCAGCAGGCGCAGGATCGAGTGCGCGGTGACTGACTTGCCCGAACCGCTTTCGCCGACCAGCGCAAGCGTTTCACCGCGGCGAATATCGAAGCTGATGTTCTCGACCACGCGTTGCCGTGAGTCGCCCGTCACGAACTCGACCGCCAGATCGCGGATTTCGATCAGATTGTCATTGTTCATCTTATTTCCTTGGGTCGAAAGCATCGCGGGCTGACTCGCCGATGAACACCAGCAGGCTCAGCATGATGGCCAGCACAGCAAAGGCGCTGATGCCCAGCCAGGGTGCCTGCAGGTTGGATTTGCCCTGCGCCACCAGCTCGCCCAGCGACGGCGAGCCGGCGGGCAGGCCAAAGCCCAGAAAGTCCAGCGCCGTCAGGGTGCCGATGGCGCCGGTGAGAATGAACGGCAGAAAGGTCATGGTCGACACCATGGCGTTGGGCAGGATATGGCGGAACATGATCGCGCCGTTCTCCATGCCCAGCGCCCGCGCGGCCCTTACGTATTCCAGATTGCGGCCACGCAGGAACTCGGCGCGCACCACGTCCACCAGGCTCATCCAGGAAAACAGCAGCATGATGCCCAGCAACCACCAGAAGTTGGGCTGTACGAAGCTGGCGAGGATGATCAGCAGATACAGTACCGGCAGGCCCGACCAGACCTCGAGGAAGCGCTGGCCCAGCAGGTCGACCCAGCCGCCATAGAAGCCCTGCAAGGCACCGGCGATGACGCCTATGATCGAGCTGAGGACGGTCAGGGTCAGAGCGAACAGTACCGAAATCCTGAAACCGTAGATCACCCGTGCCAGCACGTCACGGCCCTGATCATCGGTGCCCAGCAGGTTCTCCCGCGAAGGCGGCGCCGGGGCAGGGACTTTCAGGTCGTAGTTGATGCTCTGGTAGCTGAACGGGATGGGCGCCCACAGGGTCCAGCCATCCTTCGCGGCGAGCAGTTCCTTGATATACGGGCTCTTGTAGTTGGCTTCCAGCGGGAATTCGCCACCGAAAGTGGTTTCCGGGTAACGCTCGAATACCGGGAAGTACCAGCTGCCGTCATAACGCACGGCCAGCGGTTTATCGTTGGCGATCAGTTCGGCGCCCAGGCTCAGGCCGAACAGAATCAGGAACAGCCACAATGACCACCAGCCACGCCTGTTGGCCTTGAAGCGTTCGAAGCGACGGCGATTGAGAGGAGACAGCTTCATATCAATGCTTCCTGCTTTCGAAGTCGATGCGCGGGTCCACGAGGGTGTAGGTGATATCACCGATCAGTTTCACCACCAGCCCCAGCAGGGTGAAGATGAACAGCGTACCGAACACCACCGGATAGTCGCGGTTGATCGCGGCTTCAAAGCTCATCAGGCCCAGGCCGTCCAGCGAGAAGATCACTTCCACCAGCAGCGAGCCGGTGAAGAAGATACCAATGAACGCTGACGGGAAGCCGGCGATCACCAGCAGCATCGCGTTGCGAAACACATGGCCGTAAAGCACCTTGTGGTTGCTCAGGCCCTTGGCTTTGGCCGTGGTCACGTATTGCTTGCTGATTTCGTCGAGAAAGCTGTTCTTGGTCAGCAGCGTCATGGTGGCAAAGTTGCCGATCACCAGCGCGGTGACTGGCAACACCAGATGCCAGAAGTAATCGAATACCTTGCCCAGCGTGCTCAGTTCGTCGTAGTTGTTGGAGGTCAGCCCGCGCAGTGGAAACCAGTTGAAGTAGCTGCCCCCGGCGAACACCACGATCAGCAGAATCGCGAACAGGAACGCCGGAATGGCATAGCCGACGATGATTGCCGAACTGGTCCATACGTCGAACTGGCTGCCGTGGCGCGTGGCCTTGGCAATCCCCAGTGGGATCGACACCAGGTACATGATCAGGGTGCTCCATAACCCGAGGGAAATGGACACCGGCATCTTCTCGACAATCAGGTCGATGACCTTGGCATCGCGAAAAAAACTGTCGCCGAAATCCAGCGTGGCGTAGTTCTTGATCATGATCCACAGGCGTTCCGGCGCCGACTTGTCGAAACCGTACATGCGTTCGATTTCCTTGACCAGTGCCGGGTCCAGGCCTTGCGCGCCGCGGTAGTTGGAGCCGGCCACCGATACTTCGGCGCCGCCTCCGGCAATCCGGCTGGTGGCGCCATCGAAGCCTTCGATCTTGGCGATCATCTGTTCGACCGGGCCACCGGGCGCAGCCTGAATGATGACGAAGTTGATGATCAGGATGCCGAGCAGGGTAGGGATGATCAGCAGCAGCCGTCGCAGAATATAAGCCAGCATGTTATTGCTCCGCGTTCGCAGGCTTGGCCTGATCAGGGACTGACGGGGTCGCGGTCGCCGGTTTGACATCCGGCTTGGCCCACCAGGTCATCAGGCCGATATCGGAAAGCGCTTTGGCCTTGGGATGGTCAAGGTGGTTCCAGTAAGCCACGCGCCAGGTCTTGATGTGCCAGTTCGGGACGACGTAAAAGCCCCACAGCAGTACGCGGTCCAGCGCCTTGGTATGGGTGATCAGGCTTTGCCGTGAGTCGGCGTTGATCAGGCCGGTGACCAGCGAGTCTACCGCAGGGTCCTTGAGGCCCATGAAATTGCGGCTGCCCGGGTTGTCGGCGCTGGATGAGTCGAAGTACACGCGCTGCTCGTTACCGGGCGAGCTGGACTGCGGATAGCCCGTGACGATCATGTCGTAGTCCCGCGAGCGCAGGCGGTTGATGTATTGCGACACGTCGGCCCGACGAATCACCAGTTCGATACCCAGGTCACTCAGGTTGCGCTTGTAAGGCAACAGAATGCGCTCGAACTCGGTCTGGGCCATCAGAAACTCGATTTTTACCGGGTTGCCCTGCGCGTCGACCATCTTGTCGTCGACGATCTTCCAGCCCGCTTCCTGCAACAGCTGGAAGGCCCGGCGTTGCTGCGGCCGGATCATGCCGCTGCCATCGGTAACCGGCAGGGTGAAGGGTTCGCTGAACACGCGATCCGGAATCTTGCCGCGCAACGGCTCCAGAAGCTTGAGTTCTTCGGCAGACGGCAGGCCGCTGGCGGCCATTTCCGAGTTGTCGAAATAACTTTTGGTGCGGCTGTACGAACCGTTGAACAGCTGTTTGTTGGTCCACTCGAAGTCCAGCAGCAGAGTCAGCGCTTCGCGGACCCTGACATCCTGAAACACAGGCTTGCGCAGGTTGAAGACAAAACCCTGCATGCCGGTCGGGTTGCCGTTGGGCAGCTCTTCCTTGATCAGCCTGCCGTCGCGCACTGCCGGCGTGTCGTAGGCGGTCGCCCAGTTCTTGGCACTGGTTTCCATCCAATAGTCGAATTGCCCGGCCTTGCCAGCCTCCAGCGCTACCGTATTGTCGCGGTAGTAGTCGGTGGTCAGCACGTCGAAGTTGTAGAAACCCTTGTTGATCGGCAGGTCTTTTGCCCAATAATCCTTGACCCGCTCATAACTCACCGAACGACCGGCCTTCACGTCGGCGACCTTGTAAGGTCCGCTGCCCAGCGGGAAGTCCAGGTTGCCCTTGCTGAAGTCGCGATCTGCCCAGAAATGCTTGGGCAGCACCGGCAACTGGCCAAGGATCAACGGCAACTCGCGGCTGCCCTTGTGCTTGAATTTGAACAGCACGCGCAACGGATCTTCGACAATCACCTGATCGACGTCGGCGTAGTAGCCCTTGTACATGGGCGAGCCATGCTCCATGAGGGTCTTGAAGCTGAATTCGACATCGTCGGCGCGGATCGGGTGACCGTCATGAAAGCGCGCTTCGGGGCGCAGATAGAAACGCACCCAGCTGTTGTCCGGGGACTTCTCGATCTTGCCCGCGATCAGTCCGTATTCGGTGAACGGTTCATCCAGGCTCGAGCGGGCCAGGGTGTCGTAGATCAGGCCGATGTCGTCTGCCGGTACGCCCTTGTTGATGAACGGGTTGAGACTGTCAAAGCCGCCGAAGCCTGCCTGGCGCAGCGTGCCGCCCTTGGGGGCATCCGGGTTTACGTAGTCGAAGTGCTTGAAATCAGCCGGGTACTTCGGCGCTTCGTCATACAGCGTCACGCCATGCTGAGGCGCAGCCTGTACCGTGCAGGCGAGGCTGGCCAGCAGCAGGCCGGCTGCCTGCGAGCGCAGGGAGTGCAGAGGGTTCATCGGGGCTTCTCCAGAGTCTTGAGCCACCACGCACGCAGCCCCAGGGTGTAGGGCGGGGTAGTGACCATGGCGAATCGGTTGCGATAGGCAAGCCGATGATTGTTCAGGTACCAGTTGGGAATGCTGTAGTGCTGAGACAGCAGGACACGGTCCAGCGCCCGCGCCGCGGCGACCTGGTCGTCCCGGGTCTGCGCGGCCAGCAGTTTGTTCAGCAGGGCATCGACCACGGGGTTGGCGATACCCGCGTAGTTCTTGCTGCCGTTGATCGCGGCCTGACTGGAATGGAAATACTGCCACTGCTCCAGACCGGGGCTCAGGGTCTGCTGCAGGGTCATCAGAATCATGTCGAAATCGAAACGGTCCAGACGTTGCTTGTACTGGGCGCGGTCGACGGTGCGCAGCCCTGCATTGATCCCCAGGCGGCGCAGGTCTTCGATGTAGGGCTGCAGAATGCGTTCAAGGTTGGGGTTGACCAGCAGGATCTCGAAGCGCAACGGTTGCTTGTCGGCATTGAGCAAACCCTTGTCCGACAGCGTCCAGCCAGCCTCGGCAAGCAGCTTCAGGGCCTTGCGCAAGGTTTCGCGCGGTATCCCGCCGCCATCGGTTTTTGATGGAGTGAATGGCTGGGTGAACAGGCTGGCGGGCAACTGATCGCGGTAGGGCGCCAGGAGCAGCCATTCGGCCCCGGTCGGCAGACCCGTCGCGGAAAATTCGCTGTTGGGGTAGTAGCTGGTCGAGCGGTCATAGGCGTCGCTGAACAGCGTGCGGTTGGTCCATTCGAAATTGAACAGCAGCCCCAGGGCTTCGCGCACGCGGATGTCAGCGAAGGCGGCGCGCCGGGTGTTCATGAACAGGCCCTGGGTCTGGGTCGGTATGCGGTGGGGAATCTGTGCTTTGATCACCTGACCGCTGGCGACTGCGGGGAAGTCATAGCCATTGGCCCAGTTCTTGGCCTGATGCTCGATGTAGATGTCGAATTCACCCGCCTTGAAGGCTTCGAACGCCACGTCGCTGTCGCGGTAGAACTCAACCTCGACCCGATCGAAATTGTATTTGCCGCGGTTGACCGGCAAGTCCTTGCCCCAGTAATCCTTGACCCGTTCGAACACCAGTTGCCGACCCGGCTGCACGCGGGTGATGCGGTAGGGGCCACTGCCCAGCGGCGGTTCGAAGGTGGTCGCCTTGAAATCCCTGTCCTTCCAGTAATGCTGCGGCAACACCGGCAGTTCGCCCAGGCGCAGGATCAGCAGCGGATTGCCGGAGCGTTTGAAGACAAAGCGGATGCGATGACGGTTGAGAATGTCGACGCGCTGCACTTCCTGCAAGGCGGTGCGGTATTGAGGGTGACCGTCCTTGAGCAGTGTCCGGTAGGAAAACGCCACGTCGTAGGCGGTGATGGGCTTGCCGTCATGGAAGCGCGCCTGCGGGCGCAGGTTGAACACCACCCAGCTGCGGTCCTCGCTGTATTCCACGGACTGGGCGATCAGCCCGTAACTGGAGGTCGGTTCATCGCCGGACGGGTCGTACTGGCCTGTGCCGACCATCAGCGGTTCGTTCAGCTCGTTGACGCCATACTGCAGGAAGTTGCCGGTCGAGACCGGGCTGCTGCCCTTGAATGTGTAGGGGTTGAGCGTGTCGAACGTGCCGAAGGCCATCATTCTCAGGGTGCCACCTTTCGGCGCCTCGGGATTGACCCAGTCGAAATGAGTGAAACTGGCCGGGTACTTGAGAACACCAAACTGCGCGTAACCATGACTTTCAGTGATGGCTGCGTTGGCGCAGAAGCTCAAGGCCAGGCTGAGGGTTAGCAGGAAGGGACGTATCACGATCCAGGCGGCTTGGGCTTTCGGGTCGCTAACAGTAACAGCTTGTTCCAGCTGGAAAAAGACTGCAGGTGATGGCGCTGCCGGGGCTGCGTCGGCCACCCGCCCCAAGGTTATCGAAGGGCAAGTGGCCGCGCGCATCAGTGTGGCAGGTAAACGGTCAGGGTCTGGCCGGGTTTGAGAGCCTGCCCGCTACGTGGATTCCAGCGCTTGAGATGTTGCATCTCGACGTTGAAGCGCTTGGCGACCAGGTACATCGAGTCGCCTTTCTGGATCTTGTACTGCATGGATTTCTTTTCGCTGTCCTTGCCACCGGTGCTGGCGACCGCCTTGCCGGCGGCTTTACCTGCAGGTTTGCTGGTGTCCTGCATGACCAGCGTCTGGCCGACCTTGAGCTTTTTGCCGGTCAGCTTGTTCCAGCGTTGCAGGTCTTCGACATCAACCTTGTTGGCTTGCGCGATGTTGGTCAGGTTGTCACCGCTGCGCACCTTGTAACTGCGGGTACGTGACGGCTTGTCGTTGCTGGCCAGCGCTTCGAACACGGGCTGTGAATTCTGCATGCCCGGCTTGACCGGTATGCTCAGCGACTGACCGATCTTCAGGCGGTTGCCGGACAGCTTGTTATTGCCCTTGAGCGAGCTGACCGTGACCTGATAACGACTGGCCAGGCTTTCCAGAGTATCGCCCTTGCGCACCCGGTAAGGCTGCCAGGCGACCAGTTCTTCCTGTTTCATGGTCAGCAGGCTGGCCGTCAGCAATTGCGCCTTGGAGGTAGGCACCAGCAGGTGCTGGGGGCCATCGACGGTCAGGCGCTTCTTGTAGGCAGGGTTGAGCTGAATAAGCTCGTCTTCGTCGATGTCGGCGGCGCTGGCCACTTTCGACAGGTCGACACGCTTGTTGAGCTCGACGACTTCGAAGTAAGGCTGGTTGGCGATCGGGTTCAGATTGACGCCATAAGCTTCCGGCGACAATACAACCTGGGACAGCGCCAGCAGCTTAGGTACGTAATCGCGGGTTTCCTGCGGCAGCGGCAGGTTCCAGTAGTCGGTCGGCAGGTTGAGCTTGTCATTGCGCTCGATGGCGCGGCTCACCGTGCCTTCGCCGGCATTGTAGGCTGCCAGGGCCAGCAGCCAGTCACCGTTGAACATGTCGTGCAGGCGGGTCAGGTAATCCAGTGCCGCAACGGTCGAGGCCTGGATGTCGCGACGTCCGTCATAAAAGCTGGTCTGGCGCAGGTTGAAGTAACGCCCGGTCGACGGGATGAACTGCCAGAGGCCGACCGCCTGGCTGCGCGAAACGGCCATCGGGTTGTAGGCGCTTTCGATGACCGGAAGCAGCGCCAGTTCCAGCGGCATGTTGCGTTCTTCGAGGCGCTCGACGATGTAGTGCATGTACAGGCTGCCGCGCTCGCCAGCATTTTCCAGAAAGGAAGGGTTGTTGGCGAACCACAGGCGCTGTTGATCGATGCGGGGGTTCTGATCGTTGCCTTGTTGCAGTTGAAAGCCCTGACGCATGCGTTCCCAGACATCCTGTGGCGGTGCGAGAGGGGTGGCAGGCTTGTGCGACAGAAAAATCGGTTTTTGCTTGATTCCGGCGGCCAGGTTAGGCGCGCGATGATTGCTGGCCGGGTCGACACTGGCGGTGCTCTGGCAACCGGCCAGAAGGGCACTCGCGGTGACGGCCATGGCCTGAGCCAACCGAGTCAATGCGTCCGAATGTGAAGGCTTGCTGGTAGATGACGACATTGTTCGGGGGGTACATCCAGACGAAAATGTCGGGCGATTCTAGGAAGCGGCCTGCCGTCGGTCAACCTTTCAGAATTTTATTGCGGTTTTAGGGTCGGGTCAGAACTTATCTTTCCATGCCCTCAGGCTTGCAAAGACCGCACTCTGCGAGGTGTTTTGCCCGCCGCTCCGTTCGTCCGCTTTTTCTTTAACGGATGTTTCCCCGGTACGCAGGAAGGGGTTGGTGCGTTTTTCCAGTGCCATATTCGAAGGAAGACTGATGCGATTTTCGCTGCGCCAGCGCGTCACTTCGGCCAGGCGTTCGGCAATATCGACGTTGTCGGGTTCGACGGCCTGTGCAAAGCGCAGATTGCTCAGCGTGTATTCGTGAGCGCAGTAGATCAGCGTGCTGTCCGGCAGTTCGGCCAGGCGGCCGAGAGAATCGTGCATCTGTTGCGGCGTACCCTCGAACAGCCGTCCACATCCGGCGGCAAACAGCGTGTCGCCGCTGAACAGCAGGGGTGTTGTGGCGTCCTCGTGATAAAGCGCGATATGCCCCAGCGTATGACCAGGAACCGCATGCACCACAAATTCCAGGCCCAGCACGGTCAGGCGGTCATTGTCGACCAGCGAGACATCGCGCGCCGGTAGGGTCTCGGCCGCAGGGCCCAGCACACGGGCCGCGGTCGACTGCTTGAGTTCCGCGACACCGCCCACATGATCATTGTGGTGGTGCGTGATCAGGATATCGGTCAGCCGGTAGTCGGGATTCTGCGCCAGCCAGCCCAGCACCGGCTTTGCGTCGCCCGGATCGACGACAGCGCACTGCTGGCTCGAAAGGTCTTGTAACAACCATATGTAGTTGTCATTGAAAGCAGCAAAGGCGTGGATCTGTATCATAGCGCAGTTCGCATAGCGGCGGACAATGGTGCATCTTAGAGTCTGTTGCCGCTGTATGCGAGCACCTCTGGAGGAGAACTCATGACCGATGAAGCGTTCGCTCAGGCTGATCCTGAGTGGCTTGCATTGATCCGCGCTGCCCGTGAATGGCTTTCCGGGCCGCTGGGGCAGCTTCTGCTCGAAGAGGAGCGGCGCATTCTCGACGAAGAACTGGGGCGGTACTTTGGTGGCTATCTGGTGCATTACGGCCCATCGGCGCAAAGCCCGCCGGTGGCGCCCCAGGTGCAGCGCAATGTACGCCTTGGTGCGCCGCTGCCGGGTGTCGAGATCGTCTGTGAGGAACAGGCGTGGCCATTGAGTGAGCACGCGGCCGATGTCGTGGTATTGCAACATGGCCTGGATTTCTGCCTGTCGCCCCATGGCCTGTTGCGTGAAGCGGCCAGCAGCGTGCGGCCGGGCGGGCACTTGCTGATTATCGGCATCAACCCCTGGAGCACCTGGGGCATACGCCACGTTTTCGCTCGGGATGCGTTGCGCAAGGCACGCTGCATTTCATCCTCGCGGGTCGCTGACTGGCTGAATCTGCTGGGCTTCGCGCTGGAGAAACGGCGCTTCGGATGCTATCGTCCGCCCCTTGCTTCAGCAGTATGGCAGTCGCGTCTTGCAGGGCTTGAACGCCTTGGCGAGGGACGTCAGAGCCCCGGTGGCGGCTTCTATGTACTGGTGGCGCGCAAACTGGTGGTAGGTCTCAGGCCCTTGCGTCAGGTGCGCCGTGACCCCATCGGCAAGCTGATCCCGATGCCGATGGCCAAGGTCAGCCGCAACACTCAGGACCAGGCTTGAATAACGCCTTGCTGCACATGAAGCCCATCATTCTGGAAAGGTCGTAATGAGCGATAGCGTTGAACTCTTCACCGACGGTGCCTGCAAGGGTAATCCCGGCCCGGGCGGGTGGGGTGCCCTGCTGGTATGCAAGGGCGTCGAAAAAGAGCTGTGGGGTGGCGAAGCCAATACCACCAACAACCGGATGGAACTGACCGGTGCGATTCGCGGCCTTGAAGAACTCAAGCGCCCCTGCGAAGTGACGCTGGTGACCGACTCTCAGTACGTGATGAAAGGCATTACCGAGTGGATGGTCAACTGGAAGAAGCGCGGCTGGAAAACCGCTGCCAAGGAGCCGGTCAAGAATGCCGATCTGTGGCAGCTCCTGGATGAACAGGTCAGTCGCCACACGGTGAAATGGCAGTGGGTGCGTGGGCACATCGGCCACCCTGGCAACGAGCGTGCCGACCAGCTCGCCAACCGTGGCGTCGACGAAGTGCGCGGCATCCGGCACGGCTAGACGCGCACGGGCTTGCAACGGCCGCTGCGTGCTAGAATCGCGGTCTGTACATGAGGCAACAGTCAATGGCATTGCAAAACCTGGATAACAGATCCATCGTCCTCGATACCGAAACCACCGGTATGCCGGTGACGGATGGTCACCGCATCGTCGAGATCGGTTGTGTCGAGTTGATCGGTCGCCGCCTGACCGGTCGGCACTTTCACGTTTACCTGCAACCTGATCGCGAGAGTGACGAAGGCGCGATCGGTGTTCACGGTATCACCAACGAATTTCTGGTCGGCAAGCCGCGGTTTGCCGAAGTCGCCGATGAATTCTTCGAGTTCATCAAGGGCGCGCAGCTGATCATTCACAACGCGGCGTTCGACGTTGGCTTCATCAACAACGAATTTGCCTTGATGGGGTCGCAGGACAGGGCTGATATCACCCAGCACTGTTCGGTTCTCGACACCCTGATGATGGCGCGGGAGCGCCACCCGGGTCAGCGCAACAGTCTGGATGCGCTGTGCAAACGCTACGGCGTCGATAACTCGGGCCGCGAGCTGCACGGCGCATTGCTCGACTCCGAGATTCTGGCCGACGTCTACCTGGCGATGACCGGCGGGCAGACCAGTCTGTCGCTGGCTGGCAATGCCTCCGATGGCAACGGCTCGGGCGAAGGCTCCGGCAACCGCGCCAGCGAAATTCGCCGCCTGCCGGCCGATCGCAAGCCTTGCCGCATCATTCGCGCCTCTGAAAGCGAGCTGGCCGAGCACGAAGTGCGCATGAGCACCATCGCCAAGGCTTGTGGTGCTCCTCCGCTCTGGGTACAGATGCTGGAAGCCGGAGCACAGGCATCTTCCTGACAGCAAGCGGCAAAGGTGAACTGAACGTGGCACATCCTGCTTTGAGCATTCGGGTTGCAGACGAATGCTTCGAGGACTACATCCTCAACAGCGAATTCACGTTTACAGTGCTCGGCTATGCCCAGCCGATTATCGGCGAGCGCGTGGATTCATGGCCCGTCGAGCTGGTCGAGCCCTACAGCAAGAATTATGGCATCGACTCTCAGGAGTTTGCCGATCATCGCGACGCCCACACCAGTTCGGTGATGGTTGCCTGGCTGGATGACCACCCCGTCGGCCACATCGTGATGAGCACTCACTGGAGCGGCTTCGCTTACATCGATGAGCTGGCGGTAGACGAGTCGGCGCGCCGTCATGGCGTCGCACGTTCATTGCTCGACGCCGCGCAATTCTGGACGCGCAAGCGCAGTCTGCCGGGCATCGTTCTGGAAACACAGAACAATAACCTGGGCGCCTGCAGGCTGTACGAGAGTTGCGGGTACGTGGTCGGCGGGGTGGATCACATGCGCTATCGGGGCATCGATCCGAACACTCGTGAAACGGCGATTTTCTGGTATCTGATCTTTTCGGATTAACAGCTTCCCGCTGGCCGTGCAGCCAAAGCGGGAATGCTGCCGGTATTACGTGGGTGTACGGGTAATTTTTATGCCCGATTGCACCAGCTCGAAGTCCTCACCACCCAAATGCTTGACCCGGTCGCCGATTGCCAGCCTGTAGGTGATCACCGGCTGCCCGCCCTGCGCCTCATTCGGCTGCGATTCCTGGAACTCATGAACCGGATAAACGCGACCTTCGGCGTCCCTGGCATGAAATTGTCCGACGAGAACTGAAGCCATTTGCTCTGTAACCTCTGAAACTGAATATAACTGCTGGTTTACGAATCCATCGAGGCTAGTAGACCACTGATCTATAGGTGAGTTTGCCTTTGAGGGAAAAAATAATCCCTGCTGTTCAAGTGCGTGGGGAATTGACTGGCGCACAGGTCGTCTAAACCCGGCTTCTGTTCTATACCTAACCTTCCCTTGAATCAGATGACGGATATTTTCATGAGCCAGGTTCATACCATTGCCGTATTGGTCGGCAGTCTGCGAAAAGAGTCCATCAACCGCAAGATCGCGCTTGCTCTGGCAGAACTGGCACCTGCCAGCCTGAAACTGAATATCGTCGAGATCGGTGACTTGCCGTTGTACAACGAAGACATCGATGGCGACTCACCGCCGCCTGCATACACCACTTTTCGCGAGCAACTGGGCGCTGCCGACGGCGTGCTGTTTGTCACCCCGGAATACAACCGCTCGGTGCCGGGTGCCCTGAAAAACGCCATCGACGTGGGCTCGCGTCCTTACGGCAAAAGTGCCTTCAGCGGCAAGCCGGGCGCAGTGATCAGTGCCTCGCCGGGTGCTGTCGGTGGCTTTGGTGCCAACCATCACCTGCGCCAGTCGCTGGTGTTTCTGGACGTGCTGTGCCTTCAGCAGCCCGAAGCCTACCTGGGCGGCGCCGGAAGCTTTTTCGACGAGTCCGGCGCATTGTCCGATAAAACCAGGCCCTTCCTGCAGAAGTTCATCGATGCCTTCGCGGCCTGGGTCGAGAAGAACGGCAAAGCTGCCGCCAACTGATTTTTTTGACGAAGCGCGTCTGCCGATCGATTGCTTTATGTAACGCAGGCGCTTCGGTTCATTCTCATACGCTGTTTCCTTTTTCTCTGCCACGCGCCTGGGCGCCGTGCGCAGAGGCGCTCCTCAAAGGAAACAGTACATGTCAGCAGCTCCCTATTTTTCCAGCGACGCTCTGCGCGCGCGATTCACACAAGACATTCAGGACGCCATAGCACAGTCTCGAATCAGCCGCGACGACGGCGCGTGGTTGCAGCTATTGGCCGCCGAAAGCACCGAGCCAACCAACGATGCGCTTCCCCGAGTCGACAGACTGCTGATAAACGACCAGTTGCCCGTCAACGCGGAACTGGCCGCGGCCTTGTTCATCAGCGATGCCGCCAACCCCTCGGCACGGGTCTTTCTCAGTACCCTGACCGTCGGCATCGAGCAATTCGAGAGTCGCAGCGCGCTGTTCAGCGCGTTGCAGCAACGATTCGACGATATCACTGCCGTGTCGATCGTCGAGAGCGAGCGCATCGAGGGCTCGCTGTTTGACGCGCGCACGCAGACGGTCATGCGCCAGCAGGCCGGGCATCTGCAGCGTCTGGCGGTCAGACTGGAGGCGCTGCCCGATCTTCGAGAGGCGACTGGCAAGGCTTTTCAGGACGTGCTGGTAGAAAGGGGCATCGACGTCGTTGCCCAGACTGTCCAGCTTGTGCACACGGCGCCCGGCGCTGCTCCGGCAACGTCAACAGTCGTCGGGACTCAATACCTTGCCGATGCCGCCATGCAGGCGTTTTCCTACGAAGCCCTGCCGGCAGGCCAGACACGGCGCTACCTGGATGCCAAGGGAGTGGCGTTGCCTGCGGCACAGGCGATCGTTTTCGATCAGGCGCTGACTGACTCGGCTGCTTCGGTCGGCACCGCGTATGAGCAATTGCTGTCTGACTACTGGACGTCTAAGGGGCAGGGCGGTCGCACGCGTCGCGACCTCACCGCTGATGCGCTTGCCGAGTGCTTTCGCCAGCATCTGCTATCGAGCAGGACGCACCGTAACATGACCGAGGATGAATACCGCTGGCTGCTGAGCCTGCTGCCTTCGCAGCCTGGCGCGCCCGCTGTGCCGGTGCCGAGGGTACGCAGGTTATCGGTCGTCGTGGCCGGCCAGGACCCGGTCAAGCTGGTAGGCGTATTCTTCATCGATTTCCCCGGAGAAGCGTCACCTGCGGTGTTTCTCTATTCGTCATTGCCGGGCTTCCTGCGCTTCGGCGATCAGGCTCAGGCCATCGAGCATGTGCTGAGGGGCCCTTCACGCGCCGGATTGTTGTTTTACTCATCGCTGAATGATCATTCCGTCATCAGCCTGGAAGGTCAGCTCGAGCTGCGTCATGACACCCTCACCGAGGACTTTTTCAGCGAATTCATTGATGCCCTGATCGCCTTGCAAGAGCGCGACCTGCGCTATGTACTTGACCTGCCGGCCCTTCATTCCGAAAAAAATCCGGCGCGGATCGACGATGCACTGGACATCCGCAAGCTGCTCGATGGTCGGCTATTGAACATGCACGACGCAGGGCGCTGGCGTCAGGACCGGCTGAGCTTTGACAGCGTCTGGGGGGCGGCTGCCCAGAGCAGTGTCAGTGAGCGGCCGAACTTGATTTCAGACCCGTCCTACAACTGGATGGGCAAGTTGAAAAAGCTCGACGCCTTGCTCGACAGCGTCGATGCCATGCATGCCGGTGCAGATGGCTGCATGCATCGCGCGCTCAACCTCTATCTGGCCCTGATCGGCGGTCCGCCTCTGGATGCCCGCAAGCTTTGGGTGCAGGCGGGTGTCGCTGAGGCGGCGCCGGTGCCAGTGTTGACGCTGGCGCTTGAACGGGTGTGCGGTTACGCAAGCGCCTCATTGGCTGACAGTGTCGTTCTCGCCGGGCAGATCACGCCGGTGGCGGATCAACCGGTGCAGCGTCTGTCGCTGGCATTGCTTGAGCAGATACTGATCTGCGTGCAGGCAGATTTTGCCCAGCGCTTCGAGGGGCAGATCAGCGAGTTCTACTCACGCACGATTCGCCAACGCGATACCAGCCTGCATCCCGGCGTGATATCCGCCCTGGTCCGGGAGTATTCGCTGCGCCTTGAATTGCTGGTCGAACGACGCACGGCCACGCTGCCTGTCGCTTTCCTCGACAACGTACAGCAGGTCCTCGACAGGCCGTTGCCAGCACTTCGGGAGGCGTTGGGCGAGGCGCGCGTCGATGCTTTCGGGGTGACGGTTCAGTACGACCCGCAGGCGCCCGTGGTCAAGGTACCCAATGCGTTTGTGGTCACTGGCAGGCTTCCCGACAGTAAGCCCATTCTGTGGATCCTGGATCAGGGTCTCGTCGGTTTCGAAACCCTGCAGGCGCTGGAAGAGTACGTCGCCGGGCGACTGACAAGCATGGAGCTGGGCTCGCAGGTGTCAGGTGTTATCGCTGAACCTGACCGGCGCATGTTACTCGGCCAGCGTGACCGTCGAGGGACGCTTGAGCTCAGGGTCGTCCTGCAACCCATTGAGGGGCATCTCATCGAGGCATTGCAGCGCGACGAGGTCGAGCGCCAACAGCGTACGGTGGCCGATCTTTATCGGCAGTCCATCGCCTGGCAGGTGCCGTCGGAACTGTTCGTCAACCTGCTGAGTGCCGCAGAGCGGGATGACCGAAATCGCCAGGCCCTCAATTCTCTGGGGGTCGCGATTCAGTTCATCATCTACCGGGCGCTCGTACCTTCATGGGTCAGCGAGGCGTCGAAGCGTGATCAGGTCGTGCTGGTCGAGGTACTGCGACGGTTTTATGTGACCTGTGTCGGCGAGAAGGACTTTCTGTTCGGTATTCCAAGCTTCTACGATTATTCCCTCGAGCAGCTCAAGCGCAGGTTCGACAAGGACTTCGCAGAGCCTCGGCCTGATCCTGAAAACGTGCGTGTTTCCCTGACGCACTATGTTCCGGCACCGGTGGGGCCGGGCGAGGTGCCTCAGTCGGTACCTGCGGCGACCCAGGCCGTCAGCGAAAACCTGGTGGAATTCGCAATCAACCGCTTTCTGTCCAGGCAGGACGGCGTCATTCTGCTCTCCTCAAAGGATGACACGCCGCTGAACGCGGCCCTGACACCGGCGTATCTGCGCGAACTGGTGAGGTCGCTGGACGTCGCCGCGAGTTACCGCACGATGCTGAACTCGGTGCTGGCCGAAACCACACCGGAATATCTCGAGCGCCGCAAACTGTTCGTCGAACAGGTTCCTTCGCTGGATATATTGCGAGCCTTTTCCTTCAAGCTGAAAAACGAGCTGTCCGAGCAGGCGTATCGGATTATCGAAAACGTGCTGACCATGCCCGATGCGGTCGCGCGCCTGCCGGTCAACGGTTGCCAGATGATCCTCAGCCCCTTGAAACTGCTTCCGGCCAAGGAGGGGTGGGAGCCGACCGTCGTGCTCAATACGTACCTGATGGGGCCAAAGGACAATCAACCGGGACCGTGGGTGCTTTACGCGCCCCTGCACGATGATTTCGTGTTCAAGGAGTACGCCGACCAGGCTGCGCTGGTCCTTGATATTCACACTTCAGCCTATTTTCAAGCGTACATTCTGGACCGGATCGACCCGGATTTGCGCAAGATTTACGACAAGGGTGGCTTTGTGGAGCCGCACCTGCCTTTCAGCGCCGAGTCCTCTTTCGATCTGCCGTTCGAGCGTCCTGCACCTGTCACCGTGCAAATCGATCCTTATGAGGGCAACTGCCTGTTGCTGATGTTCAAAGGCGCGCTGGATATCCTGAAGCTGCAGGTCAAGCAGTACAGCGTCACCAATGCCGAACATCGCCGCGCGGCGAGCCAGTACCTGTTCACGCTGGGCGCAGAGCAATTCATGGCACTCATGCCTGGGCGCCTGGGGGCGCTGATCGGCATCATTCAGGGGCAGACATTGTTGAACCTGTCGCTCATCTCGGCAACGGATCAGCAATGGGGCCAGGCCATCTCGGAGTTCATGACGGCCCTGAGCGTGATGATTTCTTCCGGGCAGAACCCTGCGGAAGCCGCCTTACTGACGGCTCATGAGACCAGCGCCTTGCTGGATGACCCAACGTCGCCCGACCCGCTTGTGCAATTGATCGATGGCGCTGATACGTTCGAGTTCTCCTGGAGCAACGGCTCTCTGACGCAACAGATCCGCGAGCGTTTGCGCGAGTTCGAAGTTCACGACATAGCCTTGTACACGCTGCAACGCGATGAACTGTTAAGCGTCTACCGCGATCCTGTTACCAGCAGGGCGTATGCAGCCATCGGCGGGAAAACCTATGAGGTGCAGTCCGATGAGGACGGTTGGTTCATCGTGTCGGGCAGCAAGATCGGTCCCTCGGTGAGCCTGGATGCGGATCAGCAATGGAAGCTGGACATCCCTGGCGGGCTGCGCGGTGGAGGCGGGGCGCTGACCCGAATGGAAGGCAACCTGGTCGATGATCTGGTTGACGAGATCATGGTCGTCAGCGCTCGAGGCATGCCCGAGATTCGTCATCGCCACCGGGACATGGCCCAGGCCATCGAAGATGCCTGCCTGCAGGCGCAGCGCTATCTGGAAAACGCGCTGGACAACCTGACCCGACGCTCGCCGGACAACACGCTGGATCCGCGTGCGGAGAAAATACTGAGCGATTTTTTTGCCCAGAAGGCGCCTGACGATCGATTGCGCGATGTCACTAAAAAGACGGTCACCGACCTGTATCAGGAGTTGATCGACCCTTCGATGTCGCCCATCGACTCGTCGCGCTATGTCGTCGGTGTCAATCGAATAGGCAACGAGTCGGCCAGCGCTTTCATCTTCGAAGCCGACCCGGCGCGGCGGGTTTTTCTGACAGAGCAGTTCTTTCGACTGCCGACCTATCGATTGAAGCTCAGTGCGCAACGGGCCGGGGAGTTCAAGTTTGCTCAGCATTATCGGGGCGCGATCCTGATTCATGAGTTATCGCATATGGTGCTGAAAGCGGACGACATCGCCTATGTGGACTCAGAAGCCCCGTTCATTGATTTGCTCGAAGACGCACCTGCCTATCGACTGCGCATCAGAAACGAAACGATATATCGGCAGCAAAAGACCCTTTCCTTTCACACGGATCGGGACAAGTTGTTCAAGCAACTGGACGAAGATGCGTGGCACGATCTGAGGCGCAGGGACGGCAACGGAAAGCAGACAGTTCTGCGCATCGCTGGCAAGAGCACGCTCGAAGAGGCGCGTGATGTGTTTTACGAAGATGTCCACAAGCGAACCGACATCATGCTCAAGAATGCCGACTCGGTGGCCTTGCTGGTGACGTTGCTGGGGCGAGAGCGATTCGTGAAGCCCTGACGCGCTGCCCCTGCATACCGTATCGCCCGGCCTCTACGTCAGACCAGATAATGACGCAGTTCCCGAGCGATCAGCAGGCGCTGAATCTCGCTGGAGCCTTCGTATATCTGGGTGATGCGCGCGTCCCGGTAGTAACGCTCGACCGGGTAGTCCTCCAGATAGCCATAGCCACCATGAATCTGGATCGCCTTGGAGCACACCCATTCGGCCATTTCCGACGCGAACAGCTTGGCTTGTGAGGCTTCCGACAGGCACGCTTGCCCGGCGCTGCGCAGACGCGCGGCGTGCAGGGTCAGCAGGCGGGCGGCGTTGATGCGGGTGTGCATGTCGGCCAGCAGATTGGCAATGCTTTGATGTTCGATGATCGGTTTGTCGAACTGCACCCGTTCCCGGGCGTACGCCAGCGCTGCTTCGAAGGCGGCGCGGGCGATCCCCAGTGCCTGCGCGGCGATGCCGATACGCCCGCCTTCCAGGTTGGAGAGGGCGATAGACAGGCCCTTGCCACGCTCACCCAGCAGGTTGGCTGCGGGGATTCGGCAGTTGTTCAAGGTGACCGCGCAGGTGTCCGATGCCCGGATGCCCATCTTGTGCTCGCTGCGGTCCACCACGAAGCCTGGGTTGTCGGTCGGCACCAGAAACGCCGACAGGCCCTTTTTGCCGAGCGTCGGGTCGGTCACCGCAAACACGATAGCCAGGTGTGCCCGTTTGCCATTGCTGACGAATTGCTTGGCGCCGTTGATGACCCACTCATCGCCCTGCAATTCTGCGCGAGTCCGCAGGTTGTGGGCTTCAGAGCCTGCATGCGGTTCGGTCAGGCAGAAACAGCCGATGGCCCGGCCTGTGGCCAGTTTTTCCAGCCACGCGTGCTTCTGCTCGTCGGTCCCGTAGTTGAGAACCGGCCCGCAGCCCACCGAGCTGTGTACGCTCATCAGCGTGCCGGTGGCCGCGTCGGCGGCGGAGATTTCCTCAACCGCCAGTGCATAGGCAACGTAGTCGATGTAGGTACCGCCCCATTGCTCCGGCACCACCATGCCCAAAAGGCCCAGCTCACCGAGCTTGGCAACCAGCGCATCATCGATCCAGCCGGCCTTTTCCCAGGCCTGGGCATACGGCGCGATTTCATTACGCGCAAAGTCGCGCGCCATGTCGCGAATCATTACCTGTTCTTCGGTCAATTCAAGATCGTGCACGGCTCAATTCTCCAGACCGCTGAAGAAACTCTGCACCTGCGCGGCACTGACGTCCTGCGCGCTGGCGTGTTTCCATTGCGGCTTCTTGTCTTTATCGATGATCAACGCGCGTATGCCCTCGATCAGGTCACCGCGTTCGAACCATTGGCGATCCAGGTGCAACTCCATGGCGAAGCAGGCCGGCAGCGGCAGATGACGACCACGGCGCAGCATTTCCAGAGTCACGGCCATGCCCAGCGGCGAGTGAGCTTTCATTCGGCTGACGGTATCCAGCGCCCAGTCCCTGGTGTCGCCGATGACCACCTGCTGAAGCTGTTCGAGCATGCTGGGAACATCCGGCAAGCCGAAAAAGTGGTCGATGGCGTGGCGCAGGGCTTCCAGCGGCGGGGAGGGCAGACGCTGGGTAGCCAGCTTGGCCAGCGCACCCTGCAGGTCCTTGAGTGGGCTTGACTTCCACTTCAGGTGATCAAGCATATGGTCGAGGCGCGGCAGCAGTTCGCTGTTCATGGCCCAGTTGGCAAGGCCGCAGTACAGTGCGTCGGCAGCACCGATCTGCGACCCGGTCACGCCCAGCCAGGTACCCAGTTCGCCGGGCAGCCGCGAGAGAAAATAACTGCCGCCGACATCAGGGAAATAACCAATGGCGACTTCGGGCATGCCGAGGCGGCTGCGTTCGGTGACCATGCGCAGGTCGGCCCCCTGGACCAGCCCCATGCCGCCGCCCAGCACCAGACCATCCATCAGTGCCAGTACCGGCTTGCGATAACGGTGAATGGCCAGGTCCAGCTCATACTCTTCGGCAAAGAATGTGTGATGCAGATCCTGGCCGTTCTGGTGGCTTTCATACAGCGAACGGATATCGCCACCGGCACAGAACGCCTTGCCGCCTGCGCCGCGCAGGACCACTGCATGAACCGACGGGTCATGGGCCCAGCGGTCAAGTTGCTGGCGAAGTGTGCGGACCATGTCCAGATCGATTGCGTTCAGGCCTTCCGGACGATTGAGGGTCAAGTGTCCGATGTGATTACGCACGTCGATAACGATCGAATCCCGGCTGGCGGATGGTCGAACCGAGCGGGCCGATGAAACCTGTGAACTCATTCTGAACTCCTTGTTCGGTTGCGCTTTTTTCTTATTCGAGCATTCGAGCGTCGCAGAAGATCCTAGCAGCGCAAATGTGCAAAGCAAAACTGCGTTTAAGCATAGTCTGAAGTTTCAGATAGCCACTGTTTAGAGCATTGGCGAATGCCTGAGCGTTGCTGTATCGGGCTGACCGACGCGAATCATTGCCTGGCGGATGAGTATTATGAGTGTCATTAATGTCACAAAAGGGAATTCCTCAGGTGTACCCCATGAAAGTCCGCGTGCCAGTCATTTATGAGCGATAAGTATGCCCCGCGCGAGTGGGCCGCCCACGAGCGTCCGACCATGCCAGGCTCACCGTCGACGCCGCTGCATTCGACTGCGCGGCGTTGGGCGTTTGCTGTCGTAGGGGTGATCGTCGCGCTGACCGGCGGGCTCGGCAACGCGCTGGTAGTCGCCAACCTGCCGTATCTGCAGGGCGCATTGGGGGCGACCTCGCAGGACATCGCCTGGCTGCCGGCGGCCTACATCATGACTAACGTGTCGATGAATCTGCTGCTGGTGAAGTTTCGTCAGCAATTCGGTCTGCGCGCGTTCACCGAGCTGTTTCTGGTGCTGTACGCGCTGGTGACGCTGGCGCATCTGTTCGTCAATGACATCGATTCGGCCATCGCTGTACGTGCGGCACACGGTATGGTCGGTGCTGCGCTCAGCACCCTGGGGCTGTATTACATGATTCAGGCTTTCCCGCAGAAATGGCGGCTCAAGGCGCTGGTATTGGGGATTGGCACCGCCCAGCTGGCAACACCGCTGGCCCGGCTGGTGTCGGAAGACTTGCTGCAGATTGCCCAATGGCGTGGCCTGTATCTGTTCGAACTGGGCATGGCGCTGCTCTCGCTGGGCTGCGTGCTGATGCTCAAACTGCCGCCGGGCGATCGTTTCAAGGCGTTCGAGAAGCTCGACTTCCTGACCTTCGGCCTGCTGGCCACCGGCTTTGCGCTGTTCTGTGCGGTGCTGTCACTGGGGCGTATCGAATGGTGGCTGGAAGCGCAGTGGATTGGTATCGCCTCAGCGGCATCGATTGCGCTGATCTGTGCCGGACTCGCTATCGAGCATAACCGCAGCAATCCGTTGCTGATCACGCGCTGGCTGGGCAGTGGCGCGATCCTGCGTCTGGGACTGGCGGTTATCCTGTTTCGCGTGGTGCTGTCCGAACAGTCGGTGGGCGCTGTCGGTTTTCTTCAGGCGCTGAACATGGGCAGTCAGCAGTTGCACACCTTGTATCTGGTGATGTTGCTCGGCAGCGTCTCGGGGCTGGCGGTCAGCGCGCTGACCATCAATCCTGCGCATCTGATCAAACCTTTGCTGATCTCCTTGGCGATGATGGCAATCGGTGCCTGGATGGACAGTCATTCCACCAACCTGACCCGCCAATCGAACATGTACCTCAGCCAGTTTCTGTTGGCGTTCGGTGGCACGTTCTTCCTCGGGCCCACCCTGGTGCTGGGGATCAGCGGGGTTTTGGCGAACCCGCGCAACATGGTCAGCTTTTCGGTGTTGTTCGGGATCACCCAGAATATCGGCGGGTTGATCGGGTCTGCTGCATTGGGCACCTTTCAAGTGGTGCGCGAGAAGTTTCATTCCAGCCACGTCGTCGAACACCTGAGCCTCATCGACCCGCTGGTTCAGGCCCGGCTGCAGAGCTACAGCGCCAGTTACAGCTCGGTGATCGCCGACCCGTCGTTGCGCAACAGTCAGGGTATCCGCGCGATGGCCACGGCAGCGACCCGCGAAGCCAACGTGCTGGCCTACAACGATGTATTCATGCTGATCGCGCTGATTGCCGTGCTGACCATGATCTGGATTTCAGCCAGGGTCCTGTGGCTGAAAATGACCACTCAACCTCTGGCGCTGGCACCCGTTGCACCTGCTGCTTCGCCCTCCGTATCCAACTCCGGCGTTAAATCTTCATGACCGAATCCAAGACCCCAGATACCGAAGCCCCTCGTAACTCGCCGCCACCGGCACCGTTAACGTCCCCGGTGACCAGCAAGCCGCGCTCGACCCGCAAGCGTGTCGTGTCTTCCGTGATTTTCGGCGCCGTCGCCCTGGCCGGAGTGCTGGTGGTGCTGTACGCCTGGCAACTGCCTCCGTTTGCCAGCCCGATCGAGAGCACCGAGAACGCGCAGGTCAAGGGCCAGACCACGCTGATCGGGCCGCAACTGAGCGGGTATGTCTACGAAGTACCGGTGCAGGACTTTCAGTTCGTCAAGGCCGGTGATCTGCTGGTGCGTCTGGATGACCGTATCTATCGTCAGCGCCTGGACCAGGCCGTCGCACAACTGGCAGTGCAGAAGGCCTCGCTGGCCAACAATCTGCAACAACGGCGCAGTGCCGAAGCCACCATCGGCCAGCGCCAGGCCGAACTGCAGAACAGCATCGCCCAGAGCCGCAAGAGCGCTGCCGATCTGCGGCGCAATCAGGCGCTGGTGACCGACGGTTCGGTTTCGAAAAGCGAGCTGGATGTGACGCGTGCCGCCGACGCGCAGGCAAATGCCGCCGTTGCCGAAGCCAGGGCTGTCTTGCAGATCGCCCGTGAGGATCTGCAAACCGTCATCGTCAACCGCGGCTCGCTGGAAGCCTCGGTCGCCAATGCGCAAGCGGCTATCGAACTGGCGCGCATCGATCTGGACAACACCCGTATCGTTGCCCCGCGTGACGGGCAGTTGGGGCAGATCGGCGTGCGTCTTGGTGCCTATGTCAATTCAGGCGCGCAACTGATGGCGCTGGTGCCCGAGCAGCGCTGGATCGTGGCGAACATGAAAGAAACCCAGATGGCCAATGTGCGCCTGGGCCAGCCGGTGAGCTTTACCGTCGATGCGCTCGACGGCCACGAGATGCACGGCCACGTACAAAGAATTTCGCCCGCTGCGGGCTCGGAATTCAGCCTGCTGCCCGCCGATAACGCCACCGGCAATTTCGTGAAGATTTCCCAGCGTATCCCGGTACGTATCGTGGTCGATGCCGATCAGCCGATGCTTGAGCACTTGCGGCCAGGGATGTCGGTGGTGGTGAGCATCGACACCAGCGCGGACGGCGACGTGCCGCCTGATCCGGCGGTGCGGCGACCCCCGGATCAGTGACATGGCGAAGGAACCCGACGAAGTCGGGCCGGAAACCGGAGCGAAAGGCTAATGAGATGGTCAGCCCGATCCGAGAAACCCGGAGTGTCTACACTTTCCGGGTTTCTCTCTAACGTCGAGGAGATCACTCATGAAAAACGGCCTCAAGCTCTTAGGCATCGACATTGGTAAAAATAGTTTTCACCTCATAGGCCATGATGCAGGCGGCCACCAAGTATTACGCAAGTGCTTCAATCGCAATCGCTTTCTGCAGTTTGCGGCTCAGATTG
Source organism: Pseudomonas sp. B20 (assembly GCF_020515755.1). Classification (NCBI taxonomy): domain Bacteria; kingdom Pseudomonadati; phylum Pseudomonadota; class Gammaproteobacteria; order Pseudomonadales; family Pseudomonadaceae; genus Pseudomonas; species Pseudomonas sp. B20. Next base: position 99,602 of record NZ_JAHPJG010000015.1, read on the forward strand.
AACCCTGCTCCATTGCAATGGAGTCGTGCGGTGGCTCTCACTGGCTTGCCAGGAAACTCGCCTCGCTGGGGCACCGGGTGAAGTTGATTGCTCCGCAACATGTGAAGCCCTACGTGACGGGCAACAAGAATGACTTCATTGATGCCGAAGCTATATGCGAGGCGGCCTCCAGACCGCGTACTCATTACGTTGCCGTTAAGACTGTGGAGCAGCAGGTACTTTCTGTACAACATCGTCTTCGCGAGTCACTGGTTTGCCACCGTACTGAAGCCATCAACAGGGTGCATGGTTTTTTGCTTGAGTTCGGAGTTGCCTTGCCAGCCACCAAGGCAGCGATCGCCAAAGTGCCTGAGCTGATTGACGATTCACGTAGCGACCTGCCGCTGCAGTTCAAAAGGGTCATGGAGCATTTGCTGGAGGATATTCATCGCCTTGATACCGAAATAAAGGCCTGTGATGCGCAAATCAAGCAGCAACTGGCGCAAGACGATGCTGGTACACGCTTGATGACGATTCCTGGCATTGGTCCTATTACCGCCAGCGCATTTGTAGCGGATCTGGGTGACGCTTCCAATTTTCGAGCCTCACGAGACCTTTCCGCTTTTCTGGGGCTGGTTCCCAGACAGTTCTCTACAGGCGGGAGACCCGTATTGCTGGGTATCAGCAAGCGAGGTGACAGGCACCTGCGAACCCTGCTGGTGCAAGGTTCTCGAGCGCTCATGATTCGAATAGAACGTCGCGATGATGCTCTTGGGCAGTGGGTAAGAGACTTGTTGGCACGCAAGCATCCGAACAAGGTGGCATGTGCTTTAGCGAACAAGCTGGCAAGAATCGTATGGGCGGTGCTCAGACGAGGTAGCACTTACAACGCATCAATGATCTGAGTAGAAAATAGACATACCAGCTTTTGCGACGCAGTGATGATGATGATAAACAGCTCATGGCCTGACTGAGAACCTGATAACCAAAGCAGCCTTCGAGGCTTTAAGGCTTTTGAGGACAGTAAGGCGGCGAATACTCATCAAGGGCCGGGCAGCGAAATTGCCCAGAATGAGCCCGGATACATTAGCGCAAGCATGCTTTACCGCTCATCGAACTGCGATTGCAGGGGGTGGGCTGACCATACATTTGGTTACTTTGGCCTCATCAAAGTAACTCGCCGAGGGGCGAAAAGGTGACTTGAGTCGAACTCTAATCTACCTGATGTCATGGAACCGCTGTGTGACGCAGAGCGTCACGAACGGCATGCCGACGCGGAGCGTCGGCACGATAGTCAAAGGGGGGCGGACGCGACAGGCATCAGAACAGCTTGCTGAACACCCAGTACAACGAACCTGACAAGAGGATCGCCGCCGGCAGGGTCAGCACCCAGGCAGTGGCCAGATTGCGCAGGGTACGCATTTGCAGACCCGAGCCATTGGCGACCATCGAACCGGCCACGCCGGACGACAGCACATGGGTTGTGGATACCGGCAGCCCATACATGTCCGCCGCGCCGATCGTGAACATCGCCACGACCTCTGCCGACGCGCCCTGAGCGTAAGTCATGTGCGTCTTGCCGATGCGCTCGCCCACAGTCACCACGATACGCTTCCAGCCGACCATCGTGCCCAGCCCCAAGGCGATGGCTACGACAATCTTGACCCAGGTCGGAATGAACCGCGTGGCACTGTCGATCTGCCCCTTGAACGCCTCAAGCTTGGTCTTGGTGTTCGCGTCGAAATCGCCGACCTTGTTTTTCTCCATCAGGCGGATGGTTTCCGAGGTCAGGTACATGTCGTTACGCACGTTGGTCACAGCCTCGGCAGGCACCTTCGACAGCGAGCCATAACTGGCGACCTGATCGCCGATCTTGCCCGCCATCACCGCCAGCGCAGGGATCAGTTCAGGGCTTGCCTCCTTGCTGACCAGGTAATCCGACAGCGTCTTGCGCGCATCCCCGGGGGCCGGTTGAGGGACGCTGCGGATCAGCGCCTGCTGGGTTACTTCAGCCACCGCAGCGAACTGGGTAGCCTGTTCGGCGGGCATGGTGCGGTTCAGCGCATAAGCCATCGGCAGGGTGCCGACCAGAATCAACATGATCAGGCCCATGCCTTTCTGCCCGTCGTTGGAGCCGTGCGCGAACGAAACGCCCGTGCAGGTCACAATCAGCATGGCGCGAATCCACAACGGTGGCGGCGCATTATCTTCCGGGGCTTTGTACAACGCACGGTTCTTGATGAACATGCGCATGGCCAGCAAAAGCAACGCGGCACAGCCGAAACCCACCAGTGGCGAGAGCAGCAGTGAGTAACCGATCTTGGTGGCCTGCGACCAGTCCACGCCGCTGGTGCCGTCGCGGCCGTGCATCAGGGCATTGGCGATGCCGACGCCGATGATCGAACCGATCAGCGTGTGCGACGAGGACGCCGGCAGACCCAGCCACCAGGTGCCGAGGTTCCAGATGATCGCCGCGATCAACAGCGCGAAGATCATCGCGAAGCCCGCCGATGAGCCGGTTTGCAGGATCAGTTCCACCGGCAGCAGGGCAATGATGCCGAACGCCACCGCGCCGCTGGAAAACATCACGCCGAGGAAATTGAAAAAGCCCGACCAGACCACTGCAAAGCCGGGCGGCAGGGAGTGGGTGTAGATGACCGTCGCGACCGCGTTGGCGGTGTCATGAAAGCCGTTGACGAATTCGAATCCCAGCGCGATCAACAACGCTACACCCAACAGCACGAACGGGGTCCAGGTGGTGACCACCGTGCCCATGTCGTCGACGTCCTGTTTAAGGCTGTAGCCGGTGAACAACAAGCCTGCGATAAGTATCGTGAAGAAAAGTATCATGGTCATTCGGCTGGGCTTGCGACCGAATTGACTCGCTGACAGGCTCGCCTTGCCGAGAGCGTCCGGAGACAGTGCGTTTGTAGCCATGTTCGCAATCCTGGATTGAAAGAATATTGACATGGTCATTGCAAAATGTGACAGCGGTGAGACATGTAACAATTGATTGCGCTTTTGCGCCGGTTTTCTGACAACCGGCGGGTGCGGTTGTTGAGTCAGTAGTCGCCGCGTTTGCGGAACGCCCAGCGCCCGGCGACCAGCGTGAAGGTCGCGACCAGTGCCACCAGAATCCAGAAGCCCTCAGGGTCGGACGCCAGCGGCACGCCCCCCACGTTCATGCCGAAAAAGCCGGCAACGATGTTAATCGGCAAGGCCAGAACAGTCACCACGGTCAGGGTAAACAGGGTTCTGCTGCTCTGCTCGTTGAGGTTGGCAGCAATTTCTTCCTGCAACAGTTTGATGCGCTCGCCCAGCGCCGTAAGGTCGTTGATCACCAGTGAGGACTCTTCGATGGACTGACGTAATGCCTGAACATCCTGTTCGCGTAGCCATTGCGGAGGTTTGTGCAACAGGCGCATCAACGAGCCGGGCTCCAGCGCCAGCAGGCGTTGCAGACGGACCAGCACCCGGCGCATGGCGCCGAGCTCGGAGCGATTGTTGCTCAGTCGCTGCGAAAGCAACTGGTCTTCGATGCGGTCGACGTTGACGCTGGTCTTGCGCAGAAACTGTGTCAGCACTTCGCCCTGGTCGCTCAGCAGGTGGGCGAGGAGCTCCAGCGGTGAGTCGAATTGCTCGCCGCGCTTGACCGCCGAGCGCAGCTTGTCTACCGAACGTAGCGGCTGCAGCCGGGCGGTGATCAGCAAACGCTGGCGGGCACAGACCCACAAGGTGGAGATGTCAGTCGAGAGTCTGTTGAAGTCGAATACCACATCGTTGACGACCGCCAGCAGCGTGGTATCCACGTGCTCGATCCGCGTCGAGCGCGAGCCCTCGTGCAATGCTTCGAAAAATTCTTCCGGAAGGTCCAGCTGAGTTTTCATCCAGCGCTCGCAGGCCGCGTGCGAGAGGTTCAGGTGCAGCCAGATGAAGCCGTTTTCTTCGGGAGGGTTTTGCAGGTAATCCAGCGCGGCGGCCGAGCCGATTTCCTGGCCACTTTCACCGTGGCGAAAACGGAAGCCGTAGAGCAGGCCGAAAAGGTCGGAGTCCTGATGGTGGTGAGCGATACTGTGGTTCATGGCTGTCCACGTGCGGCCTGGCCCGGGCAGGGAGGCGAAGGCCGCATGATGACAAGGCGTTATTTCATATTTGTGACAGCTTGTTGCCGGGTGTGTCATCTGTCATATCGGCAAGCGGCTGCATGGGCAGCCGTTCAGTCAATCGACAGCTCGCTATCGCATTGACAGCGATCAGACCATCGCCAGCGGCACCTTGCGAGTGGGCGCAGGCCATGCCAGATCGATATCGGCCAAGTCGCGCTCGGTCAGACGAATCTGCTCGGCAGCGATGTTCAGACGAATGTGTTCCGGGTTGGTCGCCTTGGGAATGGCGATCATGTTGTCCTGACGCAGCACCCACGCCAGAGAAATTTGCGCCGGTGTTGCATCGTGGCGCTTGGCGATTTCATGCAGGGCAGGGTGGTAGAGCAGATCGCCAGCCTGGCCGATCGGGCAGTACGCCATCAACGGCAGATGACGGTCTGCGCTCCACAGCATCAGGTCGAACTCGATGCCGCGTTGCTCCGGGTTGTAGAGCACCTGATTGGTGGCACAACGCGGGTTGTTGAGTTCGATCATGTCCGGCACATCAAAGTTGGAAACACCCCAGGCACCGATTTTGCCCGCTTCACGCAGACGCTCGAATGCCTCGACCGTCTCGGTCAGCGGGTACTGACCGGGCCAGTGCAGCAAGTACAGATCGATGTAGTCGGTGTTCATGCGCCGCAGGCTGGCCTCGCACGCGGTCGGAATACCGGCGCGGCTGGCGTTGTGCGGGTAGACCTTGCTGACCACGAATACCTTGTCCCGCTGCCCGGCGATCGCTTGCCCGACAATTTCCTCGGCAGCGCCATCGGCGTACATCTCGGCGGTGTCGATCAGGGTCAGGCCCTGTTCGATACCGAGACACAGACCGGCAATCTCTGCCGAGCGCTGATGCCCTTTTTCACCCATGTGCCAGGTGCCCTGACCCAGCACTGGTACGGTACTGCCTGCCAGTTCCAGTGTGCGCATGTGACCCCCTGCAGTTAAATAAGCAGCTAATGAGCGGTTGAATAAGCAGGTCTCAGGCAACAAGAGGCGCACGAGGTTCCGTGCCACCCCCCAAAATCGCAATGCAGATTTAAACCCGGAACTGCTTCAGCAAGGTGTTCAACTCTTCGCTCAACCCGCGCAGGTGCAGACTGGCCGAAGTCGATTGTTCGGCGGCCAGTGCTGTGCTCTGAGACAGTTGCGCGGCCTGGGTGACGTTCTGGTTGATGTCATCCACCACGTGCGTCTGCTGCAGGGTGGCACTGGCGATGGAGGCGTTCAGGCTGTTGAGGTTGCGCAGCGCCTGACTGATAGAGGTCAGGCTCTGGCCGGCCTGATTGGCCTGCTCGATGGTCATCTGCGAAGAACGGCTGCTGTCACCGATTACCTTGACCGCTGCATCGGAATGCTTTTGCAGGCGTTCGATCATTGACTGGATTTCTGCGGTCGACTTCTGCGTACGCTGGGCCAGCAGGCGCACCTCGTCGGCCACCACGGCAAAGCCGCGGCCCTGTTCGCCGGCCCGCGCTGCTTCGATGGCGGCGTTCAGCGCCAGCAGGTTGGTCTGCTCGGCAATCGAACTGATCACTTCCAGTACGCTGCCGATCTGCGTGCTCTCGCTGGCCAGACTCTGCATCACTTCCACGGCCTGACCAATGGTGCTGGAGAGGTGTTCGATCTGCCGCAGGCTGTTATCGATGTTGATTTGACCCTGCTGTGCCTGCGACTCGGCATCGCGCATTTCGCTGGCGGCATGTTCAGCATTCTTGGCCACGTCCTGCACGCCGTAGGTCACTTCGTTGACCGCAGTGGCAACCAGGTCCATCTGCTGCGACTGCTTCTCGCTGCGGCTCTGCGCCTGCTCGGCATCGCTGCCCAGATCAGTCGAGGCCTGGCCCAGCGCCACGGCCGAGTGCTGCAACTGACCGACGACATTGCGCAGCTTGGCGACAAAGGCATTGAAGTGCGTACCCAGCTCGGTGATTTCATCCCGGCCATGGGTTTCCAGCGTGCGGGTCAGATCACTCTCGCCACTGGCAATGCTGGCCATCGCACCGACCGCCGCTCTGAGCGGACGCACGATACTGCGCACGATCGTGACCAGCAGCAAGACCATGATCAGCACGATGCCGGCGATGAACATCCCGGCGTTCCACAGTTGGGTCTTGAACTCGGCCGCGACGTCATCGACGTATACGCCGGACCCCAGAATCCAGCCCCATGGCTGAAACAGCTGCACGTAGGAAGTCTTTTTCACCGGCTCGCTGGCACCGGGCTTGGGCCAGCGATAATTCACCATCCCGGCACCCTTGGCTTTGACCAGCGTGACCATTTCGTTGAACACCGCAAAACCGTCCGGGTCCTTGATGGTCGACAGATCCTGGCCTTCGAGCTTGGGGTTGGTGGGGTGCATGATCATCACCGGGCGCAGGTCGTTGATCCAGAAGTAGTCGCTCTGGCTGTAACGCAGGCTCTTTATCTCTTTCAAGGCCTGCTGTTGCGCAGCCTCGCGGGTCATGCCGCCTGCGGCTTCAAGCCCCTGATAAAACGAGAGGATGCCGCTGGCGGTCTGCACCACATGCATGGTTTTCTCGGCCTTGGCCTGGTACAGGTCGTTATGCAACTGCCTGAGCAGTGTCGCCGAGAGGACGAAGAGCATCAGCACTGAAACCACAAGAATCAGCCACAGACGGAGACTGATGGACAAACTGCGCATACCCATGATCGGCTTCCCTTGCATTATTTTTCTTCTGATCACCCCAATCCGCACAGCGCGCGATTCGGGGTCTTTCAAGCATCTCGGCGGGTCATGATCAAACATGAGCGGTCGGTCACACTTTTTAACGGCGTACGCCGGTATGGCGAAAGGCTTACAGCAACAGGCGCAATTGGCTCTATCGACGGACGCTCAGGGAATGTAGGATCCAATTCAACAGCTGCAGCGAAGGAACGCCGCAGTGATCAGGGAGGATCGACCATTGCCAGGAGGCTACTGACAGGATGTCGGAATGGTCATGTTGCAAAACCACCCGCTTCGGCGGGTTTTTTGCGTCTGCAGTAAAGCAGGGTGGGTTCAGCGGTCCGGCTCGCAGCCCTTGAGCACCAGCCTGAGGATGGTCTGCGTTGCCGCCTCGTAATCGACGTCCTGCAGTTTTGCCTTGCCGGTGACCGTTGCGATCTGCCAGTCGAAATCGGCGTAGGTCTGGGTCGCCGCCCAGATGGTGAACATCAGGTGGTGAGGGTCGAGCGGGGCGATCTGTCCGCTGTCGATCCAGGCCTGGATGCAATCGATATTGTGCCTTGCCTGGCCATTGAGCTGTTCGATCTGCTGCGCTGTCAGGTGCGGGGCGCCATGCATGATCTCGCTGGCGAACACTTTCGAGGCGAAGGGCAGGTCGCGGGAAATCTGGATTTTCGAACGGATATAGCGGCTGAGGACTTCGGCAGGTACGCCTTCGGGATTGAAGGGCGTAGAGGCACGCAGAATGGGCTCGATGATGCTTTCCAGCACCTCGCGATAGAGGTTTTCCTTGGATTTGAAGTAGTAATAGACGTTGGGCTTGGGCACACCGGCCTTGGCTGCGATATCGCTGGTCTTGCTGGCGGCGAAGCCCTTGTCGGCGAATTCCTCGCTGGCAGCGCGCAGGATGAGTTCTTTGTTGCGCTCGCGGATACTGCTCATGACCCGGTTATTCCCTTGCCTGCATGGCGGTCGCGCATGTTAGCACCGGGTTTGCGCAGCGCTCAATGTTGACGGCCCGGGGCAGGGTTGCACCGGGCCGTCTACTCAGGCGCTCATCAGTTCCTGGACTCTGGCGGCCAACGCTTCAATCGCAAACGGCTTGGTCAGTACGCGCATTCCTGGCCCGAGCTGTTCGTCACCGATGGCGGCGTTTTCCGCGTAGCCGGTGATGAACAGGGTCTTCAGATGCGGGCGGACCTCGCGTCCGGCATCGGCCATTTGTCGTCCGTTCATGCCGCCCGGCAAACCCACGTCAGTGATGAGCAGATCGATATGCACATCCGAACGCAGCAGCTTGAGGCCGGCCAGGCTGTCGGCGGCTTCGATCAGCGTATAGCCCAGGTCACCGAGGGCATCGGTGAGCAGCATGCGCACCGTGGGTTCGTCGTCCACGATCAGGATGGTTTCCCCGGACTTGGTGAACTCGAACGGTGCCTTGTGCACATCGCCTTCGTCCTTGGCCGCAGTACCTTCGTAGCGGGGCAGGTACAGTGATATCGCAGTGCCCTTGCCGACTTCCGACTGAATGAGCACGCGTCCGCCAGACTGATTGGCAAACCCGTAGATCATCGACAGACCCAGCCCGGTGCCCTGGCCAATGGGCTTGGTGGTGAAGAAGGGGTCGAATGCCTTGGCGATGACATCGGGTGTCATGCCGGTGCCGGTATCGGTCACGCATAGCGACAGATAATGGCCCTCGGGCATATCGTGCGCGCGTGCCACATCGCCGTCTATCCAGCGGTTGCTCGCCTCGATGGTGATGCGCCCGCCGTCCGGCATGGCGTCGCGGGCGTTGATGCACAGGTTCAGCAGCGCGTTTTCCAGCTGGCTGGCGTCGACCAGTGTCGGCCACAGCCCCGTGGCACCCAGGGTCTCGACCACGATGCTGGGGCCGACCGTGCGCTGTATCAGGTCGGTCATGCCTTTCATCAGCCTGTTCACGTCGGTCGGCTGCGGGTCCAGGGTCTGGCGTCGAGAGAAGGCCAGCAGCCGGTGCGTCAGGGCTGCTGCACGTTTGGCCGCGCCCTGGGCGGTCACGATGTACTTGTCGACCTCGCCCCAGCGGCCTTGCTCGATCCGGGTACCCATCAATTCCAGCGCGCCGGAAATACCTGCCAGCAGATTGTTGAAGTCGTGGGCCAGGCCACCGGTCAGTTGCCCGACCGCTTCCATTTTCTGTGACTGGCGCAGCTTCTCTTCGGCCTGCATGAGCTCGGTGGTGCGCGCTGCCACGCGTTGCTCAAGTGTGTCGTTGAGGGCCCGCAGCGCGGCAGTGGCACGGTCGCGTTCGGCTGCCACGGCGCGTCGTTCGTCAACGTTGATGAGCACGCCGGGGAAGCTCAGTGGCGTGCCATCCTCGGCTCGGTCGACCCGGCCGTTGGCTTCGATCCAGTAGTAAATGCCATCATTACGACGAACACGGTATTGGTGGGCGTAAACACGCCCGCTGGTGATGACCGCATTGATCGCATGGATCAGGCCCTGCTTGTCTTCCGGGTGAACAGTGGCAATGACTTGCTCCAGGCTCAAACCTTCACGGCCCAGCGCGGGGTCCAGACCGAAGGCCTTGGCGAAGGCTTCATCGACGGTAAAGCGATCGGTTGGCAAGTCCCAGTGCCAGGTTCCGATGATCGCACCGGCGGCCAGGGCGAGCTGAACGCGGTCGATGTTTTCACGTGCGACGGCCTCGCTGGTGCGCAAGCGCTCCTCGGCGTCGCGTCGCGCCGTCACATCGCTGAAGATCACCGCAATCTGCCGATCAGCCGGTTCACCGACACGCACCGCCTTGACTTCGAACCAGCGTTCGAAAGCTTTGGCATAGTTTTCAAAGTTGGCTGGCTCACCGGTTTTGGCGACGTTGCCATAGGCTTCGAACCAGAACCGCTCCAGGTCTGGCGCGAACTCGGTCACCCACTTGCCGCGCAGATCGACGCCGGCCTGACGTTCAAAGGCGGGGTTGGCCTCGATGAAACGGTAGTCCACCGGGCTGTCATCGGCATCGAACTTGACCTGAATGATGGCGAATGCGGCTTCGATGGTCTCCAGCATGGCCCTTGAGCGCTCTTCGCTCTGGCGCAGCGCGGTCTCGGCCTTACGCATCTGCGACATATCGAGCATTGCGCCGATCATGCGCACCGCCTGGCCGTCGATATCGCGTATCACATGGCCGCGGTCCAGCACGTCGGCATAGGCCCCGTCCAGACGACGAAAGCGGTATTCGTCCGTCCAGGCAGTGCCATTGCCGTCGATCACGGCATGAATGGAGTTGTACACGCGGGTACGGTCGTCGGGATGGATCTGGCCCATCCACCAGTCACCGGAGTTGTCCAGGGTTGCCAGCGGGTAGCCGTAGGCCTCTTCCAGCGCGTCGTTCCAGAGCACCAGGTTGGCTGCAAAGTCCCAATCCCAGATCGCGTCATTGGTCGCCTTGGCGGCGAGCCGGTGTCGTTCCTGGGCTTCTTCGGTCGCGCGGCCCGCCAGATGCTCGCGGGTGCGGTCGCGCAGGATCTTCACGAAGCCGAGGTGCGTATGCTTTTCATCGTAAAGCGGCATCATTTCGCCTGATGCCCAGAACAGCTGACCGTCCTTGCGCAGGTGCCAGCGCTCGTCCGATGCCCGGCCTACGCTCAGCGCAAGCTGCATTTCATGCTCGATACGATCGTTGGCCACGTCCTCGGGCGTAAAGAAACGTTCGGCGCTCTGGCCAACCATCTCATCCTGGGTCCAGCCCAGAACCTGCTCTGCGCCCGGGTTCCAGTCGGTAATGATGCCGTCGCGATCGGTCAGGATCATGGCGAAATCCATCGCACTGTCAAAGACTGCGCGCTGGCGTGCCTCGCGGCCGATGGCTGCGGGTCGACAGGTATTCGTTGCGGCGTCGATGCCGGCTTCTTCAAGCATTCTGCGCAGGTCCACGATCTGCGTTTCAAGCTCTTCTCTTGTCAGGTCTTTCAGAGCGCCTCCCGCTCACACGTTATGTTTGGCATGGGCGGGCACTTGCCGGTGGCCTGCTTTGCACGTTGAAATCCGCTCGTTAGTCAGCTCTGCATTTGCCCGTTTGCCCTCGGCAGGCTGCACCTGATGTGCGTCGTTCTATGTCGATCACCATACAGTCATTGCCGTGCCTGGACTCACTTCCTCTCCTGACTGCACCGCAGTGGCTGTGTCAGTGGACACCTGCAGACGAATCGGGTTTCGACGGATCAGGCATTTAAAGCAGTCATCGTGTCCTGAGCTGATTCAGGAGTATGTTCAAGACGTGGCAAATTGCCCGGGTATTCATCGGCCTTTTTGCGGCTTTCTTTAGAGGGCATCAGGCCATGGGAACAACTTTGTTCGCAGGCTGCGCACATCGCTCATGACCTGATGCGAATTGTGCTTGCGGAGCAGCCTTTTTTCAGGGGTTCTGCGGAGCACATGCTAGGATTTACCCTTTCGTTATGCGAAACGTGCCCTTCGTATGTCCATCGATGCAAACAGTTCCGGTACACCTGCCCCAGCCAAGCAGCCTGCAGCCAAACGTCGCCTGCCCAAGGGCGAGGTGCGCAAGGCCGAAATCATCAAGGCGGCCATGACCCTCTTCGCTCGGGATGGGTATGCCGGCGCCTCGCTGACCAACATTGCCAAGGTGGCAGGTCTCTCTCAGGTCGGCCTGCTGCACCACTTCCCGACCAAACTGGTGCTGCTGCAAGCTGTTCTCGAACATCGCGACCAGTACATTGCCGGCCGGCTGCAGGATGCCGATCAGGTCGCTTCTCTGCAGGGGTTCCTGTCGTTTCTGAAGCAGGTCATGAGTTTCAGTATCGAAGACGCCGCGGTCAGCCAGGCGCTGATGATCATCAACACTGAAAGCCTGTCGGTCACGCATCCTGCACACCGCTGGTTCAGCGAGCGTTTCGCAATTGTGCATGGTCATCTTCAGGCGCATCTGAAGTTGCTGGTCGAGGCAGGCGAAGTTCGAGCGGATATTGACGCAAGGCAGATCAGCCTGGAGATAGCCGCCATGATGGACGGCATGCAGATTCAATGGCTTCGATCGCCAGGGGATGTGCAGATAGAGCAGGGGTTTGCCAGGTTTCTCGAGCGACTGGCGCGGGATCTGGCTGCACGCTGAGCTGCGAGCATTGGCCAGGCAGGCATCGGTGGTCCTGTCGACCACCGATGCCTTTGGCTTGGGAATGTTGCTTGGGATGAATGTTGCTTAGTAAGCCTGTTCTGCCTTGACCTGTACGGCCTTGCGCAGGGGGATCGGCAGCGGGTTGGAGTCGCGAGTGGTCAATTGCTCCGGGTACAGCGCTACAACCGTGCGGTCGAGCGCCAGGTTTTCCGAGTCCTTGCCCACCAGCACCTTGAACTTGCCAGGGTCAACGTTCCAGCTCACCGAGTTGGCTGAGTAGTACGCGAACGAGCGCGAGTCCAGCGCAATGGTCACGGTCTTGCTTTCGCCAGGCTTCAGGTAAACCTTGGAAAAGCCCTTCAGCTCTTTCTCTGGACGATCAACCAGCGGCTTGGAAGGCTGCACGTACAACTGAGCCACTTCAAAACCGGCCTTGTCACCCGTGTTGGTAACCGTGAACGACGCTTGAATGGTCGCGCCCGGTGCCAGCACGTTGCTCGACAGCTTCAGATCGCTATACGCATAGGTGGTGTACGAAAGCCCGAAACCGAATGGGTAGAGCGGTTTGGTGTGCTTCTTGTCGTAACCGCGATAGCCCAGGTACAGGCCTTCGCTGTAGCTCATTTCGACAGGCGGGTTAGGGCTGCTGAAATAGTACGGCACCGGGTTCGAGTACGATGCATAGCTCGGATTGTCCTGCGCCTTCTTGTCCAGCGTGATAGGCAGCTTGCCCGACGGATTGACCTTGCCGAAGAGGATTTCAGCCAGTGCCTGGCCGCCCTGTTGCCCTGGATACCAGGCGTGCAGAGACGCGGCTACCTTGTCAGCCCACGGCTGCATGTCCATGCCACCGCCACCGTGCAGTACCACGATGGTTTTCGGGTTGGCTTTCTGAATGAAACCGATCAGCTCGGACTGGAATTGCGGCAGCTCGAACGGACGATCGAGCGACTCACCCTCGTATTCGAAGTTGTTGCCGGCGGCTACCACGACAGCGTCGTAATCCCCCAGGTTCTTTGGTGGACGCAACGCTGCCCAGCTCATCTGCACGCCGTTCATGCCGCCCAGTACCGGGGTGAAGTTGCCCTTGAGCCGGCGGTATTCGAGGCGCACGTTGTATTCGCTGCCAGCTTTGAGGTTCGGGGTTTTAACCGTCCGCGGAACCACTGGAATCAGGTCGAACGAGACTTGCGAACCCTCGTCCTCGAGCACCAGTTCATCATTGATCCAGAGTTTATAGGCACCGTCCGCACGCACCTTGAACACCTGAGGACCGGTGATCGTCGGTTTGATCTTGCCGGTGAAGCGGGCAGAGAACGCGCCTGGCGCAGGGGTATAACCGCTGACTGTGCTGGCACCGTTATCGGTCACGTTGGTACTGGTAATCCAGTCCAGGTTGACGCCCGGCTCGATGCGGGTTGCCACCGGGTCGCCGGACAGCGAGGTGTTGGCGTAGTACTCGGCTTTTACGCCGGTGTTGCTGATCGCCTGCTGGTCACTGCCTGGCTGATACCAGACCGATGATTTGGGGTTCAGGCTCATCTGTGGCAGGTAGTCCACATTGGAGGGGTCAGACGCCAGTTGCTTGAGTCCGCTCACTTCGGTGACATAGCTGGCCGGCGCCGAATAGGCGGTGCCGAACGGCGCGGTCGGCGGCTGCATGGCCATGTCGCCAATGACGGCGATCTTTGCGTTTCTCGGCAACGGCAGCAGAGGTTTTTGCCCGTCCACTGGCTCGTTGCGCAGCAGGACGATCGATTCTCTGGCCACGTTCAAGGCCGCCAGCTGACCGTATTCACGATGCTCCAGTGGCTGCGCCTTGTTGATCCCCTTGTCAAAGCCGTAGCTGACCAGCGCTCTCAGGTTCCTGCGCACCTTGTCGTCGATCACGTTCTGGTGCAGTTGACCATTCCAGACATAAGGCAGCAGTTTGGCTTCGGTAAACTGAAGGCCGCTCGGCATGTCGATATCGGTGCCGGCCCATGCGCCTTTGAAGGCGTCCTGAACCGAGTTGAAATCGCTCATGACGTTACCCTGAAAGCCCCATTGGCCTTTGAGGATATCGGTGATGAGGTGATGGTTTTCACACGCGTATTCGCCGTTGATCTTGTTGTAGCCGCACATGATCGAGGCGATATTCGAGTTCTTGACCAGCGACTCGAAGCCCGGCAGGTACAGCTCCTGCATCGCCCGTTCGTCGATCTTTACATCCAGATAATGACGGTTCGCTTCCTGCTCGTTCATCAGGTAATGCTTGGCGGCCGCCTGGATGCCTTGAACCTGGATACCGTTGGTGACGGCAGGTGCCAGTACTGCGCCGAGAAACGGATCTTCGCCGCTCATGTACTCAGCCGCCCGACCGTTGAACGGCGTGCGGTACAGGTTGATGGCCGGCGACAGCATCTGCTGACCGCCTGCGATGCGGGTTTCGTAGCCGATGGCCAGACCGAATTCCTTGGCCCGGTTAATGCTCCAGGTGGCCGCGAGTGCTGACGGGGAAGGGTACTGCGCACCGAACGTCTTGCCGCCGACCAGTACGCCCATGGCCGAGTCATAGGCGACCGTGCCTTGGAGGTTGAACTTGTCCAGCTTGGGAATCATGCGGCCGTCGTCAACGCGCGAAAAATTGATTTTTTCCGATTGCGTCATGTTGTCCAGCATCGCGCCTACGCGCGCTTCCACTTCATTGCCGGTCATCGGCGTGACAGCGAATACGCTGCCTGCCTGGGCGATACCGAGCGCCAACAGGCTCAGGCCCAGGCCTTGTTTGATCATGGACACGGAGTTATTCCTTACATCATTCATAGGTTGATCGGTTGCAGTCAGTGGGTCACTCAGTGGTCTTCATTGCCGGCAGGCGCGTCCGCAGTGTCGATCGGTGCATCCACCACCGTTTGCGCGCCACTGGGCGTTTTCTGTACGGCAGCGTCGGCACCGGTGATCTGCTCACGCTGTGCGTCGACTTCTGCGCGGCGCTCGCTCGACGTGGATGGCAGCGGGTTCTGCCCGTCAGCGGCAGACACCGGGAGGGCGGCAAGGGACATCAGTAAAGTGGCAACAACAGGCAGCAGGGGGCTGGCCATCGAGAGAATCTCCAAACAGAAATATGAAACAGGCAGACAGGCAAGTCAGCAGCTCAGGGCCGCTGACAGTTCATTCAAGGCGTGCGTGACAAACAGAAAAGTTGCTGAAAGGTAAAATACACGAATGTAATTTTATATAGTTGAAATTTGTTAAAGTTAAATGGCGGCTATTTTGTTTTAGTTTTGTTTTAATTTCAAAATATAAATTCAATAGGCAATATTTTTATGGTTTTTGTGTTTTTACAGGCATTAATCTTCTTTTTAAAAAACAGAGTGATCACTCTGTTTTCGGGGATTTAGATGGTTTTCCATGGGGTCGCGTGCTGATGAGCGCAAGTATTGCTGACGCCTGAATACTGGCAGTGAGTGCCAGTATCACCACGTCGCTGTCAGGCCCGTCGAATAAAGTCCGGACGCCACCGAAGAAGGCTGGCGCAAAGGCGTAGCAACCTTGAGCGATGGCGACGATCAACGTCACCACGCGCGCAACCTGATGCCTGGGAAATTCCGCTTGGGCAATCAGGGGAGGCAGTGATGTCGCATTGCCGATACCCACGCCGAAAAGAATCATGCCGGCCCATAACAGGGCAGGGCTTGTGCCGATAAACATCAGCACCACACAGCCCAGGCCCTGGCAGGCGTAACTCAGGCAGGCGACGTGGCGTCTACAGGTGCCTAGCGCTAACAGCCTGCTGGACAGAAATCTGCCGAAGATAGCGCTGCAGGTAGCAACACCCATGGCCATACCTGCGGTCTGTTGTGTGACGTGATCAATCAGCAGCAGGAACAACTGGCTGATCAGGCCGATCTGCGCAAACAGCCCGAGCGACATGGCTGCCGTCAGCGTGATGAATGGCCGGCTACTCCGCAACGTTATGGGTGCAGTGTCCTGCAATGGAGGCAGGTCGGTGGCTGTCTGGCGAATGTCGTCGGGGTGCTGACTCAGATGTTCAGGCCTGAACCGGAACACACCGAAAGCGAGGAGCGCGATCACGACTGTTGAAAGCACACCCACCACGATCGCCGCGAGGTTGAACCCGAACTGGTCGATCAGGTACACCCAGCCCGACGAAAAGACCACGCCGCCGATGCTCGCGCCGTTATAGGCCATCGCCAATGCGCCGGGGCGTTTGCTGATAAACCATGGCGAGATTGTGGCGTTGACCGCCGCCGCACCCATGGTTACCCAACCGAATCCGCTGAGAGCCGCCGCGATAAATAGCTGCCAGGGCTGATTGGCGATCGACCAGCCGTACACACCGACAGCTAGGGTTGCCGCCCCTGAGACCGTAATCCACGGCAGGCCGTACCTTTTGTACAACGCAGGCAGGTTGACCACGACCAACGTACCTGCCAGAAAATGCACCGTGACCGCAGCCGAGCACAGCGCTGTCGACCAGCCGGTTCTCTGAATCACGGCATACATGAATATCGGCGGACCGTAAAAGCCGATGCCCCAGCCAAACACAGCCATCAGAAACGTGGCCGCGACGACTTTTCTGCCGAAAAAACTCGATTGACGCATGGGTGAATCCCTTCAAGTGGTTTGGCAGCAGTATGATGACTGCCTACGAGAACACTTCAGGGATGGCTGAACTATGGATGTTGAAGCGGCAGACCTCTCGCTGGCGGCAGTGGCGGGTGCCATTGCTGACCCTGCACGATCCCGAATGCTTTGTGCGCTACTGGACGGGCACGCACGAACCGCGACCGAGCTGGCGGCGCTAGCCGATACAGGCGCATCGAGCGCCAGTGGCCACTTCGCGCGTTTGCGTGAGCAGGGGTTGGTGGAAATGCTCGTGCAGGGGCGGCATCGTTACTATCGACTGGCCAACGCGCAGGTGGCGCAAGCGCTGGAAGCCTTGCTGTTGCTGACTCGACACAGCGTTGCGCCGTTCAAACCCAACACGCCTTCGGCCTTGAGACAGGCCCGAACCTGTTACGACCATTGCGCCGGAGAAGTCGCCGTCAAGTTGCACGACGCCTTGCTCAAGGCCGGCTGGTTAAGTGAGCAGGGCAAGGATTATGTGCTCAGTGAACAGGGTGCCGAATCACTCAATGCGCTGGGCATTGACGTGGACGCAGTACGTCAGCAACGCAGACGTCTGGCCTACGCCTGCCTGGACTGGAGTGAACGCGCCCCGCACATCGGCGGCGCGTTGGGGGCGGCGCTGCTGGAACTGATGCTCAAGCGCGGCTGGGTAAGCCGCCATCTGGATTCCAGAGCACTGCAGCTGACGCCCAAAGGAGCAGGCGGGATGGCGAAGGCGTTTGGTCTGGATGGCGGTGCGTAACCGCTCAGGTAACCACGCTGCTACCGAGCATGCCCGGCAGCAGCGTGGCTCAGGTTCAGAAGCTGTACTTGGCCGTCAACGCATAGCTGCGCGGATTGCCGTAGACGTCGGTGGAACCCCATACCGAGCTTGCGCCAATTGCCGTGTAGTAGGTGCGGTCGAAGATGTTGTTGGCGTTCAGTTGCAGGTCGAGGTTCTTGCTCACCTGATACCCCGCCATCAGGTCGGCAACGGCGTAGCTCCCCTGTTCCAGGCGATAGCTGCCATCGGTGAGCGCGATGTCGTTATACATGCGGCTCTGCCAGTAAACGTTGCCACCGACGCGCATTTTCTCCAGTGCGCCCTGCAGGCGATAGACCGTCGACACCTTGAACAGATGCTCGGGTGTGTCGGTGTCGAAACGCTGGTTCTTTTTCGTCGTATCGGCATCCTTGAGGTAGTGGGTGCGGGCGTAGGTGTAGCCTGCACCGACTTGCCAGTTCTCGGTCAGCGCGCCTTGCAATTCCATCTCGATGCCTTGGCTGCGTACCAGACCGGCAGCGTCGTAACAGGTCAGAACCGCACAGCCCGCCTGGGTCGGCGACTGGGTCTTGAGGTTTTTCTGGTCGATCTGGAACACCGCCAGGGAGGTGTTGAGCGCGCCGTTGAAGTATTCACCCTTGATACCGACTTCATAGTTTTCGCCCACCACCGGCTTCAGCACCTTGCCGGACAGGTCCTGTGCGCTCTGCGGCTGAAAGACGTCGGTGTAACTGGTGTAAAGCGAGTGGTGTTCATCCAGCTTATAGATCAGCCCTGCGTAGCGCGTCAGGTTACGGGTGACTTTGTAGTCTTCATCGCCGACGCGGTCATCGTAGTCGTACCAGTCCAGACGGCCGCCGAGGATCAGGGTCAGCGGATCGGCCAGGCTCAGGCGTGTGGTGAGATAGACCGCATCCTGAGTAGCGATGCTATGCGTCTTGCCATTGCGAACGAAGTCCGGCTTTGGCGCGCCGATGGGCAGGCCGGTGTCGTAAGGGCTGTACTCGTTGCTGGTCTGGTCGTACACGCGCCGGCTGGTGCCGACCACCACTTCATGAGTGCGGCCGAAGGCCTCGACCGGCCCACTGGCGTAGGCATCGAAGGCGGTCTGCTGCTCTTCCGGCTTCGACTGGTAGGCCGTGGTTTCCAGCGGGCCGTTGTAGCGAGACAGATAAGTCCCCGAAAACAGACCGTCCAGCGACGAGCTCGAGCCTGCTACGCGCAGCTTCCAGTCGTTGTCGAAACGGTGCTCCAGCTCACCGAACACGGTGTCTATCCGGATTTTCTTGTTTTCCCAATCCGAGCCGGAATAGGTGGAGCGCGGCAGGTTCAGGTGGTGACCATCGACGCCCAGGGGCAGGCCGCCCCAGAAGTAGTTGGTCTGATCTTCCTGACGAGACAGGCCCAGGGTGGCGGTCGTCGCGTCACTCAGATCGGCTTCGACCACCCCGTAGAACACGCCGTGATCGCTCTTTTCCTTATCGCGGAAGCTGTTGGCATCCTGGTAGGAGCCGACTATGCGGCCGCGAACCGTGCGGCTGTCGTTCAATGGGCCGGACGCATCGAATACGCCACGGTAATCGTCCCAGCTCCCGACCGTGCCGGTGAGGGTGACCTGTGGCACGGCGGTAGGGCGTTTGCGCACCATATTGATCGCTGCCGAAGGATTGCCAGACCCTGTCGCCAGGCCAGTGGCACCCCTGATCACCTCGACATGATCGAACATGGCCAGATTGGGTTGAACGCCTGCCGTGTAGCCCGAATAAGACGCGGGCAGGCCGTCGTACATGATGTTGTCGATGTCGAAACCGCGCGACGTGTAGGTTTGCCGACCCGGCCCGCTGGACTGGTCCAAAAACAGTCCCGGCGTATACCTGACCACGTCATTGATGCTGGTCATGGCCTGATCGTCCATGCGTTGGCGGGTGACAACCGTTACCGCCTGCGGCGTTTCACGAATGGTCAGCGGCAACTTGGTCGCGGTCTGCATCGGGCCGGTGGTGTAGGACTGACTGCCCTCGGTTGTGGAGCCAAGTTGATCGCTGCTGATCTGCGTTGCGCCCAGTTCCATGGTTGTGGCGGGCTGTTCTTCAGCGCCCAAGGCTGCCTGTGTGGTGGCAGCCCAGATGCCCATTGCCAACAGACCCGGTGTGAAACGATTGCGGCTTTGCGATTGTTGCCCCGACATGAACCCGACACTCCCTCGACGCCCTCCATGGCTGGATGATAATAATGTTGATAATGGTTCGCATTAGTGTGACAGGTTGTTTCGCACAGAAAAAGACACTGCGAACAAATAGTTAACAAATTTTTCACATTTCCGTGCTGAGGCCGGACGTGAGTCGCCGTGAGGGTCTGACACGTATCCCATCGAAAAGCGCTATGAAAATCTTGTACATGAAATTACATTGGTACAAGTTTTTATGGCTGCGGAGCCTCTTCCATTGACCCAAGCCCCTCGTCTCCACCTGATCCTTGGCGATCAGCTTTCCTTCGGCCTCGCGTCCCTGAAGGACCTGTGCCCCGAACGCGACGCGGTCCTGATGGTCGAGGTCATGGAAGAGGCGAGTCATGTGCCGCATCATCCGCAGAAGATCGTGCTGATCTTCAGTGCCATGCGTCATTTTGCCGAGGCGCTGCGTGAGCGTGGTGTTCGGGTGCAGTACGTCATGCTCGATGATCCGCAGAACACCGGGTCGGTGCCGGGTGAGTTACAGCGTTGGCAGGCCCTGTTGCGAGCAGAAGAGCTGCACGTTACCGAGTGTGGCGACTGGCGTCTGGAGCAGTCGATCAAGGACTGCGGGTTGCCCATCCAGTGGCACGCCGATACGCGCTTTCTCTGTTCCCGTGACGAATTCTCATCGTGGGCGCACGGCAAGAAGCAGTTGCGCATGGAGTTCTTTTACCGGGAGATGCGCCGCAAAAGCAGGCTGCTGTTGAACGGCGACGGTACGCCGGTCGGTGGTGCCTGGAACTTTGATGCCGAGAACCGCAAGGCGCTGCCCAAGGGTGTGGCAGCGCCTTATCCGCTGCGCTTTTCCGCCGACACCATTACGCGCCAGGTACTAAAGCTGGTAGGCGAGCGCTTTGCCAGCCATTACGGTTCGCTGGATAATTTCGACTATCCGGTTACGCACGCCGACGCTCAGGCGCTGTGGGAATACTTTCTGGACTATGGCCTGGCCGGTTTCGGCGATTATCAGGACGCGATGGCCACTGATGAGCCTTTTCTGTTTCATGCGCGCATCAGCGCGGCGCTGAACATCGGGCTGCTGGATTTACGCCAGGTGTGCAGTGACGTTGAATCCGCGTACTGGTCGGGCAGGGTGGGGCTGAATGCCGCCGAAGGTTTCATTCGCCAACTGATCGGCTGGCGGGAGTATGTGCGTGGCGTCTATTGGCTGAAAATGCCCGATTACGCGAGCGGCAATCTGTTCGGTAACAGCCGGCCGCTGCCCGAGTTTTACTGGACCGGTGAAACCAAGATGAACTGCATGAGTCAGGCCATTGGCCAAAGCCTGAAGCATGCCTACGCCCACCACATTCAGCGCCTGATGGTGACCGGCAACTTTGCCCTGCTTGCCGGCATCGTGCCGGAGCAGATTTGCGAGTGGTACCTGGCGATCTACATGGACGCCTTCGACTGGGTCGAGCTGCCCAATACGCTGGGCATGGTCATGCACGCGGATAGCGGCTATCTGGGCTCCAAGCCTTATTGCGCCAGCGGCCAGTACATCAAGCGCATGTCTGACTATTGCCGCGGCTGTGCGTACAAGGTCACTGAAAGCACCACTGAGGATGCCTGCCCGTTCAATGCGCTCTACTGGCATTTCCTGATGCGCCACGGCGACCTGTTACGTCGCAATCAGCGCATGGCAATTATCTATAAGAACCTTGATCGCATGGCTGAGCCCAGGCAACAGGCGCTGTGGGAGCGGGGCGAGCATTTGCTGGCCAGACTGGATGCCGGAGAGGCGCTTTGAAAAAGAACGAGCTGCCGGTCAAGACCTGCGTGGTCTGCGGGCTGCCGTTTACCTGGCGCAAGAAGTGGGCGCGCTGCTGGGATGAGGTGCTTTATTGCTCTGAGCGTTGCCGGCGAAACAAGCGCACTGCACGCGAGTAGCGTTTTCAAAATATTTCGAAATGAAAAACGCTGAACTATCGCGTGCTCAGCATGATCCTTCCTTATGCGCATTCAGCGCGACCCCGACCTGCCAGCGCATCCGCACTGAGTTTTGATCCAGGGTCGCCGAACGAAAAGGAGCCGTCATGACCGTAACCACCCATCCCGTCTACCGCTACACGCCAGGCCCGCTACATGCGACCTTGCTTGCCGGAACCGTGCCTTTGTTTCTCGGTGGCTTGCTGAGTGATATTGCCTATTACCAGACGTTTCAGGTGCAGTGGAGCAACTTTGCCGCCTGGCTGATTGCCGGAGGCCTGTTGTTCTGCGGGCTGGCGTTGCTGTTCGCGTTGGTCAATCTGGTTCGCGCCGATCACAAGGCCGGTCGTCCCGTGGTGTACTTCCTGTTGTTGCTGGTTACCTGGGTGCTGGGTCTGGTCAATGCCTTCGAGCATGCGAAAGACGCCTGGGCGGTCATGCCGTCTGGCTTGATCCTGTCGGTCATCGTCACTGTTCTGGCCTGCGTTGCGACGTGGACCGGGCTCACCAGCCTGCGTTCCGGAGGTGCAGAATGAGAAATATCCACGCATTGACTGCATTGAGCATGGCGCTGCTGCTGAGCGCCTGCGGTGGTGAAGCCGACAGCACTCAGGCGCGCGGACCGGACCCGAAGCTGCCGGACCCGCAACGCGGCCTGTTGCCGAGCATGAAGATTGCCGAACCGACCGCATGGGGCGATCAGAAGCCTGCCGTGCCTGAGGGGTTCAGCATCACGGCGATTGCCAGTGATCTGAATATTCCGCGCCAGTCCATCGTCTTGCCCAACGGCGACATCATCGTTGCCGAAGGACGCGGCGGCAGCGCTGCCAAGCTCAAACCCAAGGACGTGATTGCCAGCGTCATCAAGGCCCATGGCAACACCAAGGTCAAAAGCGGTAATCGTCTGACACTGTTGCGGGACGCGGACGGCGACGGCAAGTACGAGCTGAAGACGGTCTTTGCCGAGAACCTTAATGCGCCTTATGGCCTGGCCTTCGCGAACGGCAAGCTGTACGTCGCCAACCAGGATGCGCTGGTCAGCTTCGATTATCAGGAAGGTCAGACCAAGGCCAGCGGTGAGCCGACCAAGGTCACCGACTTGCCATCGGCGATCAACCACCACTGGACCAAGGCGCTGACGGCAAGCCCTGATGGCCGTTACCTGTATGTCGGTATCGGCTCGAACAGTAACGTGACCGAGCGCGGCATGGAGGTCGAGATTGATCGGGCCATGGTCTGGCAGATCGACGCCGCCACTGGTGCCCACAAGCCTTATGCGACCGGGCTGCGCAACCCGACGGCACTGGCGATTCAGCCGGGCACCGGGCAGTTGTGGACCGTGGTCAACGAGCGTGACGAACTGGGGCCTGATCTGGTTCCGGACTACCTGACCTCGGTGAAGGAGGGCGCGTTCTACGGCTGGCCTTACAGCTATTGGGGCCAGAATGTCGACACGCGTGCCCAGCCGCAGAATCCGGCCAAAGTCGCTGCGGCGATCAAGCCTGATTACAGCCTTGGTTCGCACGTCGCCGCACTGGGCGTGTCGTTCTCGATCCCTGCCATGGGCGACAAGTTTGCCGATGGCGTGTTCGTTGGTGAGCACGGCAGCTGGAACCGCGATAACCCGGTGGGTTACAAGGTGATCTTCGTGCCGTTCAGCAATGGCCGTCCTGCGGGCGAGCCTGTGGATTTCGCAACCGGTTTCCGCGGAGCTGACGGTAAGACTCGCGGCCGGCCAGTGGGCGTGACGGTTGATCCGAAAGGCGCACTGATCATCGCTGATGACCTGGCAAACACCGTCTGGAGAGTGACCCGCAACAAGTAGGTCACATGACCTGAGATCGTTGTTGAGTGATCGTTCCCAAGCGCTGCTTGGGAACGCTGTTCTTGACGCGGAGCGTCGGCACGATAGTCGATGATTGATCGTTCCCATGCTCCGCGTGGGAATGCCGTTCGTGACGCTCTGCGTCAACCATGCAGCCTCTCCGCGGAGCATCGGCCTGATGGCCAGTCTTCGCTGGGCTTACTTTGCGTCATCCACACAAAATTCTTTCGCAAGGTGGCTTCGATACGGGCTTACACGTTAGGGTTGGCCGCTTACACGCGCTGGCCCGAGCGGCCGGTCGCTGACATTCCCGAATTCTGGAACCGCTGTGAGTCGCTTTGAAACCGCTGGAAACGTAGAAACAAAACCCGCTTCATGGTGGGCCGTTGGCAGCGTATCGCTTGGGTCGTTCGCCACCGTCACCACTGAATTTCTGCCGGTCGGGCTGCTGCCCGATATCGCTCGCGACCTGGGAACCAGCATCAGCCAGACAGGCTTGATGATGGCCGTCCCCGGCATCCTTGCGGCCATCTCGGCACCGTCCTGTATTGCCCTGTTCAGTCATGTCGACCGCAAGCGCCTGTTGCTCGGGCTGCTGTCGATATTGCTGGCATCCAACCTGATCGTCGCGTTGTCTACGCACTTCTGGCTGACACTCGCAGGCAGGGTCCTGCTGGGCTTCGCGCTGGGGGGATTCTGGACGATTGCCGGGTCCCTCGGGCCGCGCTTGAGGCCCGGCAAGGAGGGCGTCAAGGCCACGGCTTATGTGCTGGCGGGCGTCTCGATTGGCACTGTCGCCGGGATTCCGGCCGGTACGTTGATCGGTGAAGCCTTCGGCTGGCGGGCCGCTTTTGAAACAGCGGCAGTGGTCACGGTGGCAGTGGGTTTGTTGATCGCATTCTTCCTGCCTGCGTTGCCGGGCGAGCGTTCCGCAGGCATCAGCCAGATGCTGTCGCTGGCTGGCGAGCAACGCATTCGTCGCATGTTCGCCGCCGCACTGTTGATCTATGTCGGGCACTTCGCGGCTTACACGTACCTCGCACCCTTCGTGCAGGAATTCGCGCATATTCAGGGTCAGGCCCTGGGCGCATTGCTCTTCGCGTTCGGCCTGGCGGCAGTTGCAGGCAATCTGGCCGGTGGAGCCCTGGCGGCCAGAAGCGCGCCGTCCTCGGTGCTGATCATGACCCTGCTGATGCTGGGTTCGCTGACGGCGCTGCTGATGTTCGTCGGTAACCCGTGGCTGCTCTGGCCGGTGATTCTGGTCTGGGGGTTCGCTTTCGGGATGATCCCCATCACCACGCAGATCTGGTGTTTCGAGGCCTCCAATGATCGTGTCGAAGGCGTTCAGGCGTTGCTGGTCTGTGTGGTGAATCTGTCGATAGGCGGCGGGGCGTTCATTGGTGGTGTGGTGTCCGGTCGGGCCGGCTTTACCGCTGCCATCGTGATCGGCGCGGTATGTGCCGCGCTGTCCATGCTCACCGTGATACTGGCGATGCGCAACTCAAGGCCGGTCAGTTGCATAGACTGATCTGCCGATAATGGGATACCGCGGCGATGCTCAATCCATCGTCGCGATAACTCATCACACCTTCATCACACCCTCAGCCTGCCTTGAAAAATGCGACTTTGCGGGTCAGGCGATCCGCAAGCTGTGCCAGCTCCTCACTGGCGGTTGCCACCTGCTGCGATCCATTGGCAGATTTGAGCGTCGAGTCGTGGATGCTGGTGATGTTTATCGCAACGTCTTCTGCCACCGCGCTCTGTTGAACCGACGCGCTGGCGATCTGCGCGTTCATGTGATTGATCGCACTCACTTCCTGATTGATTCTCGACAGGGCGTTTTGGGCATTGCGTGTCTGTTCCACGGCACGATTGACCAGTTCACAGCTGTCGCGCATGTTCTGTGCCGCAGTTTCAGTACCGCCCTGCAGCGTGCTGATCATGTTCTGAATCTCCTGGGTCGACAGCTGGGTGCGATTGGCCAGCGAACGAACCTCATCGGCGACCACCGCAAAACCTCGGCCATGCTCGCCCGCGCGGGCGGCTTCAATGGCCGCGTTGAGCGCCAGCAGGTTGGTTTGTGAGGCAATCGAGTTGATCACCTCGATCACCTTTTCGATCTCCTCGCCGTGCCGTGAGACCCGCTCCACGGTGCTGGTCGTTTCAGTCAGCGTGGCCGCCAGTTGTTCGATGGCAGTGGTCGTGCCTTCGACGAGCGTGTTGCCGTTCGCCACCTCACTGTCAGCCAGACGTGCAGCGTCTGCGGCCTGCGCTGCATAGCCCGACACTTCACTGACCGTCGCGGCCATCTCGCTGATGGCGGTGGCCACCTGTTCGGCTTCACGGGTCTGCACCATGATCTGCGCATTGTTGGCAGAGGAGGCCGTCGACAGCACGGTAGAGGACTGGCTGACCTCCTGAGCGGCCATGCGTACGTCGGTGATGGTTTCTGAAAGACGGTTTAGCGCCGTTCTCAGCACACCCATGACGCTGTCAGGATAGGCCGTGGTGATGGTTTGCTGCAGATCGCCCGCTGCCAGTCGGCGAATGGCCTCGGCAACATCAACCGGCTCTGCGCCAAGGGTCTTTTTCACGAAGCGGATGATGAACGCCGACAGCACGATGCTCAGCAGCACAGCGAACGCCGTGGCCAGCAGCATCAGGCCACGGAACTGGCTGGCGGTCGCCTGCACATTATCCAGCTGGACCCTGATCGAGGCTTCCTCATGGTCGATGAGCGCGTTGATGCGCTTCAGCCATTCACTGTAGTTACCGGAGGTCTGGCTCAGCAACAAGGCCTGCGCACCGGCGATGTCTCCGGCACGGCGCAAGGCAATCACGCTCTTGGTAGAGCCGAGCGTTTGCTGCTCGATTTCCTTGATGCCCCGGAGCAATTGGCGTTCTTCGGCACTGACATTGGGCTTTGTGAACAACTGCTCCATCGGCACAGCCGAGTCGACATAGTCCTTTTCAAGGCGGGTCATCTCTGCCAGATGCAGCGCCAGGTCCTGATCGTTGTTGACCAGCACGGCGTCACGCAGGGCGATCGCACGGTTATGCACGCTGCCCCGGAAGTTGATCGCATAGCGTTGCACCTTGGCGGCATTTTCGCCTACGTCTTCCAGGGTGCTGTCGATGAAGCCGACCCGCTGAATGCCAACGGCGGTGATCAAGATGAGCAGCGACACGACAGCGGCGAATCCCAAGCCGATGCGCGTAGCCAGAGAAACCTGATTTTTCATGAAATGAACCTGAGCGAGGCAAGAGAAGAAGTCGAATTAAATAATGGCAAAGAGCCTTTATTCAGAATGGCCTGACAATACCGTCCAGTCGACTCGCTGCCCAATAGATATTTGCGCACGGTGACATAGACAGGTGTTATTTCAGAACTGTATGACAGTTACGAAAGCGTGGGGTGCGATCTTTAGGGTCCTCGTCGTCGCTCTGTGCCGCGGGTAACCGGCGACGCTCATGTCGTTCGCCGGTTACGGGTGTTTTGCTGCGTCGGTCAGACGAAACCGGTCACTGCATGGGGCACGTACGGAGCTTCGAGACGTTTGATGTCCTCATCACTGAGCACCAGTTGCAGCGCTGCGATGGCATCGTCCAGTTGCGTGGCCTTGGAGGCGCCGACGATGGGCGCGGATACACCGCGCTTGGCCAATACCCAGGCCAGTGCGATTTGCGCCATTGGCACCCCGCGCTCTGCGGCCAGCTGTTCCACGGTATCGATCACCCGACCGTCTTCCTTTTCCGTCGCCTCGTAAAACGACTGGCCGGAAACGTCGGTTCTGGTCCGCTCCGTCTGCTGACCATGGGGCCTGGTCAGCCTGCCGCGTGCCATCGGGCTCCACGGCATCAGGCCGACACCCTGATCGATACACAGCGGGATCATCTCGCGCTCTTCTTCGCGATACACCAGGTTCAGGTAGTTCTGCATCGAGACGAACCTGCTCCAGCCATGCGCGGTCGCGACCTGCTGGGCCTTGGCGAACTGCCATGCGTACATGGAGGACGCGCCGATGTACCTGGCCTTGCCGGCCTTGACCACATCGTGCAGGGCTTCCATGGTTTCTTCGATGGGCGTGTCATAGTCCCAGCGATGGATCTGGTACAGGTCGACGTAGTCAGTGCCGAGTCGCGTCAGGCTCGCGTCGATACTGGACATGATGGCCTTGCGCGAGAGCCCCTTTTCGTTAGGACGGGTCGAGCCTTCCCACATGTTTGCCGGAAAGAACACCTTCGTGGCGATGACGGTCTCGTCGCGACGGGTGAACTCTTTGAGCAATTTGCCGACGATGGTTTCCGAAGTACCTGCCGAGTAGCTGTTGGCCGTGTCAAAAAAATTGATGCCTTGCTCGACGGCGTGTCTGATGATCGGCCTGCTTGCTTCTTCGCCCAGTGTCCAGGGATGCGTTCCGGCATCGGGCTCGCCGAATGTCATGCATCCAAGGCACAGTCTGGAAATATCCAGCCCTGTGTTGCCAAGCTTTACGTAGTCCATGAATCCTCCGTCTATCGTTGATTGATCAGCCGCCGAGCTGTTTCGGTGCCGTCCATAACATTTACAGTTGGGGTAATGTCTGCCCGGAACAACTCGCTTCGGCGCGATTGGTTCTATAGTTCTAGTTCTGTAGAACTATAAGCGACTGTGCACGATTCGGGAGAGCAATATGGCCAGACTGGAACAGATAGGGTTTCTCGGTTTCGATGTATTCGGCACCGTTGTCGACTGGCGAAACGGCGTGGCGCGGGCCGCTGCGCCATTTCTGCAGCGGCATGGCATGCACGTCGACCCCCTTGATTTTGCCGATCAGTGGCGCGGCCTTTATCAACCTTCCATGCAGCGCGTACGTGCGGGTGAGCGCCCGTACGTGACACTCGATGTGCTCAACCGGGAGAGTCTCGAAACCGTGCTGGCGCGCCACGAGGTGGATTTCGGCAGCATCTCCGACGCCGAGCTCGCCGAGCTGAACAAGGCCTGGGAACGGCTCGATCCATGGCCCGACTCGGTCGCAGGCCTGACCCGATTAAAGCGCAGATTCTCGATCGGTACGCTATCGAACGGACACATTGCCGGAATGCTCAACCTGGCGAAATTCGGCGGACTGCCCTGGGACGTCATCGTCGGCGCGGAGATCGCCGGCACCTACAAACCGATGCCCCAGACCTACCTGAAGTCTGCAAAAGCAGTGGGCCTGGCGCCGCATTGCGTCGCCATGGTGGCTGCGCATAACGCCGACCTGACTGCCGCACGTGCGAATGGCTTCAAGACCGTTTTCGTCCGACGTCCCGCCGAGCACGGGCCAGGCCAGACGTCTGATCTGACCGCCTCACAGGACTGGGACGTGATCGTCGACTCCCTGACCGAAGCGGCTGACGCGCTCGATTGTTGAAGCGCTTGTCACCCGGGTGGGCCGGTCACCCGCGCAAGTCTTTCCACATGTGCACCTTGGGGACGAACCCGGTGCCTACAGCAACTGCAAGGGGTTCGAGGCCAAAGGTCACGAAGCCCATGCGCTCGTACAGTCCGACTGCTTCGGCGTTGCCCTGCGTGACAGTGAGCTGGACGACCAGAAGCTCGGGACGGGTTTCGGCGTGGTCGAGCACGCTGCGTACCAATTGAGCGCCGATGCCCCTGTTCCTGTGGGCCAGTGGCACATACATGCCGAACAGGGTCGATTTGTGTCGGGCCTTCTTTCGGGTTTCGACGCAGAGGCCGGCGACGCCCAGCAGGTGACCGTCTTCAACGGCGGCAAACACCACTTCGCTTGCGTCAGCGCTGTCATCCAGCCTCTTTTTCCACCACTCGGCAGGCAGCACTTCGCGCTCCTTCACGTCAGAGGTAAAGGCGTCTGGATGACGTTCATAGGCCTCGAGCATCAAGGCGCGATAGGCAGGTGCATCGGCCGGAGTCAGTCGTCGGTAGGTGAGGGTCATGGAGGCCGGGCTCGTGTGAATCAGGTTTCGAGTATTGCATCGGATGCCTGGAAAAGTCGCCGCCCGCCGCTGAAATTGGAAGCAGATCTGGCGGCTGGACAGTCATGCCGTTTGACGGACACTTTCGCGGTTTGTAACTTTTTGTTTGCCTCATCGCCGAAAATCGTGGTTATTATCCCGGGCGTCCAGGGCCAAAAACCCGGCGCCAATGGCTGTCACGGGTCCACAGACTCCGCAGTCACAGCCGATCGGGTCCACCCTGGCGCTGACACCCCGGCGCAGGCCGTTCCCCGTCGTTGACCCTCAAACGGAAGATGAGGTTTCAATTGGTCACGCGGTATGCAAACGTCAGTTCCAAGGGCAGAGCGATCAGTCTCGTCAACGAGCCAGCCATCCCCCTTTCTGTAGGCGAGTCGCGCCGTGCCGCGTTCGTCTGTCATCCCTCTGCGATCCCCCCGAGCGCTTGCATGTCAGGTCATGACATGAGCCCGAGAGCCCGCGCCGCACCTTCTCCCTGAGTCTCGATGTTCATCCGGCATTGCTCATGCCGTGCCTGACGGGCTTGCTGCTCTGCGCTCCCGTCTGCTCATAAAAAAATAATCTGCTCACGGACGGTGATTCCTGATGGTCGACAAATCTTCCTCGCGCGGGACGGGCTTCGCTCATCCTGATACAGAGCAACCCTTTGACCAAAACCAGTGTGTGCATGGCCTTTTCGAAGCCCAGGCAGAGCGCAATCCTGGTGCTATCGCGGCACGCTTCGGGCTGGACACGCTTGACTATGCGACGCTCAATACCCAGGCCAACCGCCTGGCCCACTACCTGCGCAGCCTTGGTGTCGGGCCGGATGTGCGGGTCGGGATTTGCCTGGAGCGCTCGCTGGACATGCTGGTTGGCGTGCTCGCGGTACTCAAGGCGGGCGGTGCCTACGTGCCGCTGGACCCCGCGTACCCGAAAGCCCGCCTGGCCCACATGCTGGCAGACAGCGCGCCACGCGTGCTGCTGAGCCACGCTCCGGCGCGCGCGGCGTTGCTGGCGGCGCTGGAGGAGGTCGAGGTCGCAACGCAGGTGCTCGATCTGGCCGATACCCGACTATGGGCAGCGCAGCCGGCGCACAACCCTGACCCGCACGCGGTTGGTCTGACGTCCCGCCATCTGGCGTACGTGATCTACACCTCGGGCTCCACCGGGACGCCCAAGGGGGTCATGGTCGAGCACCGTGGGCTGATCGCGGTGAGCGCTGCCTGGGAGCCGTTGTACGCGCTGCACAAGCACCTCAATCACCTGCAAATGGCCGGGTTTTCCTTCGATGTGTTCAGCGCCGACCTGATCCGCGCGCTGGGTTTTGGCGGCACGCTCGTGCTCTGCCCGCGTGACACGCTGATGGACCCGCCTGCGCTGTATCGTCTGATGAGCGAGGCGCGCATCGATTTTGCGGACTTCGTGCCGGCGGTGCTTAACCCGTTGCTGGCCTGGGTGCAGGAGGCGGGGCGCGACCTGTCGTTCATGAGCACGGTGGTTTGCGGCTCGGACATCTGGACAGCGCACAGCGCGCGCCAACTGCGTAGGTTGTGTGGCGAGCATGTACAAATCGTCCAAGCCTACGGTGTTACCGAAGCGAGCATCGACAGCACCTGTTTCGAGTTCGAGGCCGACAGCCATGTCGATGCGGTGCTGCCCATCGGGCGGGCGTTGGCCAATACGCGGATTTACCTGCTCGATGCCGCTGGCGAGCGGGTTCCCCAGCGCGTGACCGGCGAACTGTACATCGGCGGCGCGGGGGTAGCGCGTGGCTACCTGAATTTGCCGGAACTGACCCGCGAGCGCTTCGTCGACAACCCGTTCGTGGCCGGTGAGCGGTTGTACCGTACTGGCGATCTGGCCCGCTATCGAGCTGACGGCCATCTGGAGTTTCTCGGGCGCAACGACTCGCAGGCCAAGCTGCGCGGCCTGCGCCTGGAACTGGGTGAAATCGAGGCGCGTCTGGCCGAGGTTGCCCTTGTGCGGGACAACGTGGTGGTGCTGCGTGAAGACGGTGCGGGCGTGCCCAGGCTGATTGCCTACTTTCACGAACAGAGCGGCGCAGCGCTGACGCCCAAGGGCCTGCGCCAGCATCTGCAGCTCAGCCTGCCGGAGTACATGATTCCTGCTGCGTTCGTGCGTATGGACGCGCTGCCGCTGACCGCCAATGGCAAGCTGGACCGCATCGCATTGCCCGAGCCGGGGGACGACGCGTTCGATCGGCACGTTTTCGAAGCCGCGCAAGGCGCGCTGGAAACGGCCCTCGTGGCCATCTGGGCGGAGGTGCTGGGCGTCGAGCGAGTCGGTCGCCAGGATCACTTTTTTGCACTCGGCGGCCACTCGCTGCTGGTGATGCGCGTGCTGGCCAAGGTTCGGCAGGCACTGCATCTTGAGGTGTCACCCTCATCCCTGTTTACCGCCCCCGTGCTGCAGCAGTTCGCCGAACGACTGAGCACCGCGCAGCAGGGCAACGCTCGCCCACCGATCACGGCTGTAGAGCGTAGCGGAGCACACACGTTGTCGTCTGCCCAACAGCGTTTGTGGTTTCTGGCGCAGATGAAAGGCGGCAATGCGGCCTACCACATGCCCTTGAATCTGCGCCTGCGCGGGCCGTTGCAAGTGGCCGCGCTGGAGCGCAGTTTCAATCAGCTGGTGGCCCGCCACGAGGCTCTGCGCACCACGTTTTTCGCTTTAGAGGGAGAAGGGCGGCAGCGCGTTTGCGCTGCGGAGACGATCATTCCGTTATCAGTCACCGATTTGCGTGGCGAGCACGATGCCCAGGCGCGTTTGCTGGCGTTGATCGACGCAGAGGGCAGCAAGCCGTTCGACCTGGCGGTGGGGCCGTTGATGCGCGTCAGCCTGGTCAAGCTGGCCGACGACGATCATGTGTTATTGCTGACCCAGCACCACATCGTCTCGGATGGCTGGTCGATGGGCGTGCTGACCCGTGAACTGGGGCTGCTCTATGAGGCGGCTATTCAGCAACCGGCCGCGCACGGGCAGTCCCTGCCACTGCCGCCGCTGGCTGTTCAGTATGTGGATTACGCGGCCTGGCAACGCCAGTGGCTGTCCGGCGAGGTGCTGGATGCGCAGCGGCGCTACTGGCGTGAAACCCTGAGCGGTGCACCGCTATTGCTGGAGTTGCCCACCGATCACAAACGTCCGGCCGCCCAGGATTACCGCGGCGGCTTCGTGCCGCTGGTCTTTGACCGCGCGCTGACGGCACGGCTCCGAGTGTTGGCTACGCAGCAGGGCACCACGTTGTTCATGAACCTGCTGGCGGCCTGGTCGCTGTTGCTGATGCGCCTGTCGGGGCAGGATGACGTGGTCATCGGTGTGCCCTCGGCGAACCGCAGCCAGCAGGAGCTGGAAGGGCTGATCGGGTTCTTCGTCAATACTCTGGCCCTGCGCATGACCCGCGCCGGCAGCCCGACGGTGGCCAGCTGGCTGCAACAGGCGCGCAGCGTTGCGCTTGCCGCTCAGGAACATCAGGACTTGCCGTTCGATCAAGTGGTGGAGTTGCTCAACCCGCCGCGCAGTCTGGCTTACAGCCCGGTGTTTCAGGTGCTGTTCGCCTGGGAGCAGCATCAGGATTCGGATCTGGAGTTGTCCGGGCTCGACGTCAGCGTGCTGCAAAGCGTCCAGCCAGTGGCCAAATTCGACCTGCAACTGGCACTCAGCGAACGTGACGGGCAAATCGTCGGCGGCCTGGAATACGCGTCGGGGCTGTTCGAGCCGGAGACCGTGGTGCAGATGGGCGAATACCTGCGCCGCATCCTCACGCAGATGGTCGAGGACAGCGAACAGCCGTTGGCGATGCTCGACCTGCTCAACGCCGAGCAGCATCGACGGATCGTTCACGACTGGAACCGCACCGAACGCGATACCTCGGCGCAGCCCGATTGCGTCAAGCGCTTCGAAGCCGTGGCGCAGCGCACACCCGATGCCGTGGCGTTGCTGGCCGATGAGCGAGCGCTGACTTACGCCGAGCTGAATCAGTCTGCCAACCGGTTGGCGAATTACCTGATCGAGCAGGGCGTGAGGCCCGAGCAGCGCGTGGGACTTTGTCTGGAGCGCTCACCGCAGATGGTCATCGGCCTGCTGGCCATTCTCAAGACCGGCGCCGCTTACGTGCCGTTCGATCCTGCATACCCGGCCGAGCGGCTGGCGTTCATGTTCGCGGATGCCGCACCAAGCCTGCTGCTGACCCAGACTGCACTGCGTGCCGGTCTGCCGCCGTTGCCCGACACGCTGCCGATCTGCTGCCTCGACGTGGAAGCGCAGCGCTTGTCTGGGTATTCCGAGGCCAACCCGCAAGTCCCCGTCAGCCCCGGCAACCTGGCTTACGTGCTCTACACCTCCGGTTCGACCGGGCGGCCCAAGGGCGTGGCGCACAGTCGTGCGGCGCTGGATAACCTGATCGCCTGGCAACTGGAACAGACGCCTGTTTCACAACGCGTGCTGCAATTCGCGTCGTTGAATTTCGACGTGTCGTTTCAGGAAATCTGCAGCACGCTGTGCCAGGGTGGCAGCCTGGTGCTGATGAGCGAAGCCGGCCGCAAAGACCTCGCCGCGCTGCGTCCGACGCTGGTGGCCGAAGATGTACAACGGGCGTTTCTGCCGTTTGCCGTGCTTCAGCAACTGGCCAGCTTCACTGAAACCGACGCGTCGGTGCCGATGCCTTTGCCGAAGGGCGGCTGCGAAATCATCACCGCTGGCGAGGCGTTGCTCGTCAATGACGAACTGCGTGCCTTTGTCTGCGGCCTTGGCGGTGCGCAACTGCACAACCAGTACGGCCCGACCGAAACCCACGTGGTCAGCCAGTTCAGCCTGAACTGTGACGCCGCCGGGCAGTGGCCGGACGCACCGCCGATTGGCCGGCCCATCGCCAATGCGCGTTTGTATGTGCTGGACGGCGACCTGAACCCGGTGCCGGTCGGCGTGGCGGGCGAGTTGTTTATCGCCGGGGCCTGCCTGGCCCGTGGTTATCTGAATCGTCCAGACTTGAGCGCCGAACGCTTCCTGCCGGACCCGTTCAACCTGCAGCCCGGTGCGCGCATGTACCGCAGCGGAGACCTGGCGAGATTTGCGGCCGACGGCAACGTGCACTACCTGGGACGCATCGACCAGCAGGTCAAGTTGCGCGGCTTTCGCGTCGAACTGGGCGAGATCGACAGCCTCCTGCACCAGCAACCCGGTGTGCGGGAAGCGGTGGTGCTGTTGCGCGAAGATGTGCCGGGCGACAAGCGTCTGGTGGCCTACGTGGTGGGGCCTGCAACCGCCGAAACGCTGCGTGCCGAGCTGCACCGCCACCTGCCGGAACACATGGTGCCTACGGCCTGGGTGGCGCTGGCGCAATTGCCGCTGACCCGTAACGGCAAGCTCGACCGTCAGGCGCTGCCAGTGCCAGAGCGGCAGGCCGCCAGTGCCTATGTGGCACCGCGCGACGAGACCGAGCGGCAGATGGTGTGTATCTGGGCCGAGGTGCTCAAGTGCCAGCAGGTCGGCATTCACGACAACTTTTTCGAACTGGGCGGGCACTCGCTGCTGGCCACGCGGATGATCTACATGATCAACCAGCGCATGGGCGCGCAGCTGTCCCTGAGCAGCCTGTTCAAGACGCCGGTGCTGATGGACCTGGCCGAGCAGGTGCGGCTCGGGCGGAGTGACGGGCCTTCGCTCGACACACCCTTTGCCCCGATTGAAGCCGATCGCAGCGCACGTTACGCGCCGTTTCCGCTGACCGATATCCAGCAGGCGTACTGGTTTGGCCGCGAAGCGTCGGTCAGCCTCGGCGGGGTCAGTGCCCATGGCTATGAAGAGCTGCGCATCCCCGGCCTCGACGTACCACGTTTCGAGCAGGCGCTGAACCGCATGATCCTGCGGCACGACATGCTGCGCGTGGTGTTCCTTGGCGATGGCACGCAGCAGGTTCTCGACAGCGTGCCGACCTATCATATGCCACGCAACGATCTGCGCGGCCTGTCTGCCGCCGCCGCGCAGCAGGCCCTGCAAGTCACCCGCGAACGTCAATCCCATCAGGTGCTGGACGCCAGTCGCTGGCCGTTGTTCGAGTTCAGCCTGTCGTTGCTCGATGAGGGCATCAGCCATCTGCACATCAGCCTTGACGCCCTGATCGTCGACGCCGCGAGTACGCAGATTCTGGCGCGCGAGCTGATGGCGTTTTATGCCGACCCGCAGTTGCAACTGCCCGAACCGGGGCTGACCTTTCGCGATTACGTGCTGGCCGAGCAGCGCTTGCGCAATGACAGCCGCTACGCACAGGCACTGGACTACTGGCGCGAGAAGGTTGCCACGCTGGCACCTGCGCCGGACCTGCCGCTGGTGTGCCAGCCGGAAAGCATCAGCCAGCCGCACTTTACCCGCCGCGACCGCGAGCTTTCAGCGTCGCAGTGGTCACGGCTCAAGGAACTCGCCAGGCAATTTGCCGTGACGCCATCGGTGATGCTGCTGACCGCGTTCAGTGAGGTGCTGTCGCTGTGGAGTCGGCAGCCGCGCTTCACGTTGAGTCTGCCGCTGTTCAATCGCATGCCGCTGCACCCGGATGTCGATGAGATCATCGGTGACTTCACCTCGCTGGTCTTGCTTGAAGTCAGTCTCGACGGGGCCGCGAGTTTCATCGACAAGGCGCGTGCCGTGCAGGCACGGTTGTGGCAAGACATCG
The DNA here is from genome assembly GCF_020515755.1 of Pseudomonas sp. B20. Lineage (NCBI taxonomy): Bacteria > Pseudomonadati > Pseudomonadota > Gammaproteobacteria > Pseudomonadales > Pseudomonadaceae > Pseudomonas > Pseudomonas sp. B20. The sequence goes on from NZ_JAHPJG010000015.1 coordinate 135,565, forward strand.
ACCATTCGGTGGTCAGCGGCGTGCGGGTGCTGCGTGAACTGTCCCAGGCCCGAGGCGTGCAGCAGACCGCCATGCCGATCGTGTTCAACAGCACCTTGTCGGAAGCTGCGCCGGAACTGGCCGAATTCAACCTTGCCGACGCGTTGAATGCCGAGCATATGCACAGCATCACCCAAACCCCGCAGGTCTGGCTTGACCACACGTTGCTGGAGCTGGAAGGGCGCCTGCTGTTCAACTGGGACAGCATCGACGAGTTGTTTCCGCAAGGCCTGATCGAGCAGATGTTCGTCGCCTACAACGCGCTGCTGGATCGCCTGCTGGACGCCGATGCCTGGAACGCTGGCACGGTGGAGCTGATACCGAGGGCGCGCTTGCCGGTGCCCGAGGCCAGCCCCGCCGACTCGGCGCTGATGCACGAGCTGTTCGATCGCCAGGCACTCGCTGCCCCGGATGCGCTGGCGGTCATCGGCACCCAGCGTCAGTTGAGTTATCACCAGCTGCGAGCCGAAGCGCGGCAACTGGCGGCGCTGCTTCAGCGTCGCGGCGTGGTGCCTAATCAACTGGTCGCGGTGGTCATGGAACGTGGCTGGGAACAGGTCGTCGCGACGCTGGCGATCCAGTACGCCGGCGGGGCCTACCTGCCGCTCGACCCGGCACTGCCGACCGAGCGTCTGGAGCACATTCTGCAACGTGCCGAAGCCAGCCTGGCGCTGACTCAGCCGGCACTGCTGCAACGTGTCGAGTGGCCCGCGCAGGTCCAGGTGATCAGCGTGAGCGATCCGATCGTTGCCGACGATGGCCTTTCCGATCAGTCCGAATTGCACGCCGTGCGTCTCACCCCGGACGATCTGGCCTATGTGATCTACACCTCAGGCTCGACCGGCCTGCCCAAGGGCGTGGTCATCGATCATCGCGGTGCGGTGAATACGCTGCTCGACATCAACCGGCGCTTTGCCGTCGGTGCTACGGACCGGGTGCTGGCGGTTTCGTCGTTGAGTTTCGACCTGTCGGTCTATGACTTCTTCGGCACGCTGGCCGCTGGCGCAGCGGTGGTGCTGCTCGAACCGCAGCAAGCCCTCGACCCGGCGCACTGGCTGACGCTGATCGAGCGGCATCAGGTCAGCCTGTGGAGTTCGGTGCCAGCCTTGTTCGGCATGTTGCTGGAGTATGTGCAAAGCGAGCGCAGCGCGTTGCCGTCGTGCCTGCGCGTGGCGATGCTGTCAGGCGACTGGATTCCCCTGACGCTGCCCGAGCGTGCCTGGGCGCTGCAGCCGGCGTTGCAACTGGTCAGCCTTGGCGGGGCGACCGAAGCGTCCATCTGGTCGATCCAGTATCCGCTGCAGCAGGTCGACCCCGCGTGGCGCAGTATTCCCTATGGCAAGGCGCTGGATCACCAGCGCTTCTATGTGCTGGATGACGCCTTGCAGGTTCGCCCGACATGGGTGGCTGGCCAGTTGTATATCGGCGGTATCGGCCTGGCCAAGGGCTATTGGCGTGATGAAGCCCTGAGTGCCGGCAGTTTCTTCGCCCACCCGCTGACCGGCGAACGTCTGTACCGGACCGGCGACTTGGGGCGCTGGATGCCTGACGGCAATATCGAGTTTCTCGGGCGTGAAGACACCCAGGTCAAGGTCCAGGGGCATCGCATCGAGCTGGGCGAGATCGAAGCGGCGCTCAATCGCCATCCCGGCGTGCAGAGCGCCGTGGTGCGGGTGCTCGGCGAAGCGCTGGGCGAGAAGCGGCTTGCGGGCTACATACTCAAGGCCGATCCCTCGTTGCAGGCCAGTGATTTTGTCCAGTACCTGGCAGACAAACTGCCGGCCTACATGGTGCCGACGTCGTTTACCTTCGTGCAGGAATGGCCGCTGTCGGCCAACGGCAAGGTCGACAAGAAGCGCCTGCCGGAGCCAGCGCAGGTTCAGGATGCCGGTCCTGCGCTGGAAGTGGAGGGGCCACAGGAGCAACAACTGGTGATGATCGTGCAGGGCGTGCTCAAGCGCCCGTCGATCGCTGCCGACGCCAATTTGCTCAACCTGGGCGCCACCTCGATCGACATTGTCAGGATCAGTAATGCGCTGTCCGGCGAACTGCAATTCCGTCCCAACGTTGCGCAACTGCTGGCGCAGCCGACCCTGCTCAACCTGCTCGGCATGTACCGCCGGAATCTGGCCAACGGCAGTGTGGTCGACAGCGTTCGGCAGCGCGCGGGTTTGCCTGAGCAAGTGATCGAGGATCCGCAGCAGCGGGCGCGCTTCAAGGCCGACCAGCGCGGTCGGCGGACTTTCACCCAAGAGGTTGCGGCGCTGAATCTTGCGCGTCCGGATGATCCGGCGTTCGCGCGACGCTTCAGCGATTACCGCTCGGTACGCCAATTCGCTGAGGGGCCCATTCCGACCGAGGCGTTTGCCGGGTTACTGGCCAGCCTGGCGCAGGGGCAACTGCACGGCGAGGTCAAATACCAGTTCCCGTCCGCAGGCGGTCTGTACCCGATCCAGTGCTACCTGTATGTCAAACCGCAGCGGGTCAGCGGCGTTGCTGCCGGCGCCTATTACTACGACCCGGTTGAGCACCGCCTGCTGATGCTCGACAGCGAGCCGCTCGACCCGGACACCTACGATTATTTCGTTAACCGACCGGTGTATGAAAACGCCGCGTTCTCGCTGTTCTTCATCGCCGACATGGCCGCGATCCGGCCGCTGTATGGCGAGCGCAGTCGCGACTTCTGTCATATCGAAGCCGGTGGCATGGCGCAATTGCTGAGCATAACGGCGGTGGAGCAGGGCCTTGGCCTGTGTGGCATGGGCTCGCTCGAAGAGCAGCAATTGTCGGCCCTGTTCGACCTGGGCCCGAATCATCAGTTGATTTACTCGATGGTGGGCGGCCTGCGCACTGCCGACGAACAACGCCGCGCGCAGGTCGAGGCGTTCGCTTCTGCTGCGGATCAAACGGACGACGCCAGCGACATGGAGGAGATAGAGATATGAATGCCTATCAATTGCTGGAGTTGTTCGGTCGCCACGCCGTGGTGCTTGAAGTGGACGGCGACAAACTGCGCTGCAAGGCGCCGCGCGGGTTTCTGAATGACGAGATGTTGCAGGCGCTCAAGCAGCACAAGGCAGAACTGATTGCCTTGCTGAGCGGCACCGACCCCGCCGCGATCCCTCGGTGTGCTGCCGGGCAAACGGCTGTTCCGCTGTCGTTTTCACAACGCCAGCTGTGGTTTCTCGATCAGATGGAACCGGGCAATGCGTTCTATAACGTGCCCACTGCGGTGCTGCTGAAAGGCGTGCTGGATGTGTCGGCGCTGGAGCGGGCGCTGAACGAATTGATCATGCGCCATGAAATATTGCGCACCACCTTTGCCAGCGTGGACGGCGAGCCACGGCAGCTCGTGCACCCGGCGATGCCGCTGGTGATGCCAAGTGTCGACCTGCGTGACCTGTCGCCGACAGCGCGCGATGCGCACGTCAGCATGGCGGTGGAGCAGGAGGCCAAAGCGCCGTTTGACCTGGCCAGCGGCCCGTTGCTGCGGGCCTCGCTGCTGCGCCTTGCCGATGAGGAATACCTCTGGCTGTACAGCGTGCACCACATCATCGCCGACGGCTGGTCGATGGGCGTGATCCTTCAGGAAGTGACTACCGTGTATGGCGATTTTCTGCGCGGTCAGGCGTCCAGTCTGGCGCAGCTGGCGGTGCAGTACGCTGATTACGCCTGCTGGCAGCAACAGCGGCTGAGCGACGAGGCGCTGGCCGGGCAACTTGAGTTCTGGCAGCGCACGCTGGCCGACGCGCCGCCGCTGCTCGACATGCCTGCCGACCGGCCACGTCCGAACGTGCAGCGCTACGTCGGGGCGACCTTCAGCTCGACGGTCGACGGCACCACCCTGCGTGCGCTCAACGCGCTGGCCAGACAGACCCAAGGCACGCTGTTCAACGTGCTGATCGGCGCGCTGTCGGTCCTGCTCTGGCGCCACAGCGGTCAGCGGGACCTGTGCATCGGTACGCCATTCGCCAACCGTAGCCGTCCAGAAATCGAGCCGCTGATCGGCCATTTCGTCAACACTCAAGTGATTCGCCAGCGTCTCGATCCGCAGCAGACCTTTGCCGAGCTGTTGCGCGAAGTGCGCACCACTCTGCTGGATGTCCATGCGCATCAGGACGTGCCTTTCGACCGCGTGGTGGAAGCCGTCAACCCGCAACGCGATACCGCGTATTCGCCTCTGTTTCAGGTGATGATGGTGTTGCAGAACACCCCAGGCAACGCCGCACAGATGCCGGGCCTGAGCATGACCCCATACGGCACCGGGAGCGCCACGGCCAAGTTCGACCTGGCGTTCGAATGGGTCGAGCGCGACGGTGTGCTGAGCCTGCTGGTGGAATACAACACCGACCTGTTCGACCCGACCAGCATCGAGCGTCTGAGCGGGCATTATCGTCAGCTGCTGGAACAGGTGGCGCTGAACCCCAAGCAGCCTGTCGGCGCACTGACGCTGATCAGCGATGCCGAACGCGAACAGATACTGCATGCGTGGAACAGCCCGGCACCGCTGGCCCAGCCCCTCGATTGCGTGCATCGCCTGATCGAAGCTCAGGTCACGCGTCGGCAGGCCGAGTGTGCGGTCATCTTCGAAGGTCGATCGCTGAGCTACAGCCAGCTCAACAGTCAGGCCAACCGCCTGGCGCATCACTTGCTCACCCTCGGCGTCGGCCCGGATGTGCGCGTGGCGGTGTGTATCGAACGTTCGCTGGAACTGCCGGTGGCCTTGCTGGCGGTGCTCAAGGCCGGGGGCGCCTATGTGCCACTGGACCCGGATTATCCATCGGGTCGCCTGCGGCATATTCTCGATGACACGTCCCCGGTAGTGCTGCTGGCCCAAGGGCCGACGCGCAAGATCCTGCGCGAGGCCCTGCAAGGCGCGGACTGTGAAGTGCCGATCCTCGACGTGCAGGCCGATGCCGTGCTTTGGGCCGAGTGCCCGTCGGACAATCCGCAGCCGCAGCGTGTCGGTGTGAACGCCGACCACCTGGCGTATGTGCTTTACACCTCCGGCACCACCGGGCTGCCCAAGGGGGCGATGGTCACGCATCGCGGGCTGAGCAACCTGCTGCTGTGGTGTCAGCAATTCTGCGGCGAACACGGGAGTATGCTGCACAAGATTCCATTCGGTTTCGACGCCTCGGCCTGGGAGATTTTCTGGCCGTTGCTCACCGGGGGCAGGCTGGTCATCGCCCGTCCCGGCGGGCATTTCGAACCCGGTTACCTGGCGCAGGTGGTGCGCGAACAAAGCGTCACCGCGATGGTGTTCGTGCCAGCTATGTTGCAACTGTTTCTGGAGGTCGAAGAGGTCAGCGCCTGTCTCTCCCTGAAGGATGTGTTCAGTGGCGGTGGGGAGCTGTCGCCCGCAGTCGCCAGGCTGTTTCAGGAGCGTCTGCCGCATGCCCGCCTGCACAACGTCTATGGTCCGACCGAAACCACAGTGATCAGCAGTGTCTGGACGCTGGAGCCTGGTGCTGACGTTCCGCCACGCCAATTGCCCATCGGCCGACCCATTGCCAACACCCGTTTTTACGTGCTCGACGAGCGTGATGCGCCGGTGCCGGCCGGGGTCACCGGTCAGTTGCACATTGGTGGTGTCGGCGTTGCACGGGGTTATCTGGGGCAGGACGAGCTCACCGCCGAACGGTTTATCGACAACCCCTTCGTTGCCGGTGACCGGCTGTACCGCAGCGGCGATCTGGCGCGTTATCGCCCGGACGGTCAGTTGGAGTTTCTCGGTCGCAACGACTTTCAGGTCAAGCTGCGCGGCATTCGCCTGGAACTGAGTGAAATCGAAGCGCGGCTGGACCTGTTCCCCGGTATTCGCACCAGTGTGGCGTTGATCGTCGGTGATACGGCGCAGAACCAGCGCCTTGTGGCGTGCTGCGTTACCGACAGCACGGTGGACGAATCCGCACTGCGTGCGCACCTGGCAACGACTCTGTCCAGCGCCGTCATGCCCAGCGCGTTTCTGTGGCTGGACGCCTTACCGTTGACGGTCAATGGCAAAGTCGACCGTGCCGCCCTTGCGGCACTGGCCGATCAGGATCTGGCCGACCGGCAGGTCAATCTCGGCAGCCCCCGTGACCATATCGAGCTGACCCTGTATCAGATCTGGAAAGACCTGCTGCTAGTGCCGCAGATCGGTATTCGCGACAACTTCTTCAACGTCGGCGGGACATCGATTGCGGCGATCAAGATGGCCTACGAAATTGGCCGGGCGTTCAGCGTCGAGGTGCCTGTGCGCGTGATCCTCGGCCACCCGACCATCGAGGCGTTGGGCGGCTGGCTGCGTAGTGGGGCCAGCCTGGCCGCGGCACATGACAACCTGATCGAATTCCGGCGCGGTGCCGGGCAACGCAACGTGGTGTGCATTCACCCGGCGGGGGGCACGGCGTTCTGCTATCTGTCGCTGGCCAAGGAACTGCCGGAAAGCATCGGTGTGTACGGTGTGCAATCGCCAGGGTTGAACCCCGGAGAGAGCACCGAGCCGAGCGTCGAAGCGATGGCCGACGCCTATTTGCGGCGGATCGCGGCGTTGACCTCACAACCGCTGGTGCTCACCGGGCTGTCGTTCGGTGGCCTGGTGGCGTACGAAATGGCCCGCCGTCTGACGGCTGCCGGCCATCGTCAGGTGTCGGTGGTGCTGCTCGACACTCAAGGCTCGGATGATCCGGGGTTTCGGCAACAGATCGGGACCGTGGACATGGCGGAGTTTCGCGACAAGCTGGTGCGCTTCAACGGCATGTACCCCGGCATCGAAGACGCGCAGGTCGAGCGGTATTTCCACCTCTACAACCACAACCGCCTGGCCATGGCCGCATACGAGTGCGCGCCGCAAGCCGGGCGCATCGTGCTGATTCAGGCTCGCGAAGGCTTTACCCGCACGCAGTTGCATGAGCTGCGCAGCTTCTGGCGTCGTCGCGCGGGCAACGGTTACAGAGCCCGGCTGGTTCACGGCGGGCACTGGGACATGCTGGAAAGCGCCGAGGTGCATCGGGTCTCGCAGACGCTCAGGCAAGAGCTGCAACGTTTCGACACGCAGGAGGCGCAATGATGAACCGGCACGCGGAAAATAACGCCCGCAACCCCCAGACCCTGCTGTCGCGTTTTGCCGAGCAGGTACGCCGTGATCCCCAAGCGCTGGCCGTGATCGACCGACAGGTACGGCTGACCTACGCGCAACTGGCCAGCGCCAGTGAACGCATCGCCAAAGGGCTGCTGGCACAAGGCACCGGCCCTGCGGATCCGATTGCCCTGTGCATGCCGCGCTGCTGGCAATGGGTCGCCACGATACTGGCCGTGCTGAAAGTCGGGGCTGTGGTGGTGCCGCTGGATCGGGCCAGCCCGGCCCGGCGTCGACAACTGATGCTCGACGACGGAGGTTGCGTCGGGCTGGTGACCCTCGGCGAAGACGCGGACAGCCTGGCAGCGCCACAACGTGGCTGGTACGTCAGCGTCGAAGCCCTGCTGGAATTCCCCGATCAGCCAGCACAGCCGCTGCCCGAGGACTTCGCCGCGTCGAGCTTCCTGTTCTACACCTCGGGCACCACCGGTACCCCGAAGGCCGTGGACGTAGGGGAGCGCGGCCTGTTGCGTCTGGCCCAGACCGACAGTTGCCTCGACATTCGCGCAGGCGAGCGCGTGGCCTGCCTGTCCAACCCGGCGTTCGACGCCTGTAATTTCGAACTGTGGGCGCCGCTGCTCAACGGCGGTTGCTGCGTCATCATTGCCGACGCAGACCTGCAGGACGCACAGCAACTGGCCAGAGTGCTGGAAACGCAGCAGGTCGATAGCCTGTTCATGACCGTTTCGCTGTTCAACACCTTGAGCGCAGATAACCCCGCCTGTTTCGCCAGCCTGCGCCAGGTGCTGATCGGCGGTGAGCAGGTCAGCGCCGCAGCGGTGCGTGCCTGGTATCAGGCCAATCCCGATAGCCGTTGCCGGATTTTCAACGTCTACGGACCTACCGAATGCACCACCTTCGCCGTGTGCTATCCGATCCCCCGCGACTTTGCCGGGGACGCGGTGCCGATCGGTCGGCCATTGCCTGACACCGGCGTGCAGGTGCTTGATGCGCAACAACGCCCGGTTGCCAGTGGCGAGGCGGGTGAGCTTTACCTGAGCGGCAGCGGGGTCGCACGCGGTTACCGCAACCGTCCGACCGAGACTGAACAGCGTTTCCTGCGCCTGCCGACAATCGATGCCGGGGATGTACTGCATTACCGAACCGGCGATCAGGTGCGGGTCAATGCCGACGGGCTGATCGAGTACCTGGGGCGGATTGATCGTCAGGTGAAGGTCCGCGGTTTTCGCATCGAGCCGGGCGAGGTCGAGCAGCGTATTCTGGAGCACCCGCAGGTGGCGCAGGTGCACGTCTGCACGCGACGGCAGGCGGCTGAAGACCACCAGTTGCTGGCCTTCATCGTGCCGCGCGAGGCGCTGGACTATCGCGATTTCGACCAGCACCTGCGTGACAACCTGGCGGTATGGATGCGCCCGCATCAACTGTTTGTGCTGCAGCGCCTGCCACTGACTGCCAATGGCAAGATCGATCAGCGTGCGCTGCTGGAGCAGCCCTTGAAACCGTGGCGACCGCAGGCGGGTTCGCGTGCAGACGAGCAACACTCGCCCGCGCTTGACTGGCTGCTGACTCAGGCCCGCAGGTTGTTGGCGCAACCTGAGCTGAACGGCGAGGATGACTGGCTGGGCAGCGGCGGCGACTCGCTCAAGGCCATGCGTCTGCGTTCGGCAATTCGCACCCACTGGCGGCGGGAGATCACGCTGGGTGCGGTGCTGAGCGAATCGTTTTCGGCACTGGCCGAGCGCCTTGGTGATGAGCAGGGTGCGGCGTCTGCCTATCCGCCCGCGCCGCCCGTCAACCATTCAGGGCGTGCGCCGGCGACTGCCGAGCAGAGTCGCCTGTGGCTGATGCAGCAGCGCACTCCGCTGGCGACGGCCTACAACGTGCCAATCATCCTGCACCTGGCAGCGGGCGTCGAGCTGAGCGCATTGGCCGAGTCCGTGCAGCGCCTGCTGACCCGGCACAGCGGGCTGCGCACGGCGTTCGTGTCCGCTGCCGACGGGCTGCATCAGGAGGTTCACCAACGGGACGCGGTGTGCCAGACCTTTGCCACCGGGGCGTTCAGTGAACAGACCTGGCGCAGCTTTGCAGCCCTGGTCTTCGACACACCTTTCGATCTGGCGACGTCGGCGCTGTGCAAGGCCTGGCTGTTGCCGTTTGCCGATGGCAGCTGCCGCTTGCTGCTGAACCTGCATCACGTGGCCATTGATGGCTGGTCGATGAACCTGTTGTTCGATGACCTGGTGCAGCTGTACGACGATGCGCTGCAGGGGCGGTCGAGTGCCGAGCCTTCGCCGGGTCTGGGCACGCTGGAGTTTGCCCTCTGGCAACGGCAATGGCGTGTCGACCCGCGTTACCGCGATCAGCGTCGCGCCCTGGCCGGGTTGCACCGTCAGCACCCGGCGCCTTCGCCCGCGATGCTGCCGGTTCGCGAGCCTGGACCGCAGGCACGGCTCTATCGTCAGCCGCTGGGAGCCACGCGCAGTGCTGCACTGGATCGGTTCTGCAGCCGCCAGCGCGTCACTCGTTATGAGGTGCTGTTCAGCGTCTATGCCTGGAGCGTTTACGCCCTGACCGGCTGTGAACGGCCACGCATCGCCAGCCCGGTATCCAACCGTCCGCTGAGCGAATTCGAAGACGCAATCGGGATGTTCGCCAACACCGTGCTGATCCCCACGGCGTTCGACGGCGACAAGGCGCTCGACCAGCAACTGCATCAGCAGACCGCCACGGTGCGTGAGGTGCTGGCTTTGCAGGACGTCGCGCTGGCGGACCTGGTGGAAGACCTGCGGCTGTCGTCGAGCAGTGCGCTGTTCGATTTCATGTTCGTGCTGGAAAACACCGACTACGCCAGGCTGGCCCATACCGGCCTGCGGGCCACGCTGGAATTCAACGAGACGGTGCAGGCCAAGTGCCCGCTGACTTTGCTGGTGGTCGATGCCGGGTCGCAGCTGGAATGCTGGTGGGAGTACCAGTGCTGTTATTTTGATGCGGCACAAATGGTCGCCGTCAATCAGCTCTTGCAGCAGGGGCTTGATCTGCTGTTGGAGAAACCGTCGGCGACCCTTGATGCGCTGCTCGCGCCTTACCGCTTCAGCCTGCCGCCCGCCAGTCAGGGCGACAGCGCTGAGCCACCGTTCAACACCGTGGCCGACTGGTTCGCCTACCAGGTGAGTTGCACACCGGATGCTCCGGCACTGGTCGACAATCAGCAGTGCATCAGCTACGTCGAACTGGATGCACTGGCCGATACGCTGGCGGCCACCCTGATCGAGCAGTGCCCGCTGCCGGAGGATAACGATGCGCCGCTGCAAGTGGTCCTGTACCTCGAAGCTTCGGTCGAGCACATCGTGGCCTTGCTGGCGCTGGCCAGGCTCAACCTGACGGCGGTGCCTCTGGACCCTGGCTATCCGCTGGCGGTGCAGCGCCAGGTCATGCAGCAGGCACAACCCGGCTGTGTGCTGTACAGCGCGACCACCGAGGCGGCACTGGAACAGTTGAACGCAGACCGACAGGTCTGTCATCGGGTCGACCTGAGCGCTGCGGCACGGCCGTTCGAGCGTCGCCGTCATGCGGGTCAACGACCGTTGTACACGCTGTTCACGTCCGGTTCGACGGGGACACCAAAAGGGGTTCAGGTGCCGGACCGAACCCTTTGCAATCTGTTGCACTGGCAGCGCAACGAGGGGCAGTTACCCGCGAAGTCAGTGACCCTGCAATTCTCCATGCTGTCGTTTGATGTGTCGTTTCAGGAGATTTTCAGCACCCTCTGCGGCGGGGGTTGTTACCACCTGATCAACCCGCGTTGGCGGCAGGATGCCCAGGCATTGCTGAGCTATCTGGTGCAGACGCGTATCGAACGGCTGTTCCTGCCCTGCGTGGCCTTGCAGCATCTGGCGCAGACCGCTGTCAGCCAGGGCGTGTATCCGCAGGCGTTGCGCGAAGTGATCACGGCGGGCGAGCAACTGCTGTGCACCGAGGCTTTGCGCAACTGGTTCGGCGGCATGCCGCAGGCACGGCTGTTCAATCATTACGGCCCGACCGAAACCCACGTGGTCAGCGCCTGGCGTTTGCCTGCGGCGGTTCAGGACTGGCCGCTGCGCGCGCCGATCGGGCGGGCAGTGAGTAATGCACGCCTGCTGCTGGTGGACGAACACGACCGGCCGGTGCCGCGTGGCAGCCAGGGCTATCTGCTGGTGGCAGGGCCGATGATTTCGCGCTGCTACCTCGCTGACCCGGCGCTGAATGCCGCGCGCTTTGTCGAGCTGCCGCAGCCAGAGGGCATGACCCTGTTCTATCGCACCGGCGACCTTGCGCGGGCTGATGCAAACGCCTGTCTGCACTACCTGGGCCGGGACGATCAGCAGATCAAAATCAGTGGTCAGCGTATAGAACTGGGGCAGATCGAGGCCGCGCTGTTGCAGGTCGCTCAGGTGAGCAACGCGGTGGTAGCCATGCAGGCTGAGCCGCCCCGTCTGGTGGCCTGGTTGCGCAGCGAAGGCACGCTGCCCGATGCACAACAGCTTGATCGACAGATCAGCCTGCACCTGCCGGCGCATGTGCGTATCGACGAGTACCGGCGGGTCGACGCCTGGCCGCGTACACCGAGCGGCAAGATCGATCGCAAGGCGCTGGGTGAGCTCGGCGAGGTGTTGCAACGGCAACGCACCGGGCTGCCTGCGGCACCGTTGAGTGCGCTTGAACAGCAATTGAGCGAGTTGTTCGTGGCGGTCATCGGTCGCGACATCGAGCCTGATCAGACCTTCTTCGAAGCCGGCGCCACCAGCCTCGGCCTGATGCGCCTGCATGCCCGCTTCAACGAAGCACTGCCGCAGCCAGTGGCAATGGCCGCGTTGTTCGAGCATGTCAGCGTGCGCCGCCTGGCGCAGCATCTCTCCGTACCGGCAGGGCAACTGCCCGGTGCTGGGAAGGGCAATGAGCGAGTCGCCAAGGCTGGCCAACAACCCATGGCGATCATCGGCATGTCGGTGAATGTGGCCGGGGCGAGCAACGTTGCCGAGTTCTGGGCGATGGTTCAAGGAAATGGCTTGGGCATCGAGCGGTTCGACGCTGCCGAGGGGCTGGTCGGTGCGCGCAGTCAACTGACCGGCCTGCTGGATTTCGATCCCGACTATTTTGGCATCAGTCTGCAGGAAGCGCGGCTGATGGACCCGCAACAGCGGCACCTGCTGATGGGCTGCGTGCAGGCGCTGCAACATGCCGGGCTGACACCCAACGTCGACGGGCCGCGCATCGGCCTGATCGCCAGTTGCGGCGAAACCACGTATTTCCAGCAAATGCTGCGCGAAACTGCCGAGGGCGATCTGCCCGACGGTTTTCAGATGGCGCTGCACCACGACAAGGACTTTCTGGCCACCAAGGCGGCTTACCACCTCGACCTCGGCGGGCCGGCACTCAGCGTTCAGGCGGCGTGCGGCAGTTCGCTGATTGCCGTGCACCTGGCGGCGGCGATGCTGCGTCAGGGCGACAGTGACGTGATGCTGGCCGCCGGGGTGCTGATCGACCCGACCCTGACCGATGGCTATCGTTATCGCCCGCAGCACATTTTTTCCCGCGACGGTTTGTGCCGTCCGTTCAGTGACGACGCCAGCGGCACCATCGGTGCCAGCGGTTACGGGGTGGTGGTACTCAAACCGCTGGACCGTGCCCAGGCCGACGGCGACCGGATCTACGCGCTGGTCGAAGCCTCTGCGCTGAACAACGATGGCCGCGCCAAGATGAGTTACACCGCGCCATCGGTGGCGGGGCAGAGCGCAGTGATCAGCGAGGCGCTACGCAAGGCCGGGGTCAATGGCGCCGACATGGGCTACATCGAGGCTCACGGCACCGGCACGCTGTTGGGCGACCCGATTGAAGTGGCGGCATTGACCAAAGCGTTCGGCGCGGCACCAGCCGCCAGTTGCGCGCTGGCCTCAGTGAAAAGCCAGGTGGGGCATCTGGGCGCGGCTGCCGGCGTGGTCGGGCTGATTCGCGCGACGCTTGCCGTGTTTCACGGGGTGATCCCACCCAACCTGGGGTTTACCCGGATCAATCCGCAAATCGATCTGCAGCACTCGCCGTTCTACATACCCACCACCTCCGGGCCCTGGCCCGAGGGGCGTCGGCGTCTGGCCGGGGTCAGCAGTTTCGGCATCGGTGGCACCAACGCGCATGTGATTGTCGGCGCCGCGCCGCAGCAGACAGACCGCGTCGAGGATTTCCCGGCGTGCCTGCTGCTGTCGGCGCACAGCCGTACTGCCCTGGAGCGGGACATGCTGGCGATTGAAGCCTGGCTCAACGCCTTTCCCGAGCAGCAGGCTGCGCTGCTGCGTTACCTGCAAAACGGTCGACGCGCGTTGCCCTGGCGCTTCGCAATGATCTGCCAGCCCGGTCAGACACCGCGCCTGCAAGCCGCGTCGATCAAGCAGGTGACGCTTTCGGACGTGCGAGTGAACACCAGCGAGCATTCGCCCCAGGCCCTGCTGGACGCCTGGTATGCGGGGGACAGCATCGAAGGGTCGACCGGTTCGACGCCGCCACCCTGGGACTTGCCTCCGTCGGCATTCGATCTGCAGACCTTCCGTTTCAAACCGGCCGCTCGCGCCGAACTGCAGAAGTCGTCAGCCGTCGAGCGCCAGCCGCTGGCGGACTGGTTCTATCAGCGTCAGTGGCAGCGGGTAAACCGTCTGCGTACACAACCGACTGGCGAGGGTCGTGAAGTGCTGGTGGTGTGCAGCCATGAACGTCTGGATGCCACCACGCTTGGCAGTCTGCAGGGTGTCTATCGGCATGTCATCGAGGTGCAGGCCGGCAATGGCTACCAGCAGCTTGGCCCGAATCGTTATGAACTCGACCCGCTGGACCCAGTGGCGTTCGGTCGATTGATCGCTACGCTCGATCAGAATGGGCAGACGGCAAGCGAACTGGACTGGCTGCATGCCTTGCCGCTGTCGGTGGGCGGAGCGGTTGACGAGCAAAGCCTGGCGGCCGCGCAATGGGCTTGTCTGGATACGCTCAGCGCGTTGTTGCAGGCCTGGGGGCAGAACGCACAGAAGAGCGTTCTGCGGCTCTGGCTGTTGTCCTGGCAAGCGTGCCCGGTGAACGGCCAGGTCATGCGCCCTGAACTGGCGGCGCTGGCCGGTATCACCGAAGTGGCCCCGCAGGAGTTCCCGATACGCTGTCATTGGTTAGACCTGCCTACGGCGCAGTTGAGCGTTCAGGCTCGGCACCTGGCGGCGCTGCTGGCCGAACCGGCGTCGCTGCCGCGGCGCATGGCCATTCGTGATGGTTATCTGTGGCAGCCTCAGCTGTCGGTCAGTCCGCTGGCGGCTCCGACGGGGGATTCGAATCTGCTGCCGGCGAACGGCACGTTGCTGGTGCTCGGCGGTACAGGCGGCATCGGACGTACCTTGTGTGAATACCTGCTGCAATCCAGCCAGCGGCGGGTCGTGCTGCTGTCGCGAGGTGGCGAGTGTCCGAAAGAACTGCACGCCTATGCTTCGCGCATCGACAGCATCGCTGCGGATATCGCCGACCTGGCGCGCTGGCCCACGGTGCTTGAACACTTGTGTGAGCGTTATGGGCACTTTGACGGCGTGATTCACGCGGCCGGCACCGGAGCGGGCAGCCTGATCCGTCAGCGCGATGCTCAGGTGCTGTCTGAGGCGATGGCCAGCAAGACCCGCGGCATGCTGGCGGTCGAAGCGTTGATCGAAAAGATGACTCCGGGGTTCGTCCTGTATTGCTCTTCGATGTCGGCACTGTTCGGTGGCGCCGGGCACTTGGACTACGCCGCCGCCAGTGCCGTGCTTGACGGTTTCACCCACTACCGCCCGCATGCCGAAAATGGCTGTGTGCGTCTGGGCATTAACTGGGACATCTGGCGCGATGTCGGCATGGCCGCTGCCAGTGGCGTCGGGGATGACGCGCACCAGCGGCATCTGGCGGTCGGCATGTCGGCGCAGGAGGGCTGCCGGGTATTCGATGCAGCCATGACGGCTCAACTGCCGCAGTTGCTGATCTCGACCACCGATCCAGCGACGGCGCGACAGTTTTACCCGGTTCGCCACAGCGCAGGCTCAACCCTGGCCGATACTGCGCCAGCGCTGACGGCAGACACTGAAGGGCCGGACCGTCTGCCCGAGCATCTGCATGACTGCCTGTGCAAATGGCTCGGTGTGAGTGCGCTGCAGCCGGATGCCTCGCTCTATGAGTTGGGCGCCGATTCCCTGACCCTGCTGGACCTGATCGACGAACTGCAGGCCGCGACCGGCGTGGTCTTCCAGTTGTCGCAGTTCAGCCACAAAGTCAGCCTGGCCGAGGTGTTGGCGCTGGTGCAGACGTCAGGGGCCGTAACGGTTGCGGACGAAAACCAGTGGGCCGATGCGGTGAGGATCGATCAGTGGCATGCGGGCGCGGGGCGCGAGCGCCTGTATCTGATTCACCCGGTGGGTGGCGACGTGCAGGCGTACCGCGAGCTGGCCTCGGCGCTGCACCCTGATCTGGGCGTGTGGGTGATCGCCGATCCGGCCTTGCGCCTGCCCGACCTGCCGAACATCAGCGTGAATGAGCGAGCGCAGCTGTATCTCGAGGCGTTGCAGGCCCATCACCCCGACGGCATGGCATGGCGGCTGGCCGGCTGGTCGTTCGGCGCGTGGGTGACGCAGGCGATGTGCAGCCTGCTGACGGAGGATTGCGAGCAGCCATTGTTGTACCTGATCGATCCCCCCGCGCCGGATGCGGGTCACGAGCTGGCGCAGATTGGCGAAGCGCAGATTCAGCAGGTCTTTCAGCGCGAGTTTTCTGCACGGCGCAGCCTCGACACGGCCACCAGCACGGCCAGCGAAGACGCATCGCGTTACCTGCAAAGCCTGATTGTCTGCTGCCAGAACAATATGGCGAGCATGGCCGGCTATCAGCCCGAAGCGCTGTTGCGCACTCCAGTGCGGCTGTTCATCGCCACGCAGCCCAATCCTTATGGCATGGGCAGCGCCTGGCGGATCGCCGATCTACAGCGGGCCTGGCAAGAGCTGTTACCGCACATGCTGAGCTGCCAAGCACTGGACACCGATCACTACGGTATTGTCGCAGCGCCCTGGGCGCAGGTGATGGCCGAGATGATCAATGCCGACCTGTCTTCGATAAAGGGCTGAACGTTAACGACAGGATTTTCAGGCGGGGCTGAAGTACCCGCAGACGAACCACGGGCATGGTGACCGGCCATGCCAACAACTCAAGGTGAGGGATCATGGATCAAATGGCACTCAAGGCCATAGAAGGCATCGCAGGCGCCGTGCGTGCGCCGTATCAGAGCATCACGGTCAACCGCCTGACACCGATCATCGGTGCCGAGGTCGGCGGTGTCGATCTGTCGCAACCACTCAGCGCCGAGCAGTTGACGGAAATCCGCCGGGCCTTTCTGGAAAATCACGTGCTGGTGTTTCGCGATCAGCACCTGACGGTCGAACAGCACAAGGCATTCGGCCGACTGTTCGGTCCTTTGCGCGCCTTGCCGGTGGACAGCATTGATGGCGATGACCCGGAACTGGTCGTGGTGCGCGCCAACGCCCAATCGCGTTTCGCTGCGGGCGAGCTATGGCACACCGACGGCACCGCTGATCTGGAGCCGTCGATGGGCTCGATGCTGTACGTCAAGGAGACACCCGCCATCGGCACCGGCGGCGACACGCTGTTTGCCAACATGCACCTGGCCATTGAAATGCTCTCGCCGGCGATGCAGCAGTTTCTCGGCGGGCTGACAGCCATTCACGATGGCGAGATTCCGTGGAAAGGCTATCAGCCGCCCGCCAATCTTCCGAAAAGCGAGCACCCGCTGGTGGTTCGCCACCCTGAAACCGGACGTCGCAGCCTGTTCGTCAATTCCGGGTTCACCTCGCATATCGTGCAACTCTCGCCCGGCGAGAGCCGCACCGTGCTGAATATGCTGTTCGATCTGATCGCCCGCGAACCCTGCCTCAGTTGTCGCGTGCGCTGGGAACCGAACATGCTGGTGTTCTGGGATAACCGTTGTACCCAGCACCACGCGGTGTGGGATTACTTCCCGCACTCGCGCTATGGCGAGCGGGTGACGATTCTCGGAGGGCGGCCTCAGGCCTGAAGGCGCTTGCGGATTGACCGGCGAACACCGTTCAGCTGATTCATCAGCGCAGTGGCAGGTGGTATATCAGGTCGTCGAACCACTGATCGCCGATCTGATAGGCCTGCGGGACGCGGCGCTCGAAGGTGAAACCGCATTTCTCCAGGACCTTGCAGGAGGCGATGTTGCCGTCCGTCACGGTCGATTCCAGTGAATCCAGGCCGATGGCGGCGGCGTAGTCGATGATTGCCCGGCGTGACTCGGTGCCGAAGCCCTTGCCTTGATGTTCCGGCAGTAACAGACAACCCACTTCGGCATGCCCCGGCGACAGGATGCGAAAACCGCTGACCCCCAGCTCTGCATCGTTTTGTGTGTCTGTGACCACCAGGCACAGCCAGTGATCGGACGCCGGCGTCCACTCGGGCAGGCGATGATCGAAGCCTTTACGGATCTGCGCCTCTTCGATTTCTCCGAATACGTAGCGCATGGTCTCGGGCTCGGAATGCAGCCTGAAAAACAGTGGCCAGTCGCTGGCGAGCAGGGTTCGCAGATAAAGTCGTTCGGTGTGTAGTTCCAGCATCCGTTGCTCCCGGGACAATCAAAAAAGGCACAGGGTTTTGTACCCGGCCTGCGGCCAATGATCAATAATGCACGCGCATTTCATCGCCATTGCTCACGGCAATCGTGGCGCAATAAGGCAGGGTCACATCCTTCGGCAGGTCAGGGACGAGTCAATGGCATTTCGCGTATTGGTCATCGGTGGCTACGGTAACTTCGGCAGCCTTATCTGTAATCATCTGGTGATGATGCCGCACATCGACCTGGTCATTTCCGGTCGTGACCCGCGCAAGCTGGCGGAAAAGGTCGCCGCACTGCAAACGCAGGCTGGCAGGTTCTGCGAGAGCTGGTGCGTGGATATCATGCAGGACGGCGCGGGCAGTGAGCTGGGTGAATTGGGCATTGATCTGCTTATCCACACCGCGGGGCCTTTTCAGGGGCAGTCGTACACCGTGGCCAGGCATTGCATCGAGGCGGGTGTGAATTATTGCGACCTGGCGGATTGCCGGGCGTTTGTCGCCGGTATCGCCAGCCTCGATGCCCAGGCGCGTGAGGCAGGTGTAAGCGTGCTGAGCGGTTGCAGCTCGGTGCCAACGCTTTCGGCGGCCATCATCGATCAGCATCGCCAGCGTTTTCTGCGTATCGATTCGATAGAGCATGGCATCTCCTCGGCAGCGAAAATGCCCGGTCTGTCGACCGTGCGCGGCGTGCTGGCCAATGCCGGGCGACCGATCAGGCAACTGCGCAACGGCAAGGTCCACGACGTTTACGGCTGGATGGACCTGACCCTGCGCCGGATGCCCGGCATGGGCACACGGCTGGTGGCCAATGTCGACGTCCCGGACCTGGATGTATTCGCGACACGCTACGCCGCGCAGAATCTGAGCTTCAAGGCCGGTTCCGCGCTCAAGGCCGGCGGCGTCGCGACCTGGCTGCTGGCGCTGGCGGTTCGCTGCGGGCTGCTGCGCGATCCTGCGCCGTGGGCCGAGCGCCTGTACCGTTGGGGCGCGCGCTTTGAACAGTGGGGTGATCGAAAGAGCGCGATGTACATCGATGTCGATGGCGTCGACCTCACCGGCCAGCCGTTGCACATGCGTGCGCAATTGACTGCACTGAACGACAAGGGCCCGGAGATCCCCGGCAGTGCCGCCGTCGCGCTGAGCAGCAAAATGGCCGGTGGCTATCGTCCACTGCCGGGCGCTAGGGCCTGCGTCGGAGAAATCACCGTGGACGAGTACCTGGCGGCGATCGACGAGCCGGAAAACATCCGGCTGGATGTTCATTTCAATAACCACAACGCCTGACGCTGCTGCAGATGTCCGATGGCTCTGTGCAGGCGGCTTGTGTGGCTTTTTAACGGCACTTTTTTGCTGTTTTCTACAGCACCAATCATCGGAAAATTCTGCTCAGGCAACTTAAATAAATCTTAATCATCGATTACGGAGCCCGTAATTCATGGGGTGCAAGGTCCTCCCTCTCGACCGGTCCGTTATTCCAATCATGTCAACTATCAAGTTAAACCTTTCAGCGCCGACTCACGGGTATTCCGAAAAATCAAAGGCACACACGTAATGAGCGCAAAATGGTTGGACAATCTGAAAGTCAGCAAGAAGCTCGGGCTGGGCTTTGCCGCTATTTTGCTCGGGGTACTGACCGTTACCGTGATCGGTTACTCCAGCACCAACCTGCTGATCGAGCGCATGGGCAAAAGCAGCAAGGTCGCCGAGATCAAGGCTGACGTTCTGAATGCCCGGATCGCTGCGCAAGCCTATGCGACCGGTCCTACCGCCGCAGGTGTGCAGAATTACGCCAGCGCCCTGGATACCTTGAGCCGCAGTGTCGATCAAGGCCTGCAGGTGTTCGTGATCTCGAGCAACCTGGCCAAGCTGCGCGAGATCAAAGAGCAGGTGGGCGGTCTGAAGCAGACGTTCGACCAGTTGGTCGGCATCAATCAGAAAGTCGACGAGGCGTTGAAACCGATCATCAAGGTGTCCGATGACGTCAGCGCGACCTTCGAGAATCTGCTGAACAAGACCATTGACGACACCTTGCGCTCGCCGAATGAAACCGGCATCAGGCAGGTCAAGATCGCTGGCGACCTGCGTAACGGCATGACCAACTTCCGCCTGGTATTTCGCCGCTACCTGAGCGTTCCGAATGCCGACAACCGTCAGGCCACCTATAAGGCCGCCGACGCGCTGATCGCGCAAGTGGACGCCGCCCGCAGCCAGTTGCCTGTCGAGGCAAATGCCGCAGTGGATGCCGCGCTGGTGGCGTTGAAACAGTACAAGGTGCTGATGACGTCGATTTCGGACATGCTTCAGCAGACCGAGCAGATCCGCAATGACCTGCAACAGCAATCCGTAGCGACCGCAGCCCGTGCCGATGATCTGGCGGCGCTGCAGGTCATCAGCGCCAAGAAGGAACAGGGAACCGCTGTGGTGCAATTGCTCAGCGTAGCGCTGGTCGTGCTGCTGGTCGGCATCTTTGCTGCGTTCCTGATCACGCGTCAGATTACCGTGCCGTTGAACAGCACTGTGATTGCGGCGCGCCGGATTGCCGACGGTGATCTGACCCATGACAGCAGCACCACCCGCCAGGACGAACTTGGCCTGCTGCAGAACACCATGCAACACATGACCGTTTCGCTGCGCGGCCTGATCGGCGGCATCGGCAACGGTGTTACGCAGATCGCCACGGCGGCCGAACAGTTGTCTGCCGTCAGCGAGCAGACCAGCGCGGGTGTCACCCTGCAGAAAAACGAAGTCGATCAGGTCGCCACCGCCATGAACGAAATGGCCTCTACCGTACAGGAAGTGGCGCGCAACACCGAAGACGCTTCGCAAGCCGCCAAGCAGGCCAGCGAGCGCGCCGCGCACGGTAGCAGTGTGGTGCAGCATGCCACGCGCGAAATTGGTCAGTTGGCCGGTGAAGTGCAGCAACTGGGTGAAGCCATGCAGCGCCTGACCGAAGACAGCGGCAAGATCGGCAGCGTGATTGACGTGATCAAGGCGGTCGCCGAGCAGACCAACCTGCTGGCGCTCAACGCAGCCATCGAGGCCGCACGGGCAGGCGAGCAGGGTCGCGGTTTTGCTGTGGTGGCTGACGAAGTCCGTTCGCTGGCTCAGCGTACGCAGAACTCCACAACCGAAATCGAAGCGCTGATCCAGGCGTTGCAAAAAGGTACAGGCGCCGCCTCGGGCCTTATGGACGCCAGCCTGCAGCGCACTGAAGGCACTGTGGTGCTGGCTCGTCAGGCCGAACAGGCGCTGGTGGAAATCAACCAGTCCATTGGCACCATCGAACAGATGAGTCAGCAGATTTCCGCCGCGGCCGAGCAACAGAGCGCCGTGACCGAAGAAATCAACCGCAGCGTACTCAGTGTTCGCGACATCGCCGACCAGTCCGCTTCGGCCACCGAGCAAAGCGCAGCATCGACCGTCGAGCTGGCCCGCCTGGGCAGCGATTTGCAGAGCATGGTCGCGCGTTTCAAGATTTAACCTGCGCCAGGCTCTGTACGAAAAGTCGGCGAGCGAAGGTCAGGCGAGGCAAAAACAGGCGAGGAACGGCCGGGGTCGCGTTCGACTCTACGTGTTGTAAATGAGCATTCCGATTGGACTCGCCCCCAAGCCTGTTTTTAACGAAGCATCACCGAGCGCAGCCACTTTCGTACAGAGCCTAAGCAAAGTCGGCCTCCTGAGCCCATCAGGAGGCCGACTGCCGTTGTTCCGCCCGCACCACCATCCACACGCCGATACCTGACACCGCCATGCCTGACGCCATCTGCCAGGACAGCGGTTCGTCGAACATCGCCCAGGCCCAGAGCATCGTCACCGGTGGGCTGAGGTACAGCACGCTGGCGACGCGGGTGGCTGTCGCGCGGCGCAGACACACCCAGTACAGTCCGTAACCGCCCAGAGTTGCCAGCCCCACCGTCCATAGCACGCTCAGCGCAAAGCCGGTACTGGCTACAGGCGCCAGGCTGCCCTGTGTGCCCTGAATGATCGCGAAGGCGACGCTGGAGACGGCGCATTGCAGCCACAGATTGGGCAGCAGTGCCATAGGCTCTGCGGTGCCGGACTGTTTCTGCCACAGCGTCGCGATGGCCAGTGACAACATGCCCAGCAGCGGCAGGCCGTAGGCCCACAACGGAGCGTCACCTACCGCCAGCGCGCTGTAGGTCACCAGCATTACGCCGATCAGCCCGACAAACAGTCCCGCCCAGATTTGCCAGGCCAGCCGTTGTCCGAGCACTACTGCCGCCAGGAGTGCCATGCCCATCGGCAACAAATCGGCAAACAGCGCAGCGAGGCCGGCTGGCACGCCCAGCGCAATGCCCTGCGTGACACCGGCGACGTAGCCGGCCATGGCCAGCAGGCCGACACCTGCGTTTTTCAGCAGCGTGGCAGCCGGGATCGACCTCAGTTGCCTGGCGACAAAAGGCAGCAGGATCAGGGTGACCACCACACAGCGCCAGAACACCACCAGCAGCGGCGGCGCATGTTCCAGCGAAAAGCGTGCGCCGACGAAGCCCGAACTCCAGGTCAGAACCAGCGCAGCTTCAAGCAGGGGCAAGGGAATGGCCTGGTGCCAGGCAGGCCGCGAGACGTTCGGAGCGATCGACAGGTATGGGTTCATGGACACAGGTTACGAAACCGGCGTAATCTAATAAATCAAAATTAAATGCATGATTTATTCAGGAAAACTGAATCATGACGGCCATTCTCGACATCGAACTGGTGCGCACCTTCCATGCGGTGGCGCGGATAGGGAAGTTTTCAGCCGCCGCCGAGCAACTTCATAAAAGCCCGGCAGCGGTGAGTGTGCATATCCAGCGCCTCGAGGCCGTGGCGGGCGGGCGCTTGCTCAACCGGGACAACCAGGCGGTGTCGCTGACGGCACTGGGCAAGCGCCTGCTGCTGTCGACGACAGAGCTGCTGTCCACGCATGACCGGGTGCTGGCGGATCTGCAAGGCACTCATCTGGCCGGACGCATCACGCTGGGTGTTCCGGATGAATACGCCGTGCATGTCATTCGCGACATTCTGCCGGTGTTCGCGGCCGCGTGGCCCAATGTCGTGCTGGAATTGAAATCCGCACCCAGCTACGCCCTGCGCGAGCAGGTTGCGCGCGGCAAGTTGCAGACAGCAGTGATCGCGCAACCCAAAGGGCAGCTGAGTGCTGATACGCAGTTTCTGGTATCGACCAAGCCGGTCTGGGTCGGGCCGGCCCGCGTCGCACTGGCATCCGCGGACCCGCTGCCGCTGGCGATTCACGCAGCGCAATGTCCTTATCGAGAAGCCATGCTGGCGTCACTCAAAGACAACGGCCGCAAAGTCCGCGTAGTTCTCGAAAGCCCGTCCAATCAGGCGATCAAAGCCTGTGTGGAAGCGGGCCTGGCGATCAGCCTCATCGATCGGAGCGGGGTCACGGACGCCATGCAGATTCTCGATGACCTGCCTGAAATAGCCGAGCACGAAATCGTCTTCCTGCGCTCGCCGTCGTCACAGAATGACGAGGCGGTGAGCCTGCTGGCACAGGCCCTGCAGAAGTATTTTCGGGTTTGATAGCGAAGCTGTGTGCAGCAAACGTCTTTGCGGTTTACCACACGGGTGGCGATTGTCTTCTGGTGTGGAAAATCCGTAGAACCTGTAGCCGGCCGCTACGGATGCGATATGGAATCAGGTAAGGCAGGTCTGGCAGAGGCCATTCTCTGGTTCCGGCAATCCGTCCTTCCCGGCCCATGGCGGGAAAGTTCGCGAGCTGCGTTACGCTTGATTGAATGGCTTTTACGAAAGCAGCGGCAGCAGCTGGATTGTCCAGTGCGATATACGCTGCCTCCTCATCCAGATTCTTTAGTGCTGTTTTGAGCCACTCAACCTGCATTGCCTGACCATTTGTCCATGACAGCTTTTACGTCGTCTGGGCTTGCGAACTCGCCGGCGTCGGCTTCTTCGATGGCACGCTGAATTTCGGCAATCTGCCAAGCCTCGCGTGTCAGGTATTCGCGGAGCGCGTCGAGGGCCAAAAATGACTTGCTGCGCCCGGTGGCCTTTGCAAGGTGTGCAAGGGTATCCGCCATTTCGTCCGGCAGACGTAGAGACATTGTGGACATATGCACCTCACACGTAGTTATTTGTATTACATGAGGGTGCAGTGTAATACATGTGAATACGTGTGTGGATGCCGTTTCCATTTCAGGTTTGTCGGCTTTTCGAGCGAGTGCAAAATGGCCCGCGAATTCACGGGCCATTCAAGCAGCTTTCGGGGTGGCTCAACCGTCCTTGAACAGAAAGCTGTAGGCATTCAACGCCGGCACGCCGCCGAGGTGGGCGTAGAGCACTTTCGAGCCTTCGGGGAATTCGCCGTTGCGCACCATGTCGATCATGCCGTGCATGGATTTGCCCTCGTAGACCGGGTCGGTCAGCACGCCCTCCAGGCGGGCGCAGAGGCGGATGGCTTCGAGGGTGCCATCGTTCGGCAGGCCGTATTCCGGGTAGGCGTAGCGGGTGTCGAGCACCACGTCTTCGGCGGTGATTTCGCGGCCCAGCTCCACCAGTTTTGCGGTGTTCTGAGCGATACGCAGGACCTGCGCGCGGGTCTTTTCCGGTTTGGCCGACGCATCGATACCGATCACACGCTGTGCCCGGCCATCGGCAGCGAAGCCCACCAGCATGCCTGCGTGAGTACTGCCGGTGACCGAGCAGACCACGATGTAGTCGAACTTGAAGCCCAGCTCTTCTTCCTGCTGGCGCACTTCATCGGCAAAACGCACGAACCCCAGGCCGCCATAAGGGTGTTCCGAACAGCCCGCTGGAATCGGGAACGGTTTGCCGCCGCCTTCCTCGACGTCGGCCATGGCCTTTTCCCAACTCGGGCGAATGCCGATATCGAAGCCTGCCGAATCCAGGCGCACATCGGCGCCCATGATGCGCGACATCTCGATATTGCCGACCCGGTCGTACAACGCGTCCGAATAGTTGACCCAATTCTCCTGAACCAGCACGCACTTCATGCCCAGATGCGCCGCTACGGCTGCCACCTGACGGGTCTGGTTGGACTGGATGCCACCGATCGACACCAATGTGTCGTAGCCGCCGTCGATGGCTTCCGGCACCAGGTATTCCAGTTTGCGGGTCTTGTTGCCGCCGAAGGCCAGACCGCTGTTGCAATCTTCGCGCTTGGCATACAACTCGACCTTGCCGCCCAGATGCTCACTCAAGCGTTTCAGTGGGGTAATGGGCGAGGGGCCGAAGGTCAGAGGGTAGCGCTTGAACTTGCTCAGGTTCATATCGGGTCTCCGTTGATAAGTTGTTCCGGGCATTGAAGGTGGGGCTCGATGTGTTTATCGAGCGGCCCGGCATGGCTCCCATCATAGGAAAACTGCGAATAATCGTGGTTGCAAAGAATTGTCTATCTACAAAATAAGCGTTAGCCTGAATGCAACTAAACAGACTTTTATTGTGTGAATTTCATTATGAAAGCAATAAATGAACGCGCTAAAAAGTCCGGTGCTGACATGACGCCGCTGCTGGACAGGATTGACCGCGCCATCCTCAAGACCTTGCAACGTGACGCGTCCATTTCCAATGTGGCACTTGCCGAGAAGGTCAAACTGAGTCCGCCTGCGTGCCTGCGTCGCGTCGAGCGGCTGAAAGAGGCGGGCGTGATCAAGGGCGTGGTGGCGTTGCTCAATGGCGATGTTCTGGACGCCGGCATGGTGGTGCTGATCGGTGTCGTGCTGGACCGGTCGACACCGGATTCATTCGCGCAATTCGAAGCCGCTGCGCAGAAGGTTTCCGGTTGTATGGAGTTTCATGTCGTCACTGGCGAGTTCGACTACTTCATGTTGTTGCGCACCAGGGACAGTCAGAGCTTCAACCGTCTGCACGCCGAACAGTTACTGTACTTGCCCGGTGTCAGACAGATTCGTTCGTTCATGGGGCTGCGTCAGGTCGTTTCCACGACCCAGTTACCTCTCTGACGGGGTTTGGCGTGGCCTGTTTGCTGCATGCAGCGTCAAACGTTCACGTCTGACCAAGGTCAGAGTTGCTGACTGCCACACGATTGACTCTGGCGCATGATTCAATCAGTGCCGTTTTCTTTTTTACTTGCTCAAGGATTTTCATTTTGGCTGCTGGAAGCTTGCTTACCCTGCTTGACGATATTGCGACGCTGCTCGATGACGTGGCACTGGCCACGAAGAAGACGGCGGGTGTGCTGGGTGATGATCTGGCGCTCAATGCCCAGCAGGTCACCGGTGTTTCAGCGGATCGCGAATTGCCGGTTGTCTGGGCCGTGGCCAAGGGGTCGCTGCTCAACAAGGCCATTCTGGTTCCGACAGCGTTGCTGATCAGTGCCTTCGCACCCTGGGCGATTCTGCCGTTGCTGATGATCGGCGGTGCGTTTCTGTGCTTCGAGGGCTTCGAGAAAATCGCCCATAAATGGCTGCATCCCGAAACCGGCGAAGAGCATGAGCAGCGCAAGCAGGCGTCGGCGGATGCGTCTGTGGACATGGTGGCGTTCGAAAAGGAACGCGTCAAAGGCGCGATTCGCACGGACTTCATTCTTTCGGCGGAAATCATCGTGCTCGCACTGGGTGTGGTCTCGGCCAGACCCTTCATGGATCAGGTCGGCGTGCTTGTTATCGTCGCAGTGCTGATCACCGTGGGGGTCTACGGGTTGGTGGCCGGTATCGTCAAACTCGATGACCTGGGCCTGTATCTGAAGAAAAGCGCAGCTTCGGCTGCACAAAAGATCGGTGCCGGCCTGCTGTGGCTGGCACCGGTGTTGATGAAAGTGCTGTCGATCGTCGGTACGGCTGCGATGTTCATGGTCGGCGGCGGGATTCTGGTCCACGGCCTGCCGTTCGCTCATCATTGGGTCGAGGGCGTGACTGAAGCGGCAGCGGGTGCGGTAGGCGGTCTGTCGATGGTCGTTCCGACGCTGATCGATGCGCTTGCCGGGATCATTGCCGGTGCCGTGCTGGTGTTGGTCGTGACGCTGATTGGCAAGGTCTGGAAAGCTGCGAAGGAGTGATTGAGGGGGGCATCCACACTTCTGATCCAGGGCCGTGAAGGCGAGCCGGGCGACGCTTCGCTTGCTCGCGAAGGGGTTGGTACAGCCAACCGAAGGCTGGCTGAAACACCGCCTTCGCGAGCAAGCTCGCTCCCACAGAATTCCGGAGTGAGCGTCATCACCGTCAAACAACGTGCTTAGAAGAACACCTTGACCAGCAAGCTCGCGGTGTTCTGATCGGTGTCGAAGGAACTTGTGTCCTTGATGCCGTATTTGTTGGTCCAGTAGTCGTATTCGATACCCACGTACAGCTGCCGCTCCGGGTAATTCAGTGCCTTGCCCAGGTCGTACTTGATCTGCGGGTTGAAGTGCAGGTTGGAGTGGTAAGTGCCACGCGAGGTCTTGTCGTTGTCGACCACCCAGTCCATGAATCCATCGATCAGCACATCCGATTTGCCCACCGGAATGGTGTAGGACCACACCGGAGTGATCTGCCACACGCCGTCGCCCGGGCGATTGCCTTCGGTCTGGCGCTGGTAGAAGTTAAGCTGGAAGTAGTCGAAACCCGGGATCTTCAAGTCGAACGCCGGACCGATCAGGTACGACTCGTTATCGCCTTCACCAAACTCGTAAGTTGCGGCAATCAGCACATCGCTGATCGGCCCGAACTCGAACTTCTGGCCGAAGACCTTGCCCAGCGAAAGCCGTGGCGAGAACTCGCCGTAATAGGTGTTATCGCCAGCGGTTGCGTCTTTCTTGCCGTTGTAGAAGATCTTGTCGACGAAGAAGAAGTTGTCGCCGTACTTCCAGCTGTCCGCGTGCTCAAAGGTGAAGGTCTGCTGATTTTCCGGGTTGACAGCAAAGTCTCGTCCATTGAGATAGGTCAGGCTATTACTATGCCACTGGAAGATATCCCCTGCCATGGCGGGTGCAGCAACCAGCAGACTGCTGGCCAGTAATGCACTGGAAATCGTACGGTTCATGCGGTGAGCCCCTTGATGTAGATCGTGATTTTTTCGGACTGGCGTTCTATGCATGACGCCTTGTCGGTGGTTGCAATAATTTGTCTGTCTGGTCAGCTTTGTGTTGTTAGCAAGAGCTGCGCCAATCAGTGAAAAAAAGTTTAAGTAAGCCTTCAAACCGATATCGAAGTGCCGATTTCAGGTCATTTTTTTCAATGGGCAGCGTTCTGGGCGCCGTTCAGCCAGTGGGCCGCCCGGTCAGGTTCAGCTATCGGGAAAGAGAGAGGCGGGTTGGCAGCGGCGGCGGAGGATACTGACTCGCGTCGCCGTGCTCAAGTGCTCCAGAGCAGGGCGTCCGGAGCGAAAACAGGGCAATGCCCATTGCTTCAGTTGATGTGGGCGCCCTGATCGATCCAGGCGCCTACCAGATCACGTTCCTGCTGGGTCATCTGGGTGATATTGCCCAGCGGCATGATCGGCGCGGTGATCGCCTGCGCCTTGATGCGCGGCGCCTGTTGCTGGATCTGTTCAGGTGTATCGAACATCACGCCGGCCGGAGCGACGCTGAACAGCTGACTGGTAGGCGTGGCCGAGTGACAGACCGAGCAACGTTGCCGAATGACATCGTGCACCGTGTTGAAGTCTGCACCTGCCACCTTGGCTGGCTCGGGCTGGGCAGGCGCTGCCTGTGCAGGCGCAGCGGGTTGCGCAGGTTGTTCATCAGCCCGATGACCGCCGACCGCTGTACCGGGCAGTGGCTGATAGACGATCTTGGCCGGCGCTTGCGCAGGGCCGGTGACATACGCCAGGCACAGCATGCCCAGCGCAGCGACCGGCAGGGTCCAGGCGAATCGATGGCTGTTGTGCCGCGTATTGAAGTAATGGCGCACCAGCACGGCCAGCAGCGCGATACCTGCAAGAATCAGCCAGTTGTACTCACTGCCGTAGGTGCTTGGAAAGTGATTGCTGATCATGATGAACAGCACGGGCAGGGTGAAGTAGTTGTTGTGTCGTGAACGCAACAGGCCTTTTGCCGGCAGGCTTGGGTCCGGCGTGCGGTTCTCGGCAATGGCGGCCACCAGCGCGCGCTGGGCCGGCATGATGATGCGGAACACGTTGCCGACCATGATGGTGCCCATGATCGCGCCCACATGCAGATAGGCACCGCGACCGCTGAACACTTTGCTGAACCCGTACGCCGCCGCCGCCAGCAGCACGAACAGGACCACGCCCAACAGGGCAGGGCGCTTGCCCAATGGCGAGTCACACAGAAAGCTGTAAATGAACCAGCCAACGAACAGCGAACCCAGGCCGATGTGCACACCCTCGGCGCCACTCAGGCTGCTGCCCGGTGCCAGCAGGTACAGCGTCGGGTTGGCGTAGAACACCACGCACAACAGCGCGACCCCTGACAGCCAGGTCGAATAGGCTTCCCATTTGAACCAGTGCAGATTCTCCGGCATGGTCGGCGGTGCGAGCTTGTACTTCTCCAGGTGGTAGATACCGCCGCCGTGGATCGCCCACAGATCACCCGACAGGCCTTCACGCGGGTTGCTGCGGTTGAGGTTGTTCTCCAGCCAGACGAAGTAGAACGAGGCGCCGATCCAGGCGACGCCGACAATCATGTGAATCCAGCGCACGCCCAGATTCAGCCATTCCATCATATGTGCCAGCACGGTGTTTACCCTTCCAGTGGGTGGGGATCGAGAACCAGCAACTGGCTCTCGGCAAAGTAATGCTCGTCACAGTTATTGCCTTCGCCACTGCGATCAACCACCAGGAAGTCATCCCGCTTTTCGATCGTCAGCACCGGATGGTGCCAGACGCCGCGATGGTAATTGACACCCTGCCTGCCGTTCGACACGAAGGCGCGGGTCGCCTCTGATTCAGGCACATCGCCGACCGGCGCGACCACGATCAGAAAGGGGTTGCCGAGCAGCGGCACGAACGCCTGACTGCCCAGCGGATGACGCTCCAGCATGCCGATGGTCAACGGCATCGGCAGCGCTTCGGCGCGGAAGATGCTGATAATCGCCTTGTCCTCCGGCTGCGCGGTCTGCACGTCAGCCAGACGATGAAAGCGCATGGTCGAGCCGTTGTTGATCATGAAGTGATCGCTGCCGTCGGTTTCGATCACATCACCGAATGGCGCAAAGGCTTCCTTGGTCAGTGGCTCGATTATCAGTTTGCGCATGCGGGTTCTTCTTCAATGGTTTTGAGGGTGGGTCGTTTGCACATTCGTATTGATGACTATCGTGCCAATGCTCTGCGTTGGCATGCATTTCGTGACGCTCTGCGTCACAACTCTACGCCGCGCCACACATACTCAAGACTGGACGCAGAGCGTCCGGAACTGCATTCCCACGCGGAGCGTGGGAACGATAGCCTGTTGCCTTCTGCTGACTTCCGACGCGTTGTTACCTGGACACCTTGCCCAGCACTCGCAGGCGGCTCACGCCACCGTCCGGGAATACGTTCAGGCGGATGTGGGTGATCGGGCCGATCGCCTTGATCTGCTCGGCGAACTCGTGTTCGGCGTGCATGGTCAGCTTCTGGCTGGGCAGCAACTCGCGCCAGAACAGGCTCTGGGTTTCGATCTGGCTGTCGGTGCCACCCTTGACCAGTGCGCCCTGAATCGAGCAGCTGTCCGGGTAGTTGCCTTTGAAGTGCAGGGTATCGACGATGACTTTCTCGACTTCGCCCTGGTGCCCGAGCGCCACGATGACCCAGTCGTTGCCGGGTGTGCGGCGGCGCGCGGTTTCCCAGCCGTCGCCCATGTTCACACCGCGACCAGGGTTGAGGATATTGCTCATGCTGCCGTAGTGTTCATCGGAGCAGGCAATCGATCGGCCGCCATTGAGCGCCGCAACCAGATCGATCTGCTCGTCCTCGCTGACTTTCGACCAGTCGCGATGCGGCACACCGTATACGCGCAGACGCGCGACGCCGCCGTCCGGGTAGATGTTGAAGCGCAGGTGGCTGAACGCCTGATCGCTGCTGATCTCATGGTAATGATGGCTGTTGCCTTGCAGCTCCACAGACGGCAGCACTTCGGTCCAGGCGGTGTTTTCATCGGGCTCGCCGGACGCCAGGAAGCACGCTTCCAGTGATGCGGAAGGCGGGAAGTTGCCGGTGAAAAACGAGGTGTCGATGTCCACACCCTTGATGGTTCCCGCCACACCGAGGCGAATCACCGCGCTGTCGTACCCTTCGAAACGCTTGCGGCGCGACTCCCAGCCGTCCATCCACTTGCCGTTGTCGTCGAACACGCCTTCTTTCCACACGGCCGGGGTCGGCTGGAACAGCCGGTTGGCGTCTGCGAACCAGTCATCGGTGACCGAAAGGATTTTGGTGCCCAGACGCGCGTCGGCCAGGTTCACGAACTTCTCGAACGGTGCGGCGTAAACTTTCATGCTTTTTGTCTGCCTTCTGAATACGGTTATGACTGCGACGCTCAAAGCGCCTGTAGACGAAACAGTGCGATCTTGTTGATCTCGGCCAGGGCGCAAGCAAACTCGGCCTCGGGCGAGTGGTGGATGCGTTGTTCGAACGCTGCCAGAATTTTGTGCCTGTCGCTGCCCTTGACCGCCATGATGAACGGAAAGCCAAAGCGGGCCTTGTAAGCCTCGTTCAGCTCGGTAAAGCGCTGGAACTCCTCAGGCGTGCAGTGGTGGATACCGGCGCCGGCCTGTTCATCGGTACTGGCCTGAGTCAGCTCGCCCTGGACGGCAGCCTTGCCTGCCAGGTCCGGGTGGGCATTGATCAGTGCCAGTTGTTGCTCGTGTGTGGCACCCAGCAGGATCTCGCTCATGCGAGCGTGCAGGGCCTCCACCTGATCGAGTTGCACGCCTGTGCTTTGGTCGAACGCTTGCTGCGCGACCCACGGTGAGTGTTCGTAGATATCGGCAAAGGCCGCGATGAACGCATCCCGGCCCAGGCTTGAAGGTGTCAGTGTCTTGAACGTGCTCATTGCTCGGCCTTGCCGGTAAACGGATGTTCAGTGTGCCAGTGCCGGGCGATATCGACACGTCGGGTAAACCACACCTGCTCATGACCTTTGGCGTACTCGATGAAACGCTTGAGTGCGGCGAGGCGGGCGGGGCGGCCGATCAGGCGGCAATGCAGGCCGATGGAAAGCATCTTCGGCGCGTCTTCGCCTTCGGCATACAGCACGTCGAACGCATCCTTGAGGTACTGAAAGAACTGCTCGCCATTGTTGAAGCCCTGCACCTGGGTGAAGCGCATGTCGTTGGTGTCCAGGGTGTACGGAATCACCAGATGAGGCTTGCCGGTCGGGTTGTTCGGCTCCCAGTACGGCAGGTCATCGTCATAGGTGTCGCAATCATAGAGAAAACCGCCTTCCTCCATGACCAGACGCCGGGTGTTGGGGCCGGTGCGCCCGGTGTACCAGCCCAGCGGCCGTTCGCCGCTGATCTCGGTGAGGATCTGGATCGCCTGGCGCATGTGCTCACGCTCCTGGGCTTCGTCCATGTTCTGGTAGTCGATCCAGCGATAGCCGTGGCTGCAGATCTCATGACCTTCGGCGACCATGGCGCGGATCACCTCCGGATGACGCTGCGCGGCCATGGCGACGGCGAAAATGGTCAGTGGGATATCGAACTGCCTGAACAGCTTGAGAATACGCCACACACCGGCGCGGCTGCCGTACTCGTACAGCGACTCCATGCTCATGTTGCGCTGGCCCTGGAGCGGCTGCGCGGCAACCATCTCGGACAGAAAGGCTTCTGATTCCTTGTCGCCGTGCAGAATATTGCGCTCGCCACCTTCCTCGTAATTCAGCACGAAAGACAAGGCAATGCGCGCATTACCCGGCCAGCGTGGGTGAGGCGGGTTGTTGCCGTAACCGATCAGGTCGCGTGGGTAGTCAGCGCTCACTGCAAGCTTCCTTCTTGTCCATGGGGTGCGTTGAATGCGTTAAGTCAGGTGCAATGCCAGGAACGGTCAAGGCACTGCCGAATCAAGATTGTATACAATTTTATTTTCAGCTTGTAACCCTGTACGTTTCTGCACCGAAGCGTCTCGGCAAGTGTAAAACAAGCAAGAAACCTGCCTGACTGGTCAGCTAATCATAAAAAACCTGATATTTTTCCTCTGCTTCCTCAATGTCTGACCAATCGCGCGCCCAGTCAGCGTCTTGGCTACGAGCTGTTGGACGATCAGGAATTTATTGTGTACAGCTTTTCCCGAAAGTGTCTTAATCGGTCGCAATCGCACGATGTAGAGCACTTCATTGGTGCACTGCTTGACCATGGCCGGATGTGAGGAGTGAAGTTTTGGGAAAATTGACCACACATGTACTGGATGCCGCCCACGGCTGCCCAGGCAGCGCCATCCGCATCGAGTTGTACCGGGTCGAAGACCAGCAGTTGCTGCACATTGTCAGTGCGCTTACCAACAGCGATGGGCGCTGCGATGCGCCGCTGTTGCAGGGCGAGGCCTATCAATCCGGCGTCTATCAATTGCACTTCAAGGCTGGCGATTATTACCGCGCGCGGGGCGTGGTTCTGAATGAGCCTGCCTTTCTCGATGAGGTGGTGCTGCGCTTCGGCATTGACGCAGGTCAGGAACACTTTCATGTCCCGTTGTTAATCTCGCCGTACAGCTACTCGACGTACCGGGGCAGCTGAATACCTCTTGCCCGCCCCACACTGCGGGCTTTTTTTTTGCGCGTGTCTGCGCTTTTGCCCTGTGTACAATGTGCCAGTCCCGACGCCGTCATCCACCTGCGCACGAGTGCCCATGAACGACCGGTCCCTGCCTCTCAAGAAACAGCCGCGCAGCCTTGGCCTAAGCCGTAACGTCACGCAGGACGATGTCGTTTACGAACATGTCTTCGATGCCATTCTGGAGCAGCGGCTGGCGCCGGGTACCAAATTGAGTGAAGAGGCGCTGGGCGAGATTTTCGGTGTGAGTCGTACCATCATTCGTCGCGCGCTGTCGCGGTTGGGCCATGAGGGCGTCGTGCTGTTGCGCCCCAATCGTGGCGCGGTGGTCGCCAGCCCCAGCGTTGAAGAGGCACGTCAGGTGTTTTTCGCGCGGCGCATGGTCGAGAAGGCAATCACGGAACTGGCGGTCGAGCACGCCACTGCCGAGCAGCTGGCCGAGCTGCGTCAGATGGTCAGCGACGAGCGCGACAGCTTTGCTCGCGGTGATCGGGGCGCCGGTATTCGTCTGTCCGGCGAGTTTCACCTGCAGTTGGCCGTGGCCGCTAGAAACGCGCCGCTGATCAGCTTCCAGCGCAGCCTGGTGTCGCAGACCTCACTGATCATTGCCCAGTACGAAACCGGCAATCGCACGCACTGTTCCTACGATGAGCACAGCCAGTTGATCGACGCCATCGAAGCCCGCAATGCAGCGCTGGCCGTCGAATTGATGATGCATCACATGGACCACATCGACAGCAAACTCAACCTTGACGAAGACAGCGCTTCGGATGATTTGCATGCGGTGTTCTCGCATGTCATGGGCCGGAAAAAGACGGGGCGTTGAGGCAGCACGGTTAATTCAATCTCCTGAACGCCTCAACTATCGTGCGACGCTCCGTGTCCTCTTGGCGACGCAGAGCGTCGTGAACTGCATTCCCACGCTGTGGACTGCCCCCAAG